>SVDS01000018.1 GCA_015057715.1 Paenibacillaceae bacterium
CTTGATTTATGTTTTAGAATGCATTTATATTATCATCTAGTATCGATCTGGGCAATTGGTAACCTTGCCAAACAAATATAGCACTATTTCACTAATCTCAAAACTCACCAATATGTTGCGCTCCATCCTGATCTGATACATACAGTGCACATTCCAGATCATGACCGGCTCTTGGTTCAAAGTAATACCATTTACCATCAATTTCCTGCCACCCGGTAACAGCGTATCCGTCCGGATTAAAATAGTACTTATGGCCATTGATGAGCTGCCAGCAGGATTTATGGTAAGTGGTTTTCGTATCCGCATACCACCAGCCATTATCATCATGATTCCAGCCCGGAGTATATTCCGGCTGTGTCACAATGCTCCAATCCGGTCTACCATACCCCATAATTCTCTCATAGGACAAACTATAAGACTTCTGGCAGACTCCTCCGCCATTCTCGATCACGCCACTGGCTCCGGATGTATTACCTTCTATAGTTTTCACCTTGGTAGACGTTACCTCAGTTACGATACCTGTATGATATGCTCTGGTCCCATTCGTGAAGAAGATTACATCTCCCGGCTCAGGAGAGGTAAACCATCGTCCGGCTGCCTTAAACTGATTTACGCCAGTCGGACAATAATGATACAGCGCCCCGGCCAGGAGCTTCTTGGCGTCTTCCAAGCCAAACATTTGTACAAATACCTCTGATGCAAATATAGCGCACCATGCCTGCCCCTGCAGATTATAACCGGTATGTATCTTGTAATCCCTGGCAAAGCAAGTAAAGTTATTACTTCCTGCGTTGGATGTAAAATCGTCCAGGCTGGCGTTGCTCTTCTTTTCCAGATATCCTGTCCAGGCTTTCGCCTTATTGATTAAGTCATTTACTGCATTACTCATGCTATTTTCCTCCAATTGAAAAAGGACCCAGGATTAACCCAGGTCCATAAAGTTGTGACATTACATCCGTTGCGACGGTCGCAACAGCTTATGTGTTATCCGGCAGCTCGTCCGTATACTGTGTAAGGAGCTTCTTTACTGCCTCCCACAACCGCTTCACCGGCAGACCACACAGAGTCATGTTTTTAAGAATGCTCACCAGCTCATATGCTATGTACAGGAGCCCGAAGAACTCCGCCACTCCAATGGCATTAACCGGCAGATATGACCGGATTGCTTCCGGAATGAAGCCGATCAGATTAAGATGTACGATTCGATCAAGTATTAGTAGGAACGCCAGGGAGGCCACCATGGAGATTTTCCGGATCGCTCCATCAATGCCGAAACAACTGTTAAATTCATGCTCTTTAATTGCTCTAATACAGCCAAAGCAGGTATCCATCACTACTGCCAAAATGACCAGTTTAATAATTGGGCTTCCCCATGCCAGGGCAAGCAGTTCTGTAATTCTATCCATTTTTATTATCCTCACTTTTTCTTAATTTTTAGTTGCCAAGATCTCTTTTTTATCTGATTCCGTTATCCAATTCTTTATTACCGCATTAGCCAACATCGTAGCCGTAAGTGGACCCTTGCCACTGTTATATAATCTCATTAATGTTTCAAACATAATTACCCCTCCAGACCTGATAAAATTAGCGTGTCAACTGTTGCTCTTAATGATTTGATTTCCTCTGCCTGTGACTGTATCTTGTCCTGAATGTTCGGTGTCCTGTACTCAACGATCACCACGTCTTCCATTGCTTCCACGTTGCTGTATATCGGTTTTCCCTCATCATCAGTCCCTGTCTGCTTCTGCTCGATCCGTACGGGAAAGTCATTTTTCAATTTAATTTCCCCAGTATATATCAGATCGCTTCTCTGCCACTCTTCTACACCATCAGCTGTGTACTTTGTGATGGTGCTGTTTTCTGATAGGTTTTTATGTATATCATTAATTATATTTGATCCGATAATAATGGCTACCGTTGCCACCCCACCGTCAGACAGATGGAGACTGCAACTGCCGTTTGCAATGTTGTAGGTTACCTCACCTACTTTGATTGTTTCGTTATTCATATTAAGTCCTCCTTATGAGTTTGTTTTATAAGTTGCACTCATGGCAATATTCCAAGTGCCTAATGGTATACTAACACTGGGTCTGAATGCAATCGAACCTCCTGCATATAACCAACAAGCACTAGTACTCGATGGTGAATCTGTACATACTGGTACAGTATTGTATCCAGGTATATTTGATGGAGGCAATCCAGAAATAATATATTCGTTACCAGCGGCTAGAGCAACTTTAGGTTCGATACGCATATTGAGGCTGATCATAGCGGCACCATTTAAATTGCCATGCCTCACATATCCACTTCTGATGGTTCCCCACGTACATGACAGTCCTGTGGTTATATCATCCGAAATCTGTGTACCATTTGAATAGACATACTGCCCAGAAGCGCCCTGTTGTATTGGTGTTGTTGCAGATATTAACATACCACTTGCAGTCCCACAAGTAGCAACTGAACCAGTGCTCACAACCACCCCAATATTAAATCCTGTTCCAGTAACCGTTGAAAAATGCACTCTCGATATCGATATTACTGACATGCCTACATCTGTATTGCCTGTTAATGTAATTGACCCTGAAATATAGATGTCACCCCTATTAGCGGCTATTGAAGCCTTACTTCCATTCTGTGGCTGACCGTCGATATATCCAGTTGTTTTAATACCAACAGCACTGAATGAGTCAAACCTGCCGGAGGCTGTTACATATAAGTATTTAATTGAAAGTGTACATGCGATAGATGCTGCACACGTTACCCTTGAATTCCCGATTGTTATAGAACCCGTGGTAACATTCCCTAACAATGTTAATTGCAGAGTGCCACTAAATCCTGATATAAGTATATCTTCAACATAGGTGCCAGAAGAGATAGTTATGGTAGCAAAGTATCCGCCAAAATCTTTAGGTAATGTGTCTATTGCATATTGTATGGTTTTGAAAGGTTTTGCGGCTGTTCCATCACCA
Organism: Paenibacillaceae bacterium; assembly: GCA_015057715.1. Classification (GTDB taxonomy): domain Bacteria; phylum Bacillota; class Clostridia; order Lachnospirales; family Lachnospiraceae; genus Lacrimispora. Next base: position 2,970 of record SVDS01000018.1, read on the forward strand.
GTGGTATTAGACCCAGCTGTAGAAACATATAATGTAGTATCACTTTTCAAAGAACCGACTTTTGCGCCAAAAACATTAGATATTATTCCGCCTGCCGCATAGTATTCTTTGGAAGTGTGCCCATTAGGTTGATATACATTTCCAATAGCTATGCTTCCACCACCATCTACATATGTCCCATATTTGATACCAATACTATCATCTGACCAATTCCCTGAGTATATATGTGACGAATAGCACCATAAACATGAATTGTGATTTAAAGATCGACAGCCAGTTATTCGCGCTATTGATACATATAAAAAACTAAATGATTGGTTATCAAATGAAATTGAAATTGACTGGCAACAATTTACATATACAAATTCACAATTAGTGGCATATATACTATCCGTATATTCGGCAATTAAATTAAATCCCAGGATATGTATAGAATCGCTATTAGATACCGTGATTTTATTAATATTACAAAGAGAATTTAATTCTTCAACTCCATCTCTGCGCAGTATTAACAGACCATTTTTAATTCCATTTATGCTGACATCCTCTGCGTAAGTGCCATCTGACACGTAGATCGAAGCTGTAAATCCATTTAGATTCTTTGGGACTACACTTAGTGCTTTTCCAATGCTCGCATATGGATTCAATTTGCTACCATCACCAGTCGTATCTGAGCCCGTTGTAGAAACATAAATATTGATATCACCCGTAAGAGGTCTTATGTTTCTAAGGAACGTCAGCATTTTTCCGAAAAACCGCTTAACACTCTCACCTGCATCCGGGATCGGATACTTATCCTCTACAGTATCCAGAATTTCAATGACTGTTTCTGAGATATCCCCGCCAGATGATTGCACCTTTGCAGCAACTGCTTCATCAATAATATCTGCGTTTTCATTAATGTCTGTTACATTTACGTACTCATTACTTTCTGGCTTATTAAGCCCCAAATTAGGTGTTGTCTGCATTTATATTCTCACCGTCCTTATCTGGTTCCATGTATAGGCCGCTGCCTGCCCCCATGTAATCCGTTTTAAATTTTCCCACGTGTTGTATACATACTCATACGTCACGTCAAGATGTGCAGGCTTAATCTCCTCAATAGTGAGTTTGAGATCAGCTAAGTTATCAGGGACTCCCAATGTTCCAACAAACTTAATTGTGAATTTGCTGTTTTCGTTATCCTCAATCACTTCCACATCACCATTAGAATAACTTGCAGAGACGTTTTGTATCATCTGCTTTGTGGTGGTTCCCACCCCTGCTATTTTTGCCTTGATCCTCTCTCTTCGGAAAGTCTTAGACTTGGAAATGTCTATTTCAATGCCGTAAATCCTCTCATACCTTGATAGCATTGTACTGGCAGTATTGACAAAGCATTCAGCAATAACAGTACTTAACTGGATGTCAAGCTTATCTGATTCCGAGGACAAGATTTCTTGTAATTTCTTCATAGTCTCATTCTGGTCGTAATAATTTGGCAGTAATGTCATTAAGTCCATTTCACACAGCCTCCGTCAATACAACTGTACCTTTTATCGGCACTTCTTTGCTACCAATTGTTATATTTCCACTCCCTGAATTTACTAAAAGCCCGGAATAGTCTTCCACGCCCGGAACCTCCAATAACGAGCTGCCTATCTTGGCGTAACTCACGCTGTAAGTGGTAAATACAGTACTAGACAGCAGGGATTCAAGGGCTACTCCAAACGCTGCAGTAACATCTTCCAGGGTTTTGCTACCGTCAAGTTTCACGGTGGCGGATACGTCTATTTCTTTGCCTGTTGGACTTAAAACTGTGACTGTAGCCCCTATTGGGCGTACAGTTTCGATGTGTTCTGCCACGATGTCAGGAAGAGGTTCACTGATTTCTTTGTTTCCGTCAACTACTAAAACAGTTACAGTTCCAGGACCGCTATCGAGTGGGAATACTTTTGCAGCTCCAACACCCGATACTTCAAGAGCCCATTGACTGTATTGGTATGCATTCCCTGAGGTCGCAGGAGTTCTTACCTTTTCGTAGAAACGTTCTCTAAGCGCATCGTCAGTCTCTTCATCGGCTCCTGGTGTTATAACATCTCCCAAGGTTGCCGTCACATCTGTGACATTAGAAATAGGAGTGAGCACACCAGAAAATTGGTTTCCGCTTATTCCTGGGGTTGTGCACTGCGCCTTGTATTGGTTGCTGGCTATTTGATTGGTTATTTTATAAACCAATCCATTAATGCCCCACAACGTCCCTAAATCAACGCTCGCACTTGTACTAACCGTCCTTGCCGCATATGTAGCCGGTTTTCGTGTCATTCCGTTATCTGCCACAATGCGGTCAAGATATCCTTCCACCGCCGTGTCAGCAAAAACCAGTTCAGAGTAATTATCAAGTGAAAACTGCTGATTCGCTATGTAGAAAGCGCAAGGAGCCAAGGCATCATAAATAATGCTTCCTTCTCTTTTGTCCACATTACTTGGAACCTTGTTAAGCATAGATTGTAATATTTCTTCATAGGTTTGGCTCATGTAAGCACCTCCGTTTCAATCTCAAAATTTCCATATATGCTTGTGACGTTGAAACTGCATTTGCATGTATCACCAACAAATACAAAATTAAAACCGTCCACGTCACTGATACGGCTATCCAATAACAATGCTTCCTGGACCATTCGCTTCATTTCAGCCCGGACATATGCCCTTTCCTGCCCGATCAATTCTTTCCAAGAGATTCCGTAGTCAAAACTGTAAATAGGGTATTCATATTGCTCCGTGCCAAGTAATTTATAAATGGTCTGCTTGAGTGCTTCCAAATCATCTATAAACCCCTCTATTTTGTCACTGGATACTTTATATGTCTTATTATCATAGACCTGCTCTTTTATAATTAAATCTGTCGTTAAGTCAGCCATGATCAGCCCCCTCATTGGTTACATAGGGCTTTCCGGTTATTTCCATAATGTAATATTCTTGCCCGCCATCATTCCTCAGAAGAACAACCTTATCACCAGAAACAAGCTTATTTTTCATATTCCCCATTATCATACTCATAGGAATTGGCAACCTCTCATTTATTAATACAGCTGATCCGTTATAGGTCCCATTGACGAAAGTTGCTATCTGTCTATTCTTAATGTAATTATCAACTATTGTCTTTATCACCGTAAATAACTCGTTTGCTGCGTTGTTATTACTCACCGAGCATCACCTCCACATTCATTTTGTGCACTGGTATAAAATCATGAGTTACTTTTTTTACTACTAACCGGTTGTTCAATTTAATACCTTCAATGCTACCATAAAAGCTATTTCCGGATCTTATTCTTATGTCGCCTAAACATTCTAATTTCAAGGTTTCTTTTTCGTGATTATACAGTTTTAACATGTCGTTCGCTCGTTTTTGTGCTTTTTCTGCATTGTCAACACCGGAAGCCGATGTTTCAAAGTATTGCAATAAACCATATTTATTAACAGATTCTTGGTCAACTGCTGTACCTACATCGAAGTGTCCACCCTCCTCACTTTTCCACCCAATTTTTATTCTGTTATAAAATTCATCGTCAATAGATTTTTCCCAGTTATACCCCATACACAAACTATCATCGCCAAGTACCAATGGTAATTGGAGGTTTCGCATGTTCCAGAGACAAACAAGCCCATATTCGTCCCTCATGCAGAATAAGTCATGGCTCTCCATACCATAGTAAGAGTTGTAAATCGCCCTGTTTACCTGATCGAGCCATGTTTTGTCCATGTCGGCAATCGTAGGTAAAATGTACCCTGTATCTTCTAAAGTTCCCATTTTTAATGAAAGAGAAGTTCCCATTTTTTGAACCAGACTTTTAAGAGTTCCTTTTTCCAGTACAATAATTTCTTTTGCCTTTGCATAGCGTAACTGATCATAAGCTTTAACTTTAATTAACCCTTTTTCGTCGCCAGAAACCTTAAATATAGTTCCAAAAAATATACCATCCTTTTGGTTGTTGTCAGTTAGACGTATTGCATCTCCGTTTTGTACTGTTAAGCCATCACTGATGTATATAACCTCTAATGCACTGGCACCTTCATTAAGCGCATCAGACCATGATAATTCCGTGCACATATTGGATATATCATATATTTCCCCTTGTGTTTGCACCATTAATTCCAAGTTGCGCCTCCTATATTGGTATGCTGAGCACTTGACCAGGATAAATCAAGTTCGGGTTTTTTATTGACGGATTAGCCGATGCGATTTTCGGATATTGTGTGCCGCTTCCATAAAATTTCTTTGCAATACCGCTCAACGTATCACCCTTAACAACTGTGTACGTTTTATTTTCTGTGACTGCCGGGCTGGTTTGGCTTGTAGGTACTTCCGCCTGCGCCACCGTAACAGTAGGCGTTGGAACCGCTATATATCGTTTTCCAGGAGCCTTATATTCGAGCAAGGTGATTGACAAATACTTATCTCCTTCCTCACCCGCTTTTTCAACTGATTCCACACTTTGTACAAGCACTTTACAGCTGATATCATCTGTTATGTCATTCGATGCGATAAGCCGGATCGGTGTCATGTTTTTTTGAGCCTTACGAAACATTTTTTCATAGTAATCAGCATCTCTAAATCGTCCGGCTGTTTCCACGTAATGGTATTCCTGGCTCGGAAATTCAGCCTCAAAGCTAAACTTTTCAAGTTCGCAGGTTGCAGGGACCGATACTTGACCGGTCCCAAGAATCTGATACGTTTCGATTTGTAAATCCCTGGATCTTTTGATTTCTTCTGGGTTTACCGGAAGTTTATATTTTTTGCTGCCAAGCTTAAAGTAAATGGAATATGACATACTTAGTTCACTCCTTCCGGTGCTGTTGCGATTTGCTCTTTAAGAATGCCACCAATGTGAGCCGCCACCCCATCAACATCGGCTTCCCTTGTGATAGGTCCAGAGAATTCCACGTGAATATTAGGGGCGAGTGTGTTTTGTGAAATCCTGGCAACATAGTCTCTTTCCGCAAGCTTACGGAGCCATTCAATGTCCTCCTCGTTCTCCACCTTCACTGCTTTGTTTTTCCCTTTACCCTCAATTACTGCAGGGTTCCCACCGGTTGCAAATTTACTAAAATCAAATTGGTCTTTTTTGTCATTAGGATTTAACCCAGATAAAACATTGGTTAGTCCGTCTTCTAATCCCTTGCCGCCTTTATAACCTTTTTTTGCTTCATCGGTCATGTTTAGGTAATCCAGAGGTTTAACATACTCTTTCCAACCGGAAGCATCTTTAATGCTCTTTGATTTATCTTTCATTCCGCCTATCAGATCATCCACTTTAGAGGTTATATCTACTTGGACCCCTGGAATTTTATTGATTAAGTCCTCTACTCCCTTTGCAATGGATTGGAAGTATCCAAGTACATTAACCGCCATGTCATAAAACAACACTTGGATCGCTGCCACTGGATCATTAAAAGCATTGGCAATCGCATTGATTATAATGGCTATCATGTTATATACATAGATCATTTGATTGACTATGAATGCAGCAAATGCTCCCATTACTCCGAGTATAAGGCCGGTGGCGCTTATCGAAGTACCTGCAAAGTGATTAACGGCAGCTACGGCAGCATAAAAAGCCGCTACCAGTACCAGAATTAATATTATGATCCATGTGAGTGGACACGCTAACAGCGCGGCATTAAACCCATACTGCGCGGCGGTAGCCGTAAACGTGGCACCAGACTGCATAGCAAGCGCTGCCGCATGCGCGCCGCTTATCAGTGCTGCTGCTCCTGCAATTAAGTTTGTTATTCCCTGTGCAATGTTATAAGCGACAAGGGCTGCGACAATGCCCCAAATAAATGGACTGATGTATGGCCAGCTCTTACTCATAAAATCATATACCGCAGATGCGCCATCAAGTAATGAATTACAAGCATCCGCAGCACCATAAATAAGGCCTATTATGTTATTAAGTGCAGCTTGCCCTTCCGGTGAGTTGAGCGCCTTGTTAAGTTTTTCAAACACTCCACCGAAAGCCTGATTACCGGCGTTTTTAATCTTATTCCATGTATCAGAAAACGTCATTGGCATAGTGGCAAATTTATTATTAATATCGTCTGCTGCTGCAAACATAGCCCCTTTTATGATGTCCGATGTGATCGCACCGTCAGCTGACAGCTCTTTTAACTCGCCTTTGGTCTTACCCATATACTTTGCGATTGCATCAGCTACCATGGGGGCATTTTCCATAACAGACCGGAATTCATCTCCTTGCAGTTTGCCTGCCGCCATAGCCTGGGACAGCTGTAGAAATGCTGAATCCTGTTCAGATTTCCCCGCACCGGATACTTTTAAAGATTTCTGTAATAATTCCGTGAACCCGATTGCTTCATCATTGCTTCCGAAACTATCTCCGGCCAGCAGGTTCATTTTTGCCACGGCGCTCGCCATATCGGTATAGGATCCTCTGGCTCGATTTGCTGAAGCAAATATTTTATCTTGTAGTTCAAGCTGGGTCTGCGTACCATCATTTACCATTTTAAGACGTGCCGCCGTATTGGTGTATGTATCTGTAAGATCCATTGTCTTTTTTACAGAAGCAAGCGTTATAACCGTTCCCACAAGTTTCATGAGGCCGCTATTGGCGGTAGAGGCGGCAGCCCCGGTCTTCTGAAGACTGTCATTATATGCATCTGTGCCCTTGCTTGCTGAAAGCACGCTTTTTGTGGCTTTATCTGTGCCGGAAACTATTTTATTTACCGTGGAACTGTATCCATCAAACAATTTAAACATTGCTTTTAATGTAGCCATGTTCCCCACCTCCTTACTTCCTTACCTTTGCGGCCTCTCGCTTTTCGTCTTCAACCCTGCATCTTATACTGGCATATATAAACGCTTTTTCTCTGTCACCCATCTTTAACAATGTACTTGGCAATATGTGAAGCTTTTGCAGGGCGAAATGTGCTAAATTCATTTCACCATCGCCCTGCTTTATCAGTTTTTTGCTTCTTCGATGTCGTCGTTAATGTCCGCTTCCAAACCGGACAATTCTTTAACCGCCTGTGCCAGCGTGGCAAATTCACCTATAAGGAGCATCTTTTTCAGCAATTTCACGGCTCCAAGCACTCCATATGCTTTCTGTAGTTCTGCGTCGTTTAGGTCAGGGAAAACAACTGCGGAAGCAGCCAGATCATGGCTATAACCGATCTGATCGAATGTTTCTTCGCCCTTTTTATCTTTCCTCCGGTATTTTCTTATAATTTCTTCATTTTCTTCCTGAGTCACCGGCCTGATTGTAAACGGGACAGTCTTTCCTTTTTCCTGGAATCTCTCAGATACAATTACCTCTTTGTTTTCAACCTTAACTGGGTTTAAGAATGCACTTAATGTACTCATGTTTTATCTCCTCTCAATAATAAAGAGAAAGCTGTCAGCTCCCTCTTATCTCATATTTTCTGGCAATACATAGCTCTCCAGATCATCCAGATCGTCAAATGTGAAATCTGTGTCTGTGGTATTAAGATCCTCGCTGCCATCTTCCAAGTAAGCCACCGGGACTTTAGCCAGAATAATATTTCTCATTACAACGGTACGCTTTCCGATGGTGGACGCCGGATCCTCGTTGGACACCTGAATGCTGATCTGTGGTGTGTCGCCGTTTTTAATGTACTGCTGATAAATTGCAAGCGCAGCCGGACTGACATTGTACATGGTCATGCTGCCTTTTCCCTCTGCGCCAACAACCTTATGCTGTTTCATTCGGTTCCCCAGCAACTTTTTCGCAATAACTGTGAACTCGATGTTTGCCTCGATTTTAGAGAGCTCGAAAAAATACCGGTTCTGTCCGTCCGTCGTAATAAATGCGCTACCCTCACTGCCTGTCACGAGGTCCGCAATTTTTGTGTAACTTCCTGCCATGATCTACCTCCTTATGACAAATTAACGATTATGTAAATCTTTTCCACGCTATCTACTGGTTTAATGTTCGCCGATACAAGTACCGTATCAATGGCAGTTCCTTTTTCCACGATCACATCATCCGTCTCAAATTCCTGAATGGCTCCCAAGTTCTGCAGCGTAGTGAAGTAATCTATTAATGCAGCTTTTAAAAGCACTCTGCCGTCAGCACTGTTATTCACTTTCCCAATATAGGAAGCCTCAAAAATAGAGGTTATATCATTCCTAATCCCATCAATTGTACGAATAACACGGTTTTTCTTAAGCATAGCCCCTTTAGTTGCTGTCGTAGTTGTCAGGGAATTGATATCATAGACAACGGTCACATTCTGTGCGCTATCCACTTTGAAAATGAACTTCCCTGCCGTAACTGCTGTTTCCATTTCTGATCGGGTCATGCGGGGGGAAACGTCAATGGCTCCCATAACAGTTTTACCAGTGTTCGAGGTGGTAATGCTTGCACCCGCGGTAGCGCCTCCCACCCACGCTGTAACTTCTGCCGCCGTAAGGCTTTCGTCTGCTGATGTTTTAAGCCCCTGTACCACATTGACAATAGCTTCACTGTCTGCGGTGTGGTTAGCGAGTACCGCCGTACACCACACTCCCTCATCGTCTCTCATGGCTTTAATCCAGGTAACGATTGCCGCTTTTTCGGAGGCATGTTCCGTGTCATACGGATAGACCAGCGTATCAAACTTTTCTGTTCTGAGTGCAGCAAGTGCAGCCGTAATATCGTCAGCGTCATGCGTTGATGGAAGCTTATATACTTTGACCTTCTGTGTGTTATACAGTGCCAGATTTACGAGTTTCTTATCTGCTACCGTGGCGCTCTCTGGATAAGCCTGATCCGTTGCTGTGATCGTGTAAATGGCTCCGTCAGTGCCTACACTCAACTCCTGCAAAATAACCACGGTTCCGCGATCACCTGGAGCAATGGATAATGGCTCATTTGTGACGACGTTGATATACGCACCGGGCAAAACTTTATTTTGTGATGTCCATGTTCCTGCCATGTCAATTCTCCTTCATATTTGTATTGGTTTCCAGTTCCTGCATGGGCGTTTCACCCGCAGATAAGACCTCAATGTAGTCTACCGTGAACTGGAAGTGTAAAACATCGTCGGTCACTTTAAAGGACCGATCTTTTACATAAAAAGAACCCTCCAGAACGTGGAAATGTCTGGAAAGCTCCTCTTGCATCAACCTGCACTTGCATAAATAATCTTTTGCCTCTCCATCAGGGAAATACTTTAAATCAAATTGAACGGATATGCGCTGCTTGCCATTAATAGAACGCGCCGGGGAAAAGTCGATTTGTTCCACCAAGAAAGCAGGTGTAGTAAAATTCTGTGGTGTATTGTCCCTATAGACTTTCGCGGTAGAATTAACTATCCTACATTCAGCCGATATGCCCTTGTAGACATCATTTATCATACTTCTTTCCAATCCTCTCGATTTCAGCTTTGAATAAAGTAACCAGCCGTTTATTAATGTAACTGACACCCTTTTCAAGCATATAATGTCCGGGTACAAATCCGGTGGTTTCACCTGCCTTGTTTACAGTCCTATGTCCATCATTGACATACGAAGAATAATCCATAGTATTTACAATAGATTTTTTAACTCCTTCCGCTCCTTTAACTGCTGGGGCAGATCTCCAAGCCTTTCTCATACTTCCGGAATCCACAGGAGTATTTTTCTTAATATCCGCAACACCTTCATTTACAGCCTGATTTAATATCTTCTTATCAAGTTCGCCTATCTCTCCAAGTTCTGCCATTAGTTCCTTGCGGAATTGGTCTATCATAGCCTTATTATTACGGTAATTACTGCTGCTCATGCCTTTCCGTCCTTTTCAATCTTACATTGCCATTGAAAGCGGTACGGGTGGCACTCGCCCAGTTTGACCGTGACCGGATCGCCCTTACGAAGTGTTACAACTACCTTGTCCCCGGGCTTTATGTCATGTTCAATTCCGCAAAAGAGCTGGGCTGTACTTAACATAATGGGAACCCCGTTTTCTGCTGTTGTCTGAGATGAAATACTGTACCGGCACTTTGCACTTTCTATAACCGGGAACTCCTGGTTTGTCTCGAAACCATCATCGTCCTCACCAGATATATACCGGTATACGTCCATCTTTGCATCATACATTCGCTCATATGGATTATACATATCCTCTCAGCCTCCTATAAAGCCGTAGAGCTGTCTTATCACTGTCAGACAACCCATATATGCCCTCTTTGCCATTGGCTCCACTGGTGACGTATGTTATAGTTCCGTCGCCCTCTTTAATGCTTGCAATATCCTGGGCAAATCCGCTGCCACTTGCAGCCTCATAATCAATGATAGCTTTTGCTTTCTTACGAATAATTCTTTCCAGTGCGTTCGGTATCATTTCTATGTTGATATTGCAGTATTCGCAGACGAGCAGGATGACATCGGAGATGATCAAATCCTGCGTTTCGTCCTCAATCTTAAGATTATTTTTTACTACTGTGAGCATCTCCGATTCTGTCATACTGCCCTCCTTTAACCAATCTTGTGTTTAATGGCTACGATACGAATCTGTTTAGGCTCATAAACGCGCTCATAGTTAATCGCATTCATCAGTTCATCTTTCGTGGGTGTCTCAACATGTTCTCGTGCAAGGTTGGTCCACTTGATACCCCTGGGGTGCATGATAAAAGCTTTACGGCTGATAAGATAATCAACACCGGACCCCTTTCTTTTTTCTCGATCAACCTCCGTCGGTACGAATCCAACTGGTGAACCGTTTCCGAATGCAATAGCGCCTTGCCCGAATAAATATGTAGTAAATACGTCACCGATTACTGGGCAGCCATCATCTACAATAACCCTGCGTCCCTGATATACCTCGAATTCCACATCGTTTGAGTCTCTTTCAGTAGAAATAAGGTTGAGCTTTTTAAGATATGTCTTAGTGGCACTGTGCATGCTAACAGCAGTAAGCTGACCCTGTGCATCTCCCAATAACTGTACAGCGTCAATAAATGCACTGGCGCTGATTTTCTGAGCTGCAGCTGACCCCATAGAAGCAATGTCAAGAATGTGATCTTTAAGAGGAGTCGCAGTCTCGCTCTCCCCATTGGTATAACTTCCGAAAGCACCGGATAAGACCTGGATCAAGATCTTCTGGTATTCTCTAACCCAATATCCAGCCTCCAGATTTCCGATAGCTGCCATAGGGTCGCTACCAGCAAGTGCCGCTGAAAGATCCGTTGCTGCCCACAGGTTGGCCTTGCGGATAGTTGTAGACACGTCCTGATTGGAAGTGATTTTTTTTGCTGTCAGATCTTTGTCTTCAATAATATCTTCAGAGTCACCGGTTAAATCCTCGAAGAATGGCATATTGTGGATTGGAGCTGCTTCACTCGCCAAACGGTCAAACTCTGCATTGTTGGTAATTATACCGCTCTGGAAGAGGGCGGATTGCTCCATGGTACGATTTACTACATACGGTGTGTAAAGTTCCGGAATAATAACATCTGATAATTTTGTTGCTGGCATTTAATCACCTATTACCTTTCTTTTCATTAAATAGTTACGCCGGCGGATGCAGCCAGCTCTCTTGCCCTTGTTGGGTCGTCGCGAAGTAGCTTTCCCTGCTCCGTAAGATTAAAACTTTCTTTTGCAAATGGATTCTTTGCTGACGGATTTCCACCACCTGCTGGTTTATAGCCACCACCATTGTCGACCTTAAATAAATGCGGAGAAGCTTCTTTCAGCGGTTTCAGTATATCGTCAACACCGACTGGCTTCCCCTCTTTATCGAAAGTAAACTTATCAAGCCCGCCCTGCTTATAAATGATATAATCTACATCTGTAACACCGGCCTCTTTAAGCTTGTCTTTCAGAGCATATTCCTTCTGAGTATTTGCGGCAGCGTCTTTCAGACCTTTAATCTCATTCTCATAGTCCGTAATCTTCTTCTGGAGACCTTCGCTTCCTTCGGAGTCCTTTTTCAAGTCACCAATGGTCGTATTGGCCGTTTCAAGCTCCTTGACCTTGTTGTTATACTCCTGCTTCGGTACTGCATGCTTCGGAAACTCTGTGTTGACAGCTTTCATCGTAGCTTCAATGTCCAACTTCCCATCTGTAATTACTGCATTTTCTAAAATTGTTTTTATCCAATCCATTGTTATTTCCTCCATAGATTTTTATTCCCGCTCTCCGGGTATTGGGATTCAGCCAGTTATACCCGTGGCAGGGTAGATGATAGTTTACCCTCGTTCCGGAGCATAAAAATAACACCCAGGATTACCTGCGTGCTTTGTAAATTCAAATATATAGTTATATTGGATCTTCTCTAATCCGGTTCATTAGACTCCTTCCTGTTGCGATCGTCGCAACTTTTTAATACAAAAATACCACCAGCCATTAACTGACTGATGGTACTAAATAATTAACATAGTTTTTATTTTTTCTGCTTCTTCCTCTGTTATTTCATCGTATTCCCAATCCTCACCGATAAATATGCAGCATTGCTCTGGAGAAGGTTTCCATTCTTCTAATTCCTTGTTGTAGCGCTCAAACTCTCCGCCGATGAAACGATACAAGCGTCTTGCGCTTTTCTTGTTCTTTTCATAGCCATATACAAAATAAAAATCCTCCATGAGACCTCCTATTTTATCTGATCAATATTTAAAGGTATCTCTAATTGAGATGATAGTTCAAACATTTTATTAGTAAGGACATTACGTCTTTCGGCACTTGTAGCATCTTTACGATGCTCTTCGTATAAACCATGCATTTCTTTACTGTCTTTTAGTTTATAACTTTCAGGTGTGTGGAATTGCACCTCAAACCGCTGCCCTTCCGGTGTCTCAAAAACGCAATTCACGCCTTTATATGCAGACCTTTTATTAAGCCAAGTGTTTTTGACTTTTACAGTCTTATACCCCATGTCGGTAAAATGCTTTGATACATTATTATACGAATCTACCACAGACAGGGCATTGCTCTGATAAGTGTATCGAATAACATCGTTCGTTGAATTAATGGTATCTTTAATAATCTGTGAATCCAAGCTATGCTCACTGTCAGTACCTACTTTTCGCAGGAAAGAATCTTTTGATTTTATCCGGTTTTCCAACCCTACTAATGTCACTCCGGTGTCATTAGATATCTTTTTCAGATCAGCAGTGATTGCCGGTTCTTTCAGAATGATCTTATTGTAAGCATTAGTCTTGCGGTAAAGCGCCTGTACGCTCTTCCACTCTTCATTATCATTATACTTTAATTTTTGGAAAGAATCCAGTGTTTCAGGAGCGTCTTCTCCAAGAATATCTTTATACCGCTCAAACTGCTCCCGGTCTGCTTTTTCATGTTGGAGTTTCTTTTCAGCCAGTGCCTTTTTAGGATTATTTTCTATGTACTCAGCGTGCCACTCTTTATAAGACATTTCAGCTGGAACTTTGTAAGATTCTCCCGTTTCAGGATCCCTGGCAACTCTTGTCATGCCATCTGTCGGAGTATCATCATAATATGGCGCATCTGTGCAACGGCATAGAGCATGCATAGGGGCCATATTGACACCGACTACCGCCTTATCAACAACAAACTTCTTTGTATCCAGCGGTCTGCACACCTCACATGTCTTACTGTCCAGAGTGGCAATATATTCATACTTCTCTACTCCGTCCTCTTTGTAGGCATCATGTGTAGCCTGAGACATCATAAAACTAGCCTCGGTATGCAAGAGCCGATATGCCTCCCATTGTTTGGTCTGGAATTTCTTTGCAAATTCCTTGCTTAATGTATTGGGGTGCTTTCCCTGTATCATCATGGTTGTCATGGACTCCATGAGCTGTTGCTGCAGGTATGCCTTTTGCTTCCAGAGCCGTGTGGAGAAATTAGCTCCATCAAACGGATAATTGATGTAAGTATCAATCAACGCCGGGGATACTTGAGCGAAATCTTTATGAAACCCGGTGTATTGGTCGATATTGTACCATGTCCGATAGTAAGAATCTTTATACACCTGTTCCAATGTTAGGGATCCGTTATATTCATAATCAACCGCATACAGTTGCTGCAGGACAGCGTCGATCTGTTTTTCTAATGCTTCGTACCGGGTAACCCTCGCCTTGATAGACATGTTTTCCACTTCAAGGTTATACTTTCCCATGTTAGCCTTTACCTTGTCGATAAAGTCATTAAGTTCCCCGACCTCAGCCTTTGACAGCAGTTTCCGGGCTTTGGCATAAGTCACACCGTTTTCATCTGCATACCGCAGGTAAAACAAATCTATGGTCTGCTGTATTTCCTTTTTGGATTGAATAAACGCTTTTTCTAAGTCAACATAATATTGATTAGCAAGCTTTTCCCCGGCCATGTACCGACTTGTTTGCCTATCTTCCCAGTAAGACATCAGTCTTCATCTCCCTCACCCTCTTCGTTCTCTAACCCAGGGGCACCATTCTTAGCCAGCATATCAGTGACAGTCTGTTCCCGCTTCTCCTGCTCACCATCTTCTTCCTTTATGGCTTCCATCTCTGCTTCCGAATCTTCCACCCAGGGGTGATGCGCTACAATTGTTGCCCGCGAAATAACTCCCATACTCTTTTCCGCGATATCTGCAAGTTCTGTGTCATTCTTAACGCTGGTTCTGGTCCATGTCTGAATGATCGTATCGTCCTTGATAGGGATCTTCAGAAGCCGGCACACACAGCGGACGAACATTCCAAACCCCAGCTTAAACTCCGTTTCCTGAAGACCCGCTTTCAACTCTAGGAGAGAATAAAGAAAATTCAATGCTACACCGGAGCTGTTTCCAAAATTTTGAGGATCCGGATCTATTCCCTGCCCCTGCTCAAAGATACATTTCCGAGTTGTGGTAAGCAGTTTTTCCCTGGCTTCAACCGGTAACTCGATTGTAAGAGTTGAAACCCCCGATTTGTCATCCGATCCGCCGCTTTCAACCTGGATTGCTTTGTAATTTTTAAGATCACTCAGAAACTCCCCAAGATCTGCCCCTCCATAATTGGTTAGCACAAAAATAACTTCCTGGATATCCTCCAGGTCATTAACAAAACCACTGAATACCTTGCAATAGGAGTCAATCAGCGGTTTTATATTTACCAGATCATCGGTGTCTATATTGTTGTTGAAAAACGGGAAGAACGGAATTTCGCCCATGCCATGCTTATATGTTTCCGTTGCATCTCCTGTCTGCGGATCTGCGATAAACATCTGGTATGGTGACAGAAGATTGATATCATCACATGTTCTATGTCGGTATGTATTACACTCTGTATCATTCCAGTATTCATACACGATGTACGTATCTCCGGAATCCTCGTCTATCACTTGGTAGTTCCTTAAAACCCCCTCAAGTTCTTTTTCCAGGCTTTTGTTCCATATCGGTATAATTTGTTCTGCTGGGACAACCGCATACTTAAAGCCGCTCTTGCTGTCCTTCCATAAGTGCAACCACCCCACGGTACAGTTAGAGGCCTCAATGCAGAGATCTTTACACACCTTTGCGTACTTATCGCCCAAGAACTTTGTCAATTGTTTATTAGCATCCTTATCTCCCAAATCAAAAAGAGGGGGCGCGGCAAACATGTAGGAGGCTTTCTGATTGACTAAAAGCCCGTGGAAGTTAAAAGGTATCCGATTGTCCGCATTCCTTAACGGACGTTCTCCCTGCTCCTCTTTTTTCTTAGGCTCTGCAATCAGTATGTCAGTCTTGTTTCTGTAGTAATTCCTTGCTTTTTCTGCCCTTGTTATAAAGCCCGAATGTCCGGGCTGATGTCTCTTTATCAGCTTTTTAATTATCTCTATATCCACGCGTCTCACCTCACTTTAATACTTTCAGACCGCCTCCCTTTGCGCAATTCTCGGCAATGCCAGTAGTTGCGTCGGGGGCATCATCATGCTTATTTTTACCTTCTCGCTGATATTTGTTCATCGCATCGTGATACTCTGGCCATCTATTCCGCCAATCCTCCGGATAATAGATGTGCTGCATCACCCACGAAGAATTGGAATAAATCCGCGCGTCTTTATTGCTCGACTGTGTGAACCATTTGATCGTGGTGAAATTGCTTCCATGCTCCTGCTCCAATATTCTTTTGACATTCCTTGCAAATCCGCGACCACCGTTGTTAGATTCAATCCTTGCAACGTTCACCTGGCCGTTATAAAGCATTTTTGCGGTCTCCGGTTCCGTATCTTCCATGGGAGCTTTAGTATACAGTACATCAAGTATGTAAGCCTCATTGGCAAACGTAACACCATAATTTATACTGCAAAGATAATCGTCGCCGGTATCTGCTGTATCTGTGTAATTCCTGATTTCCTTAAACTGCGGAAGCGCTCCACTATACGTCTTGAACGCAGTATATAGCTTTCCTTTAAGGTCAATCGGCTCCTGTTGATAGTTGGCAGAAGCAACATCTGCACCCATGGCTTTTATCTTACCCTGATAGGATTTGTAGGATAATACCTCCGGGCAAAGCATTTCATGGGTTTCTGGGTTTATCAATGCTTTCATGCATATGTGACGGATCTTTGCGCCAGCTTCTTTAAAGTGCTGCAATGCGCGTCCTGCAAGATCATCACTCGCCCACCGGGTCATGATGATAATAATCTTGCCACATTCTTCCAGACGAGAGAGCATGGTATCCGTAAACCATGACCAGTGCTTTTCTTTTATTAGTTCGTTGTTGGCTTCCTCTGCATTTTTGATAAGATCATCAATGATGAGTAGGGAAGCACCGAAGCCGGTTGCTGTACCGGTTGGCGATGTGGCCAGGTAATTGTTATACCCACCTTCCAGACTCCAGAGGTTCATTGCTCCATCGCCTTGCTTTATTTGTACCCCTGGGAACACATCGGAAAATACTACTTTGTTCTGATCGGCTTTAACCTCCTGGATATCGTTACGGACGTTTTTCGAGAACATAGTGGAAAGGGTCTCATTGTAGGATCCGGTCATGATCTTCTGTGACTGATCTTTTCCCAGTACCCACTCTACCAAAAGGCCCGCAGTACGACTTTTGCCGTGGCGAGGAGGCTCGTTCACGATCAAGACTTCATCATCTGACTCTATAAAGTCCTGAAAGCCATTACAAAGATCCAGAAGATATCGGCGGTCTTCCTTGTAAAAATCCGGTGCTTTTAGATTGCAATAAAAAAAGAACTCCCTTCTGGCAAGTTCTATCTTTGCACCTCTAATAATATTTTCCTTATCCACCATGAATCAACTTCCTTAATTCGTCAGTAGTTAGACCCTCATAAGGATTATTTGTTTTTACTTCTCCAGACAGTTCCACCTTATCCCTAAACATACCCAAGTGCCTGCCGATCAGCTCCAGAGCTTTCCCTTTATCGTTCAGCTTAATCTCGATGCCGTTTGCCCCTTCCTTGATTCCGGCAATAGCTCCAAGCTTATCCCCTGGCATTTCATCTGTGGTCTTTACCTGCACCGCTTTGTAAGGCCCTTTATCCTCAATTGTCACGAAATCAGTGACATCCGCAAAGCCGATCTTTGCAAGCTCCTTTAGAACCATGTCCTGGGTGATCTCAGTGCGCTTTTCCCGGTCTTTCATGCGCTTTTCAACATAAGTGCCAAGGTTAACATTCGTTAACATTCTGCTTGCAGCCGCTTTAGCCGTTTCATCTTTCTTGACCTTTGGATAAGCTACCTTGTAAGCTCTGGTAGCATTAAGGTCAATCAGGTATTCATCTGCAAATATTTTCTGTCTGGCTGTTAATGCCATCAGTCTCACCACCTCTCAAAATAGAAAAGGAACTGTTTCCAGTTCCTTTAAAATGCAACACTCAATTTATAATATTTCTCTTTTATAAATATTTTGCTTAGCCATTGCTGATTCCAGATCATATTCTTTTTGTCGAAATCTATTACTAAACTCTAAATATTTCTCTTTTAAATCCATGAATCTATTGCGAATTATTGAACCACGTCTTTTACTATAGAAATCTAATAATTCCATAAGGTCATTTAATATAACTAATTCCTTAGGGCTCATTTTATTATCTATAATCATAGTTAAATGCACATCAGCAAACCTGACTAATTCCATAAACAAATCATTTGATATATTGTCATTGTTCCTGTTCTTATCCAAATCCCTACTTTCATTGAGTATACTCAATAAATATCCCGGAGATAAAATTTGATCAGGAGAAGATAATAAAACATTTTGCTTTCTTAACAATTGCAAAATTTCTTCAATCGGATCTTCTTTTAGAATTTCTTTGCCACTTTTTATTGGCTTGTAACTAGTTACTATGTTGTTCATAGAATGATACATTTTATCCCATATAGCTTCAAAAGCCGTCTCAATTACTTCTTTTGAAAGAGGACAATCCGTTGCTTTATTTATTGAATCTAATAACTGGTAAAAATCATCTTTTTCAAATTTCGTTGCTTGATATCTTTTTAAAGGTCCCTGTATATCTGACGTTTTTATATTTAGCATCAATGCAGACACTCTAGAATCTAAAGATTTAGCTATGGCACCGGCTTCAAAATGTATCCATGGAGCATTTGTATTTTCAGATGTCAAACATATTATGCCATAGCTACATTCAGATAATTCAGCGGATATTTTACTATCCCAATTCTCTCCTTTTTCAATATCTTCAGCAGAATAAAACACCTCTACTGATTGAATAATACAAGGTATCCATTTTTTTAATTCTTGTGCTATTTTCTTACTCAACTCTCCTGACCAACTTACAAAAATTTTCATTTTATCCCCCTTGTAAAAATTATCATAGCATTTCATGCATTAGCACCTCCATTATAAATAATTTACTTAAAAATATCAATGATAATCTAAAAAACACCCATCAAAGAATAACTAAGTCAGGCGTTTTCAAAAAGGAGAATATCAGGAATCAATCAGTCACCGGGCTGTTACACCCGGCAACCGTAGGGGGATTACCTAAATGAAGGTATGAGAAGCTTTTCTGTCTGGCTTCTGCATGGTATCATACTACCATCATTTTAACGAACATGACCGAACATTTCTAAATTTCTCCAAAAAATCTATTATTTCTCATCCTGCACCCGTCCTCCGTAAACCTCACCCTCCGCTTCGGAAACATCTTATTCATGGACTGTGCCACCTTCCACCATGGAAGCCCATCTATGTAATACAGCCGGAACATAGTTCTTACCTCGCTCTTGGTAATAGACTCAATATATTCCTCTGCCTGTGTCATAAGTTCCAAAAGCTCCGTCTCTTTGATATCCAGTACTTTCTGAAGTCTTTCAATAGCTGCCTTTTTCCGGTAATGCTCCGGTGTTGGATAACCTGTAATTTTGATACTGCCATAAGTTCCATCAGATCTGGTCCCTTTCACAGAATCGGAAACGATACCCAGATTTCTGATCTGCTTTTCCAGTAGCTCCTTGCGCCGGTGAATATCCTTTATTTCCTCTCTCATCTCACAATACTGGACCAGTATTTCTTTGTCCAAATCCCGTCACCTCCCTGCTGTCTTTTTCTCGTAATACGTCCCTACCGCAAACAATCGACCATGATCCTTACAGTCACAATTTATTCTATCCGTATTAGCAGGAAATCTCTTATCACAGTACGGACATTTCTTGCTATTCGATATGGCTCTCGTCTTTTTCATCTCTCTCCACCTCCACCGACACAATTCTCACCCGCTCTTGGGGGACATCTATGTATTCGCCACTGTTTATCAGGATCCCGATCAGACCGTCATTGCTGCCGATCATGGTACCAAACTTCCTACCAGGATAAACCTGAACAGTGATTATCTGTTTTTCCTTAAGCTTCATGCTGCACCTTCTTCCTTACAAGAGGCTTCCTGCGTTTTGGATCCGGGCATGAGCTTGTATATGTATACGGTGGATTTGTTGCACTGAAACTCATAACCGGCGGCGCCTTTATAGCTGCATCCGCCTCGGCCTGTATGCGACTGTTTACACTGGCTCTATCTGCTCTGCAGTCTTTTGATGATTTTCTCAATTTATCCCTCCTTTTGGGCACAAAAAAACCAACTACCGAATATTGATAGTTGGTCTTTAATCTTGTATCTTATTTAATTCCACATTGGCATGAAATAGCTTGGCGTTTGCTACAGATATTATCGCTTTATATTGATGTTCTTTTTTAAACTTATCATGACACGAAACCCTGAATACAAGTTCTAAATTTACTCCTTTAATTTCTCCTGCTATGAAATAAAATGATAATGATTCGCCACCCCCTAATGAATTTCCGGATAACACTGCATTGTTAGGCATATTAATTAGTGCCCCCGTTGCATCGCGTAAATCAAATTTGCTTACAACAATGTTATTTGCTAAATTGTCAGATATATTTTTTAGTGTAAAATTCAATTGATGCGGGCGAAATACAGGAGTTGCAAATTCTAATTTTAATTCTGGAGAATGTATTTGTCTTTCTAATATTTCTGTTCTTTTGTCAGTCTCTTTTTTAATCTCTTGATTCTGGTAAAGTGCTAACACACTCAACACAACTGTTCCGCAAAATCCAAGAATTGAGCCATAATAACCTAAAACAACTCCTTCATTCCACCCTGGTCCTGCTTCTAAAAGATGAATTGGTGCTGGTATCTTGAAAGAAATATATATAATAAATGGTATACCTATAATCAAAAATAACATAATCAAAATAACCATAAATATATGATTCTTTATCCAGGCAAACCATTTTTCCATAATAATTCCTCTCATCATTTTTTATAGAGTATATACTATATTTTTCCAACTATCAATATTCAATTATCAAGGAACAATAATTCTTTAAATCCTATTTAAAAATTCATCCACAACGTCTCCACCCTCGGAAGACTATTCTGCGCCCTGGCCGGAATCTGTAATTTCCTCCAACCCTTCAAATGCTTCTTATACAGCTCACAGTCATATCCGGAAAGCATCACCTTTGCCCGGCTACTGATTACCGTCTTCAGTAGCTCCTCATGATCCTGATCCGACATCTCAAACCAGTACTGCTTCCTGGTCCGCGTTGATAACACATAAGGCGGATCCAGGTAGATTAGGACATTATCATGATCAAACGCTCTTATCAGTTCCAGTGCCGGCTTATTCTCAATCTGTACGCCTTTCAGCCTGATAGCCATTTCTGCCAGTGATTCCGGAAGACGATTCCAGTTCCGGACTGCGTAGGCCGCTTCCCTGCCATGAACATCTTTCTTCCAACCACATTTCTCAGTCAGACGGAAACCATGGCTTTGCATTGATCTGACCGCAAAGAACCCGGCCTGCTCCACTGGTGACTGCGGCTCCTTTACAAAGGATTCATCGTACACCTGTCTGGAATACGGTGTATATATAAGCCACTCCTGCAGCTCCTGACAGCTTTCCGGATTCTGTATTACCCTGAAGAAATTCACCACATCACCATCAAGATCATTCACCGTTTCGATCTTCGAAGGAGGCTTTTCAAAGAACATACCACCTCCGCCAAAGTACGGATCCAGATAGCTGTGATGGTCTGGCATATTCTCAATTATCCAGGAGGCGATCCGTTTCTTGCTGCCGGGATAATGTAATAATGATTTCATTCTTCTTTTCCTTTCTCTTTTTGGCAATAAAAAAACTACCAACTCAATACTGATAGTTAGTAGTTTTCTTTTTTAACATTTATGTATTATAATATATTTTAAAGTACGTAAAGTTTTTTAATTCCTGTGGTAATTTTTGTAAATAATATTGATTTACCATCGAGTAATAACTTATATGTACTCCATCTAACTGCTCTCTATTATTTTCAACAGTAGTGTCTGTTTCGTCAAGCCCTCCTCCTTCTTTTAATTCACCACTTTTAATTTTTGTATATAAAACATACCATTCTTCAAATCGTATAATTACTTGTTCAAATTGTTGTCTTTCATTAAAATCTCGAAACAAACTAATACGGTTAAAATGTTTAGTAGCTAATTCAGCAACCTTAATATAATTTTGTAAACGAAATCGCTTTGGAAGATGCTCTTCTAACTTATATTCATCCATTGCCTTATTGTTTTTTACTATATTCATTTCCATAAGGCAATACATAGATACAACTACAGCTGTAATCAAATAAAATGCATGTTCTATAGATTTTATAATAATACCATCTATATTATCTATATAAGTATACTGCCCTATAAGTCTTGTAATTGCAAAATCATCTGCATTCCACTCCAATGCTTGCCAATCTATGGGTTCAAGATAAGATCTAGAAATTTTACTATTTTCTAAGAACTCAGCAACATATTTTACATTATTTTCAACTGTATGGACCTTATAGTACTCATCTATCTTAAACTTAATATAATCTATATGTCCATTGAAAATATGTCCTAATTCATGAAAAATTATTGTTCTAAGAGTCATCTCAATTAGGATATACAAATATTGACTTGCAATTTTCTCTTCAAATTTATCTCTAAGTGTTATTATATTATAAAATCCTTCTATAACTAGCATTTGTTTATAATAATCATGAATTATATTATAGGCCGCCAAACTAACCGTAACTTTATATTCTCCATTCTCTTTCTTTTCTGCTTTTGCAAAAATTTTCTTCTCTTCAATATCTGTTTGAAATTTTATATCAAGTTTTTTTTCAATCTTCAAATCGTTATTTATATATCCTAAACAGCCTCTAAATATAAGCTTTAAGTGTTCCTCTGCCTTTTCAATATCAACCAATATTCTTCTCCCCCTTTACTCTGCTTATTACTATGTATGTTTAATAATATAATAATTTCCACCAACTATCAATATTAAGTTTTCAACGTGCACTCTTTCTTTCACAATCTCTTCACAGAACCATCAAACTCCCGTCACATTTCCCCGGTATATTAATACTTGTAAAGAGGCAAACAACCTTTTAATATAAATACTTTTTTTCATACTTCAGCCGGTAGGATTCCCCCATCTTACCGGCTACTCCTCTTTTTACGGCAGATAATCGTAAATTGACATCTGTACTGCCGGATAATCTTCCCAGGCTACCCCGATATAATCAAGGACCCTTCCCCAGCCATACTTTTCACCGGTTATCTCATCAACACAGCACTCATACATCCAGAAATGCCATGCTTTTTGATTATCTTCCCTCAGCCTATCAAATCGGTGCGGTCTTTTTTCTAGATGAATTCCAAACCCGCATATATCACAACCTGTCCTCTGGGCTTTTGTAGTATATAAAGTTCCATCTGATTTTCTTCGAATCTCACCATAAGCTCCGGGGACTGGGACTTTTAGATCAAGTGCCAACTGCAAAATATCCTGACGCATAAATGGAGCAAATGGCGCCGACCGTGTAACCTCTTTCCCGTAATAATTGCAGCCATTTTTCATAAGCGAAAATTCTCTTTGTCCACCTTCAGAAGCCATCAAACCAAGAAATGGAAAGCTGTTATGCTCTTTTGCCCATCGGTCGCATGGATCTTCTTTCATGTGCTTACAGCAATCTGCAGATACTCTGAAATTAGCGCATTTGCAGCATAGATCCGGTCGATGTTCCTGATAATTTCCTCCAAACAACTTAATCCACTTATCCGGAAGCTTGATTTTCTTTGAGTGTTGCCATTTGCCTTGTTCTCCCATATCCCCTGTCATGATTGCATGAATAAAGGTCTGTTTCTCGCTATCCTTAATCTGCAACAAGTTAATTTTGTGAGCCTTAGCTTTGCTGATAACTGGGAAACCAAGCTCTTGCAGCACCTTGTGTTTTGCCATATCCGGATAGATCGGTCTTACTCCTATCTGCTTATGTATCTTTCTGATGCTGGAATGCTCCACCGCAGTAACTCCAATTGCAGGAACATCTAAGCCAATTGAATCAAGAAAGTATTTAAGAGTAATACTGTCCAGACCGCCTACTGAGACATGTACATTCAAACCACGCTCATTTACAATCTCATCATAGAATTCCTTGGCCCTTTGTTCCGCCCGTCTGACTTTCACCTCATAAGGCAATCGCTGCATTGCAACAAATTTTTTAATATAATCTTTCTGTTCTGACATTTCATAAAAGGACCCGCTATAGCATTACTCCGGCCGGAGGTCGGCTCCTTTCAGCTTTTTTCTTTTCTTCGCATTCTCTGTCCCAACTCAGCTATCATTTCAGCAACCACCTGCTCCATGAATGGATACTTTTTCATCAGCACTACCGCCCAGGTGTTCATCCGTTCCCATTCGTCTGAATGCTTCGGGAGAACCTTTCCACGATAATTGAGCCAGAACTTGTTATAAACCTCTTCGAAACCTTTCTGTACATCCTGATCTGTCATAGGCTTTCCACCTTCACATAAATACCCGGGAGATCTGACCAGAACTTTTCCGTTACCTCAGACGCCACCTGTGCATCATCTTTCCAGAAGTGCAGCTCCGTCATAACGTCCTTAAGCAGTTTGACCAGATTATCCGTATCTGGCTTGCTGGTCTTGTATTCTCCGTTCTGGTGTTTTCCCAAGACGGGGAAGCACCACTTTGTTATCAACCGCACTGGACCAATATACCTCTCTTCTGGTACATGCTGCCCTAAGTGAGCCAACAGCTTCGCCCTAGCCGTTTTCAGTTCGTCAGGTTCATAAAAGATTGGTTTCCCATTCACCACATGAACTTGCTTTTCCTGGTGCGTCACGGTGGGGACCTTTTTCATTGGCATAAAAAATTCAGATACCATTCACTTTACCTCTCTAAATATTTAACGTATAAAATCGCTCTTGTGAAAATTTTTATTTGTCAAAGGACAGGGGAAGGAAGGAGGGTGGGCAGCGCTTAAGCCCACCTTTCTTTCCCCCTTTGACCGTCAGGGAAAATAGCCTTATATATATACGTAGTATATATAGCATTTCCTTTCCCTAGAAAATCTCGGTGTTTTTCCAACTTTTTCCCTGTGAGTGAAATTCTCGGTATTTCTCGACTTTTTCACTTTTTAAGGGAAAGGGAAATCATTCGAATATTTCACAACAAAGGAAACTATTTCCCTTCGACTTTTTCCCTTTACTTCTTACCTACATAACCCTCATCAATCCAGAACCCACCATGCTCTTTTATGCGATTCCGGACTGTTTTTTCTGTCGTTCCCATACCTTCTGCAAGATCTTTTATACTCACCTTTCCATCTTCGTTAAAGCTTTTTAGGGATTCATATTGTGTTTCCAAGCTCTCTTTGCGTTCCTTCTTTGCTTCTTCCGGAGACTTCTTTTTACTAAAGTTTCTCTTCCATGAAGGGGCATCCGTCTCTGGCTGAATATCTCCCAGTACTCCAGACTGATCCACTACATGAATCGGATAATTAAACCAGAGATTTTGCGGTTCGAATTTAGAAAACTCTCGCAAGGTTCCTTCAATTCTCCACGCCGTCATTGCCTTTACTTTGGCCTTGGCGGCTTCGATATTACGTTCCAATGCAGCCATTTGCCACTTGTCCAGCTTCTCTTTGCAGTAATTAAGCATCTGGAAGCTACTACATAAATCGTCCAGAGAGAGATCGTCTTCCCACTTAAAGTGTGCATCAAGGTACTGCTTGCAGGCTTCACACACCGCTTTATTTTCCTGCTGTTTCATTAACTCTTCGGTTGTTTCAAGCTCTATTAAATCGATGAGTGCATCCGGATCCCTGGCAAATACTCCCGATCCGCTGGCGCGATCCATGGACTTCTTTCCGCCCTGGCTTCCCTTGCTGTGATGGTGGCAGTAAATCACCGCCACACCAAGTTCCGTACACACCTTGTCGAACTGATTACAGAAATTAGACATCTGATCCGCGCTGTTTTCGTCACCGGTAATGACCTTGTAGATCGGGTCAATGACAATGGCTATGTAATTCTTTTTCGCCGCCCTGCGGATCAGCATGGGCGCCAGCTTATCCATGGACGGGACTTCCCTCTTAGATTCCAGATATCTATGTTTTTAAGATTGTTTGGCTGCCACCCAAGAGCCTGATACACATCCTTAAAACGGTGGAGACAGCTGGCCCGATCAAGCTCTAAATTTACATACATGATCTTTCCCTGCGTGCAATCCCAGTTAAGCCACTTTTTTCCCTCAGCTATGGCGATACACATTTCTATCTGAAGAAAGGACTTTCCCGCTTTTGATGGTCCTGCAATCAGCATCTTATGCCCCTGACGTAGCATTCCATCAATCAGGGTCGGTGCCAGCTCCGGAAGATTGTTCCATACATCGTCCAGGCTTTCCGGATCCGGTAGATCATCATTGATGGATTCAATCCATTCTTTCCACTCCGCCCAGCTCTCTTTTCCTATGTTGGTGTCAACAATAAACTGCTTCTGACCGCCTCGCATAATGCCGGGCATTCTGGAGAGTCTAGAGGGATTGCGGTTCTGCTGATCAATGGCAAGTCCGTTTTTTTTGCAGATATCATATAGATAATCCACCCGTTTCCGGTATTCGCTGTAATCTGCAGCGTCAACTCTTACAATGGCATGGAGACTCTTTCCACCGCTGTGCACCAGACAGGCAACCGGTAATTCCAACTCCCGGATAATGGCGTGCTGCTTCTCAATCTCCATGGAATCCGATTCCACCAGTGCATACTTAAAATCGCATACATTCTCATTCTTTACGCCTTTTCCGTCCAGAGGATTAAAGCGGATCCATGCGCCACCCTCCGGATCGTAATCGCCAAGTACGCTGCCAAGATCGCCCTTACATTGAGATAGAAGTTCAATAAGTTGTCCCGCTGTTCTACTGAAAGCACCTTTATCTGCAGGAAGGAATTTCTCATCCTTCTTCCAACTCTTTACTACATAACCGACATTCTCCCCAGCTTCAAACAGGGTTTCTAAATACTTTATAAGCTCCCCAGCCGGATCCCACCGCCCGGGCTCTGTGACTTCTCTCTCTTCTACCCAGTTTTTATCAACAACAACTCCTTCTGCTGAAACGGTATCGTTCCAATCAAGGGCTGTACCGGGATCATAAGGTGGAGTCCACCCCCGATCCCTTGCATATTGGACAATGGTCCCACCTGTTACCGGAGTACCGGCCCCGTGGAAGCCCCGCCATTTCTTTTCACATTCCCCCGCGTGATACCGCTGGTCGTTCATGCTCCATCGGTCCCACACATCAACGGAATACCCTTCATGCTGCAAAGCCATGCCAACATTAATCCAGTCCTGATATTCAAGATCTGATGGGTCTATATGATTTAGGACCTCCATGAGGTCGTATGTACTATCCATGTTTCAAGTCTCCTTATTCCGGTATATACTCACGCGGATTTACGCCAGAAGGGGCGCCCCGCCAGCCTGCCGCTGCGATACGGTCAATCATGTTCTTGGCATTGTCAAAATTCCATGTTCCCACATGCTGAAAGCCATACTTTTCTAGGCAACGGATCTGCTTTGGCGTGCTTAAGTTTTCTTCACGGCGTTTGTTCAGTCGGTCTAAAATCAGGTTAGCTTTTCCAGCATTGTCTATTTCATCCGGCATGATTCCGCGCTTTTCCAGTTCTTTCTTTTGCTTATCAGTAGGTGGCGACATTTCCCAGCCAAAAGCCGGAACATATCCGGATAAATCCTCCGCCTGAATGCTCATTTCAAACTGCAATGGATCCACCAATGCTTTCTTACGCTTCTTCATTTCTTCCAGCTTCTTTGCAAGGGCTTCTTCTCTCTGCGCAACAACATCTTCTGCAGCTTGTTTTTCTGCCAGTTCTATATCCACGGGACAGCCAGCCTGTTCGATGTTCTCAGTCATTTTCCGGGCTACTTCCTCATCCTGACAGATCAGACTGGCAGGGTGGCAAAGCTCATGGCGTTCTGTATGCCATAAGAAGTCCAGTAAGAGTAAGTGGTCCTTTCCCGGAAACAACCGGGTTCCACGTCCAACCATCTGACTGTAAAGGCTGCGTACCTTTGTGGGTCTGAGTACCACGATACAGTCAACACTGGGGCAGTCCCACCCTTCGGTCAGTAACATGGAATTACACAGAACGTTATAATCTCCCCGCTCATAGGCTGCCAGCACTTCGGCACGATCCTTGCTGTCTCCGTTTACCTCTGCTGCCTTAAAACCTTTGTTATTTAGAATGTCCCTGAATTTTTGACTTGTTTTGACCAGAGGAAGAAATACAACCGTTTTCCGGTCCTTGCAGTGCTTTTCCATTTCATCGGCAATCTGATATAAGTATGGATCCAGAGCGGTTGCAATATCTCCAGATTTAAAGTCACCCGACTGCATTCCAACTGCTGATAGATCCAGCTTAAGGGGAAGGGTCAGGGCTTTGATCGGGGAGAGATAGCCGGCTTTAATTGCCTTTGGAAGTGTATACTCATAAGCCAGACTGTCAAAGCATTCCCCCAGGTTTCGCATATCACCACGATCCGGTGTTGCTGTTACGCCTAAAATATTGGCTTCTTTGAAATAATCTAAGATCTTTTGATAACTGTCAGATAGGCAGTGATGTGCTTCATCAATGATAATGGTGTCAAAGTAATCTACAGGAAACTGCTTTAACCGTTTTTCTCTTGTAAGGCTCTGGACGGATCCAACCACAACCCGGAACCAACTCCCTAGGCAGGTTTCTTCAGCCTTTTCCGTAGCACACCCAAGCCCAGTAGCTTTCCCGATCTTATCGGCAGCCTGATCTAAAAGCTCCCCGCGATGTGCCATAATGAGCACCCTGTTTCCCCTGCGCACACAATCCTCTGTTACTTTTGCAAATACGATAGTTTTACCACACCCCGTAGGGAGGACCAGGAGCGTCCGCTTGACGCCCTTGTCCCATTCTTCAAAGATTGCAGCCTTTGCCTCTGACTGATATGGTCTAAGTTCCATAATTAAAACTTCCCTGCCTCAAATTTTTTAGGTTCATATGGAAGATATCTCTTCACATGATTAAACTTCTTAGTCGGATCGTCTCTTCCAGGCGTCACCTCGATCGTAGCTTTCCCTTTCGCTCCGGGGACTGCTGGCCAGTTCATTCTGACTTTGCCCTCGATTTCTTTTTCACCAATGCAAAGGAAGAACTGTGCAATTTTCCACTGCATCTTATCATAAAGAAGTAAGTTCTCTGTAAGGAGAGTGGTTCCCTCCTGGGTGTCGATTCTCAGCTTTAAGATTGCTTTGTTACACTCTGGAGATTTATCACCGCCTGGGTGTCTGGCCCGTTCGAATGACTCCACTGTAAACTCATAATCTCCAGGAGGAAGGAGGACAAAGTCCCCGCCCCCTTCGCCTTTTTCTACTTCATCGTCCCATCCTAATTCTTTTGCTTCATAATCTGCCATCTGTTATATCCTCCTCTAATTGAATACCAAGCTGTCGGTTTCTTTCATTTCTTTAACCATTCCATAGACCTGTTCCCAAGCGCCCACAAGCACTCCAGCTATAAAATCCTGCGGATAATCTGCCACTTTCATATCTGCAGGAAAGTATCCTCTGGCTGCAACTACGTTCTGGATATCCCACTCATCCACACCGCTACGAATCATCAGATCACGGAGGGCTTTTGGAATCCGCTCGTCCACCTTCACTTCTGGTGGGGTTACTGATTCTGACTTTGTATCCACCGGCGGAGCTGTTTTCTCTTCCGTTGGAGACTCTTTTCCGCTCTGGCTGACAGTACTCCCAGAGTCCTCCTGTTTCGGCTGAGTAACTGGTGGAGTGATCTTCTTTTCTTCCGAAGCGGGATTTCCCACAACGGAACTTTCTATGATGTGGCGAATTGAGTCATACTCAAATGGCACCTCGTCAGGAAGACCATAGCGGTTTTTGGCATCCCAGCAAGAGTGATGGGTTGTGTACATGACGCGTCTGCCGCCCTGAGCTTTGTTCTTTCCTTTCTGAGCACCCTGACCGTCTACGTTGACTACCATAGTCTTATAGTTGCAGAACAGGACCATATCCGCCCATTCCTTTACCATAGGAGCCACGCCTTTACTTAGCTTCATTTCCCACCGATCATAAGCTCCCATTTCATCCGGTTGTTCAAACTTCCGCATTTTTGCATGAGCTGTTAAAACCACGTTGATTCCGATTTTTGTGACATCAGTAAGAAGATTTAGAAGCTTTCCGAATTCCTCCTGAATGTATGTATAACCTTTTCCATAGCCAAAATCTTCAATGCTGCTTTTCTGATTCTTCGTGCAAACACTGGTAGTACAAAGCGTTTCAGCCCAGTCTGCAGTATCGACGATTAAAGTTTTGCAGACATTGGGCGTCTTGATCACATCTGAAACCTGATTCAAAATCATGGTCCAGCTGCTAGGCTCCGGAAGTCTGGCTACATCCATATCCTTGGTGCTTCCCTCTGTATCAATAAATACCGGATCCGGGAACCGTGCAGCAAATGTTGACTTACCAATACCTTCCGGGCCATATACAACAGTCTTCTTCGCCCCTGGCAACTTTCCTCTAACAATCTGCATTAAAATACTCCTTCCTTCCATCCTGTCTTCTTATCTTCCATGAGCGGGTGCTCCTGACCTGCAACGTATCCATCTTCTATGACAATACTACACTCTTCCCCGGTGCTTACCCTGGTAGCAATGGCCTGCAGTCCTTCTGCTTCCAGCCATTCACCAAACTCCTTAAGGACTTCTAAATCCATCTGCTCCAGCTTGTCCAAGAGGACGAAACCGCACTCTGGATTCAACTTCCGGACGATAGCCGTGGATACCTTAAGCCGATCGGAACCCGACATGTTGTCCCACTGCTGAC
This sequence comes from Paenibacillaceae bacterium, assembly GCA_015057715.1. GTDB lineage: Bacteria > Bacillota > Clostridia > Lachnospirales > Lachnospiraceae > Lacrimispora. The sequence continues at coordinate 33,596 of SVDS01000018.1, forward strand.
CTTTATAAACCAGCTCTCCCTCTTTGATAGAAAGTTCCGGTAGCGGAAGCTCGGCTGATTTAAGAAGCTCATTTTTTGCGTCACGGGCTTCATCAAGCTGCTTTGAAAGCTGATCATACTGCCTGCGGTATTCTCTGGCATCGTCTTCCGCTTTCTCTTTGTCAAGGTTCGCCCGTACTTTCCGGTTAATCTCCTCGATATCAGAAATGCTGCGCTCCAGTTCTGCTGTAGACTGATCCTCCAGATCCTTCGCATTCATTCTGGCGATGGAAAGATCCGCCCGAACTGCTTCCTGTTTCTTCAGGAGCTCCTGGATCTGCTCCATAAGTCTCTGGTCTTCCTGTTCTAACTGGTGAAGCCGTTCCCGCTTTCTTTGGTTCTCACCGTTTTGAACCAGGATGTCCTGTTGCTTTTTAATGAGATCGGAGGCAGATACTAACTCCACCGGTGCATCGTTATAAGCCGGCTGCTCCTTTGCATACTTTTCTTTTTGATCTGCAATACGCCCAATGGTAAGACGCTCATTGTACTTTTCCTGCTCTTCGCGTTCCAGAGTCAGGAGCTTATCCCCTACCCCAATAATTTTAAGTAGGATCTGGGCTTTTTCTTTTGAGGTTGATTCCATAAACTTTGGAAGGTTTAATGCGAACTGCTCCACAAAATCATTAAGAAGCTGCTGTCCCCCCTTCTCCCCATTTGGATCTGTTACCTTCAGGGCACTGTTCTTGCCTTTCCGCTCAACCACAAGACCATTATTCATGGTGATACGCAGGTTTGGTGGAATCACTGACTGATCACGCTGCGCTTGTGAGGGGCGAAACTTGTCCCCGCCAAGCACCCAGGCAATGGAATCCAGTACAGAGGTCTTTCCCTGGTTGTTTCTGCCTCCAATAATAGTCAGGCCGTTTGCTGATGGTTCGATCTTTACGGCCTTAATTCGCTTTACATTCTCAATCTCCAATTGATTGATTTTCATAGACATTGTTGCAATCCTCCTGTGAATCCCTTATAATAGGGATGTGAATGATTTACGTGTTACCTTGATTCCCTGGGAGTTGCCGCTCCTGGGGTTTCTGCTTCTTGGGAATTGATTCCTCTATTCCCTCTCTATCATTAAGTCCTTTGGCTACCGCGTAGGCTGCATCCTGGTTATAAATAACTTCGCCTGCATACTCCCGGTTACCAGAATAATCCACCTTACTGATATCTCTTAACCGGTAGACCTGAAAAACCCTTTCATCACCTATAAACTGGAACGATACTTTCCATTTGCCGTACATGTGATTTCACCTTCTCTCGCTGAATTCATCCTTTACATATCTTAATAGCATCTTCTAGTGTCTTTACTGGTTGAGGAAAGCCTATTACAAAGAATCCGCCTATTTCCGTAACCTCATTATTTGCAAAGTAGGCAATAAATTGATCCGGCCAGTCCGCATCATAAATTTTCCGGACCCCTTCACCGCCTGCATATAAAAATCTTATGAATGGGATCTTCGCTACTTCCTGCTGATCCACCGACTCACCTCCTCTCATATAACTTCCAGCGCACCAACCACCATAAGCATTAATGCCATTGCACCAATGAAGATCACTGCCGGCATGATCCGCTTTGCAAACTCCATCAGCTTCGACGGGCGGGTGTCGGTGTAATCATCTAATTTGTCATAGTACCTCATACGTCCTCCTTTCCTCTGACGATCTGCAGGATTTCCTGATCACTCAACCCCAATGCTGATACCATAATCCATATATCTTCCAAGCGGAAAGTTTCCGGGTGCTGCCAGCGATATTTTATGGTATTCTCTGGACGATTTAGGCGTTTGGCAATTTCCTTGTTTCGGATCTGCTTAAGCTCCATGCGCTTTCTGATCGTAGTTCTGGCAATCAGTTTCTTCTGTTCAAAATCACTTAGTTTTAACTTTGGCACTTATTTCCCTCCTTTTTTAAAGCACTATGAATCCTTGGAATTTTCCAATAGACTGTCTACAGTCACACCTAACATTTTCGCTACTCTTTTTAAGCTTTTTGCTGTAGGGCTTACCTTATTCCATTTGCACAAACTTCCAATTGATAAGCCCGTCTCCGTTTCTATAAAATTAATGGATAAACCAGACTTCTTAGCGGCTGCGCAAATATTGTCATATACCATAATTTGATTTTCTTCCTGTTTCGTAAAATCACCTCCATTTTTTAGTTCTGAAAAAATCGCCAAAATATATTGACTTACTTCTGAAAATATTCTATAATTTAATTGTCGATCAAATTTAACAAAAAATTTCCAGATATTTTTATCGCTATAGTTATGCGATTTTTTCAGAACCCTATAATCACATTATACGCGATAATTTCAGAATGTCAAGGATGTTTTTGCGATTTTTTCAGGATTATTAAGGAGCGCAAAATGGATCTTAAAGAGCGTATCAAAGAGTTGTGTAAGAAAAACAATATTTCAATGAATCAATTAGAGCAAGAACTTGATTTTGGTAAAGGATATATTAGTAAGCTAGGGAAAAGTACACCCAATGCTACGAAAATTCAACAACTGGCTAATCGGCTAGGAGTTACGGTAGATTACCTCATGACCGGCAATTCCGATGATGATAACGATCATTATTATACTAATGAGGAAACTCGGGAAATAGCTCAGGAGATTTTTGAAAATCCAGATCTGAAATCATTGTTTCATGCCGCAAGAGACTTGCCACCAGAAAGGTTAAAGGCACATTTAACTTTTATACAGTCCCTAAAAGAGCAAGAAGACAAGCATAATGACGAAGGGTGTTGATACGGATGAATAATCCTTTGCTCACCGAAGCAATAGGGGTACATTTTTTAGATATGGATACAGGAATTGAAGAACAAGTGATTTGTAACACTGACGGGAGTTTTACTATCATAATTAATTCAAGACTAAATCAGGAGCGGCAGATGCTGGCATACCAGCACGCTCTCCTACATATTGCAAATGACGATTTTTATAAGATAAATGCTGATTCTGTAGAATTAGCCATGTAAAGAGTTTTGTTTTGAATTATCAGCCTATGGCTTTTAATAATTACAAGAAGAAAGGGGGAGGAAAATGGATTTCATTGATGAATTGAAACTATTTTCTGAACGAGTAAAGCAACGTAAAGAGCAAATACCAACTGAGGAGGCTACCAAAATGTCATTGATAGTCCCGTTCTTCCAATTGTTGGGATATGATGTGTTTAATCCTGACGAATTCATGCCAGAGTATGTGGCTGATGTTGGTATTAAAAAAGGTGAAAAGGTCGATTATGCAATTCTATTCGAAGGAAAACCATTAATACTCATTGAGTGTAAATGGTGCGGTTCTAATCTTGACCAGCATAGTTCCCAACTTTTTAGATACTTCGGAACAAGTACTGCAAAATTCGGTATCCTCACAAATGGCATTGTCTACAGATTCTATACCGATTTGGATGAATCAAATAAAATGGATCTTACTCCATTTTTAGAGATTAATATGCTGGATATTAAAGAGAGTTATGTAAATGAATTAAAAAAGTTCTCTAAACAAAATTTTGATGTGGATAATATCTTTAATACAGCGTCAGAACTGAAATATTCAAAATTAATAAAAGAATATGTAAAAATGCAATTAGATAATCCTGATGATAATTTTGTAAAGTTTATTCTTACAAGCGTATACGAAGGTGTAAAAACACAAAATGTTATTGATAAGTTTAAACCAATAGTAAAAAAATCCTTTAATGGTTTTATTAATGAAACCATGAACGATAAAATTTCAAGCGCACTTAAAAGTAACGATGAAGTAGCAGTCACTGAGCAACTGGACTCAGAAATATCAGAACATACCGACACGAATCAAAGTGGGGTTATAACAACAGAGGAAGAGATACAATCGTTTTATATCATTAAAGGAATGTTAGCTGAATTTGCAATACCATCTGATATTACATATCGTGATACTGAAAGTTATTTTGGAATACTTTATAAAGATAATAATCGCAAACCGATCTGCAGGATAAATCTTGACAAAAAGAAGAGACAAATTTTGATCCCAGATGAGCACAAAAATTTTACACGACATTATATCGATACAATGGATGATATCTATAATTATAAGCAAGAATTAATTGACTGTCTTAATAGATATCTATAATTAATATTGAAAAACCGCCCGGTGCTACCAACACCGAACGGCTCTCAAATAGATATTCTCTTACCGAATGTTCCGGAAAGATATGATATCAAATGTCAACCACATTATATCATTTTCGGAGCGCACTGACAAGGGGCGTTATTTTTATACCCAAAAATAGAAAGGAAATGATATTATGGCAACAGCAAAGAAACTGCCCTCCGGGTCCTGGAGGGTTCAGATCTACAGTCATACCGAATCAACTTTACTGCCAGACGGATCTTCCAAAAACAAAAGAATATATAAATCTTTTACCAGCGATGATCCTTCTCCGAAGGGAAAAAGGCAGATTGAAAAAGAAGCTGCTCTATGGGCCGCAAATAAGGAACTGGATTCAAAGAGTTATAACAAGACTATTGGGGATATGATAAATGACTACTGTGCTGCAAAAAGTAACGTACTCTCTCCCACCACAATAAATGGATATAAGTCTATTAAAGAAAATATGATGAAGAGCATATCTGAACTAAAGGCTGATCGTGTAGGGAACGATATAATCCAACAATGGATTAATGAAATCTCAATAGACAAATCTCCCAAAACCGTTAGAAATGCTCACGGACTTCTGGTAGCTGCATATGATCTTTACTATCCTGAAAGACGTATTCGGATAAAGCTACCGCAAAAAATAAAAAAGACTACTTATACCCCTTCTGACGAAGATATAAAAATTCTCATGGATCATTTTAAATGTGATAACGAAATGTTGAAAGCCGTCTGTCTGGCAGCATTTGGTACTCTTCGCCGATCAGAAATCTGCGCCTTGACAGCAGATGATGTACATGGCTGTACTATTGCAGTAAACAAGGCGATGGTCAGAGTTTCAAGAGGTGAATGGACAATAAAAACTACGAAAACAGTATCCAGTACAAGAGAGATAATAATGCCTCAGTTTGTAATTGATATGCTGCCAAAATCAGGGAAGTTAGTAGAAGTCGGAGCTCCCGATAATATATCAAATCGATTTGCAAGAGCTATCAAAAAGCTAAAACTTGGGGAGATTCGCTTTCATGACTTAAGACATTACGCCGCTTCCATCATGCACGCGCTGAATGTACCAGATCAATATATTATGCAGCGTGGGGGATGGTCTTCAGATAAAACCTTAAAGCAGGTCTATCGTGGTACGATTAATGATTATGAGCAGAAATATGTAGATGTCACTATTAAACATTTTGAATCGATGCAACACGAAATGCAACACAAAAATAAAAAAGCCTAGTATTTACTAGACTTTTACGATGGAGATAGTGGGATTCGAACCCATGACCTCTTGAATGCCATTCAAGCGCTCTCCCAGCTGAGCTATACCCCCATGACGGCTATTATAGCAAAGAGTAAAAAAAATTGCAACTAGATATTGCATTTAATAAAAAAAATGTTATAATACATTCAGAACAACTGCATATAGATGTCTTCAGGGCAGGGTGAAATTCCCGACCGGCGGTAAAGTCCGCGAGCGCTCAGAGCGCAGAATTGGTTAGATTCCAATACCGACAGTAAAGTCTGGATGAAAGAAGATGTGTTAAATGATGATAATACACCTGTCTATTTTTAACACCTGAAAGACACTCTTTCAGGTGTTACTTATTTTTCAGGAGGTCTGTATCATGAATATGAGCAGAAAAGCAAACAAGTTAACTGTAATGGCAATGTTATGCGCATTGGCATTCGTAGCCGTAGTGGCAATCCGGATTCCGTTAATCCCTATCGTTCCGTTTTTAGAATATGAACCCAAAGATGTGATTATCCTGACCGGTGGATTCTTATTTGGTCCTATGTCCGCAGCTGTGATCTCCATCATCGTCTCTTTCATCGAAATGTTTACAATCAGCAGCACAGGAATTATCGGACTTATTATGAACATCCTTTCCACAGTGGCCTTTGTTTGTCCTGCTGCCTATCTCTATAAGAAACACCATTCCATGAAGGGTGCCTTCCTTGGTATGGTTGCCGGAACTCTTCTTATGACGCTGATTATGGTGCTTTGGAACTATCTAATTACACCAATTTACATGGGTTACCCCAGAGAAGCGGTTGCGAAGCTTCTGCTCCCTGCTTTCGTACCTTTTAATATGCTGAAAGGCGGAATTAATACAGGACTGACGCTGTTAATCTACAAGCCACTGGTTACTACACTGAGGAAATCCAATCTTTTGAACTTTACTGATACTGCATCTGAGAAAAAGCGCAGTTTTAACCTTGGTATGACACTTACAGCTGTAGTCGTTTTAGCTACCTGCGTTATGATAATTATGGTAATGAAAGGCTCAATGTAAATAAATAAACAAATAAGTAAGTAAATAATAAATCGAAAAAGGTCCGCCCGGTTCATTCAACAACCGGCAGGACCTTTTTTCTCTTTCTATCTCTTTATCTCGAAAATTCTCTCCAACGCTTCAGACTGTCTATGGAAAATGTATATTCCGGCGTTATAACCGTATCCTTAATCTCATTGCTATAATACCATGGATCCTCATCGTGAAGGGGATTATTCAGTACATGAAACTCCTGCGCCGGCATATATCCCTGTGCCAGTAAAAAGCACCGGTTTCCAGACTCATCCTCTGCCACATCCACAACCATAACGCAATGCCCAGGACTTCCTCCCCGAATCAGTAAATCACCTGCCAGCACCTGGCTTAAATCGGTGCTTGTACACTCTTTTTCAAGAGAAAGGGTTCCCGCATATACCATAACCTGCCGTAAATATTTTACAAAGCTTTCCCTGCTATCATCATAACCTGCCTTCTGCACCCAGGATACCTTGTTATTATCCACCAGCAAACGCTTTCCTGCTCTCCAGGACGGATAGTCCATTAAAAATCCGCTGGTTAAATGAAATGAGATACCATTATAAGCACCCACCGACCATAAGTATTCTCCGTATATTCGTATTACGCTGTCTGCACATTGCTGTAAATCACCTTCTACCAAAGGCATGGAAAATACTGCAGCGTGGACATCCTGACGCCTTTTCTCCTTACCGTCATATAAAAGAACAGGACTCTTGTCCGGCTTCATGGAATACTGTCTTAAATACCCCTGTAAACTCCCGGCTGGTTTCTCCAGCCTTTTATAACCGGCAGGAACCAGGAAACGGCTCTCCAGCGTAGCACCGGCAGGATCTAAAAGCGAAACTTTACCGCCAGCCACAACGCTTTTGTCCGTCGTGTTTTCTTTCTGGCTCTCTTCCAGAGAAACCATAGAAAGACTTTGTTCCGGCGCAGCTGCATGAGGCACAGGCAGCTCTTTCAGCGCAATCTGTGAATGACCTGACCGCACCGAAACAGCTGCCATACAAAGTATCGCCCCGGTTATCAATAAACTGATGGTTCGCTTCATAATAAGACCCCCTGCATACTGGTAGTGTTTTCCACACTCTTTTCTAACATTGTAGCATAGTCTTATTTTGATTACCAGAAGGAATCTTGACTCTTACCTCTTAACCCTTGACCGCACCTGCTGTCATTCCTCCCATAAACTGCTTGCTTGCTGCCATATATACGAGGATAATGGGAACAATGGCGATGGCAGAACCTGCGAACAGAATGTTCCATGCTGCTGCCCCGTCTCCGGCATTCTGAAGAGCAACGACTCCTACCGTCAGAGGACGAAGCTTTTCATTGGTCATGGTAAAAATTAAAGGAAGGATGTATTCGTTCCAGCCGCCACGGAAGGATAATAAGGCAACACTTGCCAAAGCGGGCTTTAAAACAGGAAGAATAACTCTGTAATAGATTCCGAAAAAGCTGCAGCCATCTATTTTTGCTGCTTCATCCATTTCCTTAGGGATGCTGTTCATAAATCCATGGATCAGGAATACATACGTTGCCTGACCGCCACCAGCTGAGATCAGTATGATGGAGATCAGTGACTTGTTCATGTGGAGTTTTACAGCCAGCTCAAACAGAGGGCGGAGTGCAACGCTGCCCACATTGATAAACATGAACATTACCATGGAATTATAGATCAGGCTTTTCAGCTTGAATTCTTTTCTGGAAAATACATAGCCTGCCATACTGCTCACAGTAAGGGAAACTGCCATTACTCCAAAGCTGAGTACAAGGCTGTTCATGGTGTATCTTGAGAAATTCGCCATTTCCCATGCCTGCTTGTAATTGTCCAGAATGAATTTCTGGGGAAGCAGATTTACGCCGCCGCGTACCAGTTCGTTATTGGTTTTAAAGGAACCAAACAGGATATATATAACCGGATAAACCGTGAAAAATGCCAGTGTTGCAAGAAGAAGAAAAATAACAACATTAATCATTTTAGTCTTTCGGGATTCTACGGAATGCCCTGTTCTTTCTTTTGCCATTGTTTTCTCCCTCCTATGAAATGTCATCCATTTTTTTGCTGATCTTCAGATATATGATGGTGATAACTCCTACGATAAGCGCCGAAACGATGCTGAGAACCGAGCCGTATCCGATCTGCAGCGGGGTTTTTGCTCTTGAAGTACCAAATACCATCTGGAAAATGTAGGAAAACATCACATGTGTCCGGTTATTGGGACCACCTGCCGTCAATACCAGTATGGATTCATAATCTTTAAATGCGGTGGTAATGGCAAGCATGATCACTACTTTTAATACAGGTCCAAGCATTGGGAGTGTGATCTTGAAAAAGGTCTGAATTCCGTTTGCCCCATCAATCTGTGCACTTTCGTATACGTCTGAAGGAATACCTGCAAGACCGGAAATCAGGAGGATCATGTAGTTTCCAAAACCTCCCCAGACTGCTACTATGACCACTGCTGCCATGGCGGTCTTTCCGCTTCCCAACCAGTCGATTGGCTGCTGTATTATCCCTGTGCGCTGCAGGAATGCATTTAAAACTCCGTTATAAGTTGCGAAGATAAAATACCAGATCAGACTGTATACCGCCGAGCTAATGACAGTTGGAAGGAAATAGATGCCCTGCATCAGTCCGCTTCCAAACCGTTTTCTCTGTAAAAGCACTGCTGTCATCAGAGAAAGAGGCAGCAGAAAGACAAGCTTTAAAATAGCATATTCAAAGGTGTGAAGAACACTGTTCCAGTATATTCCATCTCCGGTAATACGTTTGAAGTTTTCGAATCCTACAAAATATGCCTTAAAACCATTGTAATCATAAAAAACATATCGAATCAGCCATGTAAATGGATACACCGACATTACCAGGATAAAAAAGATGGTGGGAATCAGCATCAGCCACATAGGGATATCACCATGATCCCAGCTCTTTTTAAACCGGCTTCCCAAAGATTTGTTTGAATTCATTTCCTTCACTCCTTATTTTTATTCTATAATCGTTTTCCGCTCCTGCCCGCCCAGTGAAAGAAAGGCTGCTGCAAGACAGCAGTTCTGTTTGCAGCAGCCGTAATACCATTTTACTTATCCAGATATTCCACTGTGCCTGCGCCTGGATGAAGAGGATCATAATCCTTAATAACCACACGTTTTGTCTTGCCCATTTTTACTTCTTTTTCCAGAGCATCATTATAGGTCTGATTTAATTTAGCAATTGTTTCATCAATAGATGGACCCTCTGGGAGACATGCATTCCAGAGTGCATCTCTGTAATTCTCGCCATCAGGAGTTACGGATGGAGCAACCGGATATACTGCTTCATAATCAGCACCTGCAAAATCTGCCATTCTTCCAGTCTTGCTCTTATCAATCTTTGAGTCCATATATTTAGAGATTGGCAGAGAATAACCGCCTTCTAAATAACCTTTTAATACTTTTTCAGAGCCAAAGTATTCAATAACTTCCCATGATTCCTTCGGATGCTCGGTAAATGCACTCATCATCCAGCCGGTATTTGGAGAGCAGGTTTCCGCACCTTTGATCTCACCGTCTAAAGTTGGCAGCTGTGCAACGCCCCACTGAACCTTAGCCGGGAACTGCTCAGTTAAAACGGTTGCTTCCTGGGAAGCATTGCCATGAATTGCTGCATGACCTTCTGCAAACTGTACACGAACCGGGTCGATCTTCATGGAAGAGGAACCTGGGAATACGCTTTGATCCTGGAACATCTGGCGTACTGTTTCAAAGTATGGTTTAAATCCGGTAAAATCAAATTTACCTTCTTTGTAGTTATATAAAGTAATTCCGCTCATTTCAGCAGAATGCTCCAGCCAACGCTCGAACGGGCCGCTTGCTCCTGGGAAAATGATGCCGTAATAATCGCCTTTACCAGCCTCTGTGATCTTCTTTGCCATCTCTGGAAGCTCACTGATCTTTGTCGGTGGTTTCAATCCCAGTTTATCAAAGACATCTTTGTTGTAGATCAGTCTGGAACCGCTTCTTTTGCCGCATGGAACCCAGTAAATTTTATCTCCGATTACGTTGCAGCCTTCGTATAAGTGCTCATCAACTTCGTTTACTTTTTTAAATTCATCAGTCAGATAATCATTTAAAGGCTGGATAATTCCATTGTCTGCGAAGTTTCTAAAATCATCTCCGTTGATCTGAGAGAATATATCCGGTGACTGTCCTGAATTAGCTGCCATGGACAGTAAGTTCTCATAGTTCTCTGTCTGAACAACATAATCCAGTACGATATGATCATTGGTTTTATTAAATTCATCTACCACCTTATTCATATACTCTAAATCATGCCTGTTATCCGTCCAGATGGTGATTTTTACCTTATCTGATGATGCGGTATCCTTTTTCGTTTCTTTCCCTGCTGCTGCAGTTGTTGTCTCCTGTCCTCCTGATGTTGCTGCCGGAGTAGTTTGTTCCGCACTCTTTGCCCCACATGCGGTTAATGCCGATGCCGCCATCATACAGGCCATACTCATTGCTGCCAGCCGTTTTGTTTTTCTCATAATTTCTGCTCCCTTCTTTTTGTTAACTATTACCTTCTTGTTAATGATGTGCCTTAATAATAAATCATTTTCTCGAATGAAAACACCACTTTTTCTACTATGCATGTAACATTTTTTACGAAATATCCTACCCATGGCCTTTCGCCTTGATTTTCATTATGCACAATGCTATAATTGCCTTGCTTCTTAATACGAACTGAGGAAAGGATGCCGCTATGAACCCAATATCCATGATTACTTTGCTGATTGTAGACGATGAAGCGGAGATCCGGTCCGGTCTCAGGTCCATTATTCCCTGGGAGGATTATTCGATCACACTGATCGGGACTGCTGCCAATGGCGCGGAGGCCCTGGATAAAATCCGCTATTATGAACCGGATATTGTAATAACTGATATTCAAATGCCAGGAATGAGCGGACTCGAGCTGGTACGGCGCGCAAAAGAGGAACAGTTTGACTGTTCTTTTGTTATATTAAGCGGTTATGACGAATTTGAATATGCGAGAAATGCGATTCGGTATGGGGTAAAGGAATATTTACTAAAGCCCATTTCCATCAGGGATTTAACTGAACTGATCCAGAATTTAAAAGAAGAAATTTTAAGTAAACGGGACTATCACAGCGATCAGCTTTCCACACTGAGAAAGCTGCGCAAAGCACAGGTTTCCCTACGAAAACAGAACTTAATCCCCCAGCTTCTTCGTGGAGAGCTTTCCGCCTTGGAACTGAATAAGGTAATTGAGGAATATGGTCTTTCTATACGGGATAAGGAAAGCTGCGCCGTTTTAATCCAGGCTTATTCCACGTATCAGTATACGGAAGAAACGGCTGAACTGGCCAATTCACTTGTCCCTCTTACTGAAGCTCTGGAAGAAGAATTAAGCGGGTTACCGGCACTGATCTCTGATTATCCTCCTGCTGGTCTTGTATTAATTGTAAACCTTCCGTTCCAGTCAGATCATTGGGACTCTCTTCATAAAATGCTGGAACATTATATTAACAGAATAAACATTGACGGGATGGTCTGTGTTACAGCCGCCATTGGCAAACCCGTCTCTTCTCTGTGTGGGATCTCCGCCTCTATCCAGGATGCAAGGCATATCATTACCTGGCATATTTATCCGGAAGCTGGTTCCGTTCTTGATTTTGCTGTTCTTGAATCCGGACAGCCACCGGTAATTATGCCAGGTGACGATCTTTTGGAAGCTGTTTTAAAAGATGACAGAGATAACATACAGGCCCGTTTTAAACTCTATTTAGAGAAACTGACGACACCTGTTCTTCCCCCGCCGTCTTATCTTTACAGTATGTGCAATTATTTAATCATTACATTGCAAAGCCAGTTGTCCCGGTATCTTGACGGACCGCCCAAAAGCTATACCGGCAATTCTTTTGCAGCATTGCAGAGTTTAAACTCATTGGAAGATATCGAGATCTTTATGATAAAAGTCCTCTCCGGATTTGCAGAAGAGCTGACCGTAAGCCAGGCTGCAAAGAACGATCCACTGATCCAGAAGGCCCTGGACTACATTAATAAGAATCTCTTGAAAAATCCCAGAACCGAAGATGTATGCAATTATCTGGGACTGAGCAAAAGCTACTTCAGCACTTATTTTAAAAATAAAACACAGCTGAACTTTCGGGATTATACCCTGGATTTAAAAATCAACTACGCCCAGGAACAGTTGAAATTTCAGGAACATACATCGGGAGAAGTTTCCCTGCTCCTCGGCTATGAAGATTACCGCTCCTTCAGCCGTGCCTTTAAGGCAAGAACCGGACTTACACCTTCGGAATACCAAAAACAGTTTGCTGCCGGAGAAAGGAGCAGTTAATGATTAAGTGGTTTGCCAATTTAAAATTCCGTTACCAGCTGGTGACCGGAATGATTTTCATTACATCGGCTGCTCTTTTTCTCATTGGACAGGTCTCTTATTTCTATTTTTATGAACGAAACACCAATGAAGTTTTAAGAAGAGCCAGAAGCTCTGTGGAGATGGCCGGAGATTCCCTATCCTACCAGTTTAATTCTCTCTCGGCCGCTACCAATCATCTTCTGGTAAAGGAACCCTTTCCTCAGATGATCGCCGCTATCAACAACTATAATTTTACCGGTTATGCCAGATATTTCACTACTGCTACTGCTGTTACAGATTCATTTCTGCAAAATCATGATCTTGTAACCAACGTGCTGGTCTGCGGTGATGATCAGATTATGTTCAGCCCCACCTCTCTCGGCATCAGCAGTCACTTCGACAAACTTCTTCCGGAGAATATCTGGCAATATCCCCACATTACCGTACTTCCCACCAGGTTTAGCAACATGTTTGGCGAAAAGGGCGTGATTCCGGTCTCCTATCCGGTCTCCAGTATTCTGTCGTCCAAGCATCTGGCTTACCAGGATATACCCAACTGCAGAAAAGCCCGGTTCATTCTTCTGGTTGACACGGAGCAGATCCGTGATTATTTTAACCGGATGTCTAACCGCTACACTTACTGTATGTATCTGGCAGATGATAAGGGACAGCCTTTGGATATTACGAAAGAAGAGTATCCGGATGCATTTCTTCCCCAGATCTGTAAGTGGATCGCAGATGGTTCGCCCGGGCAGGAGGGAACGGTTAAAGCGGAGAACGAAGATCTGTTTCTTACCATGGACAAGATTAAATTTTGTAATTTAAAAGTGGTACACATGACAAAAAAGACTTCTCTGACCGGGGATATCAAGGAGCTCCGCTCGTTTTTTATTCTGGTATGGATTGCCTGTTTTCTTGCGGCTGTTTTACTCAGCCTGGCTCTGTCCGGCCTTCTTACCAGAAATTTACGGGTGCTGGGAACAATCATTCGAAGCATTAACGACAAAACCTATACCAAACGAAAGGAATTTAATCATACAGACGAAATCAGCCTGTTGGGAGTCCAGTTAAACCAGATGTACGATACCATACAGCTGCAGCTTTTGCAGATTAAGGACGAGGAACAAAAAAAGGCGATTGCGGAAATACAGATGATGTCGGAACAGATTAACCCTCATTTTCTTTATAATACCCTGGAATGTATTCATTTTCAGATATTAAATGGTCATTCAAAAACTGCAGAAGGAATGCTTGAAAGTCTGGGAAAATATTTACGGACTACTCTGAGCTTTGGAAAGACAATGATTTCAGTGGAAAAAGAAGTGGAACACGTCACTTCCTATATGGAAATCATGAACCGTCATTCTTCAAACGGGATTCAGATGGAAACACAAATTGATCCTTTATTAAAAGACTGCCAAATCATGAAAATACTGCTGCAGCCGCTGGCGGAAAACTGCATACGCCACGGTTTTGACGGTTTCGTAAGCGGACTCGAACCAGTTCCTCCCCGGATCGATATCCTGATATCATCAGCAGATGACAACAAAATCAGGATTGAAGTAACGGACAATGGCAGGGGAATTGATATAGAAGTGGCAAATGCCTGCATTACAGAGAATTCTTCAGAGTCTCAGAAGCATTTTGGATTATCTAATATACAAAAGAGACTGAAAGCGTGCTATGGGGATTCTTTTCGCATAACATTTCAAAGTATTCCTTATTTAAAAAACAGCGTTATTATTGAACTTCCCAGAGAAATTTAAAAACCGGATCAGCATGGAATACCACGCTGATCCGGTTTTAATTTATAATTATTTTAATTTAAGCTGGGCCAGACAGTTTTCTGATTGATCGGTTCTTATAACCAATTACCGAAGATAATGCCCCCAGGAGACCAGTACACAGAAACATAACTGCCATACCGCTTCCAGTTCCTTCTCCAACGATACGTTGTAAGAAAACTGCTGCGGTGTAATCAGAAGCCATAAAAGGCTCAAATACATAATCTGCCAGATACCCACCAAGAAGCAAACCGATGGGAACTGTGGAATATTGAATTCCATTGCGGATTGCAAAAATTCTTCCCTGAATGTTTTCTGGAACAGTCCGGTATAGCAGTGCATTTTGACCCGCCATGATAAATGGTATGGGTAAGCTTGCAAAGATTCCGGCGGCAGACCATGCAAAAACATTCCTCCCTGCTCCCATGGTTAAATCTCCAAGTAAAAATGAAATTCCTGCTGAAAGATAAATCATCTTATAGGGGCTTTTTGTATTTTTGCCGGAAGCAACGATAATGCCGCCAACAATCCCTCCTGCTCCCATCATACTGTTTACCAATCCAAAGACTCCTGCATTTCCTCCGCTTCTTGCCAGAATCATAGGATTAAGGATATTCTCATAGGTCAGTCTGGAGAAAAAGTTAATCAGGGCAAGGCTGAGCATCAGATACAAAATACCTGGCTCTTTCTTTAAGAATTCTATATGCTCCCGATTTTTCCGTCCTGCATGTGTATGTTGTGTTTGTGATGTTCCTGGATTTTCCCTTGGCTTAACCAAAAACAGTGTAATCATACAGAACGTAAAGGTCAGCAGATCAATGGCAAGCACCAGTCGGATCCCAAAAAAGCCAACAAGTGTACCGGAAAGAACAGGTGCGGTAACCATAATTAAGTTAGAAGAAAATGAATTCAGACCGCTTGCCTTTTCATAATTTCCATCCGTAATCAACTGCCCTGTTACAACAGCTGCAGCCGGTGACTGAAATGCATTCATAAACCCGATTACTGCATTTACAACATAAATCTGCGTCAGTGCCAGGCTGCCCCGAAACAAACTAAAAAGTATACTGATTGTACAAACAGCCGCTATGGTATCGGAAATAATTAAAATTTTCTTCTTCGATGACCGGTCAATAAATGTTCCCCCAAATATACTGACTAATATGTAAGGCAGATAATTGCAAAAAGACATAAACGACACTGCCATTGCTGAATTGGTCTGTTGATAAGACCAGAAGGTCAGAGCCAGAGAAGTCATAGAACTGCCCAGTTGGGATACTGCCTGCCCCAGCCAAAATATTTTATAATCTGTATTTAATTTTGATTTCATTGTATTCTCTCCTTATAAGTAAATTCCCTATAAGTACAAAATCCAATGTGGACGAGATAATGATTAAATGTTATACCTCTGTACAAGTCTCGTCCATTCATCAGACCTTGTACAGAGAAAAGCACTCAAATCGATTGATTTATTTCCCATAAATTTAGTTCCTCCCTTTCCTGTTTTCAGAAACTGGTACATTGCTTATTGTAACACATGATTTAATATTAAAGAAGCTGATTCCACTATCCAGGCAATTTTACTTGGCACAGTTTGTATTTGCTCTATCAATCATTCATTACTATTATAAATAGAATGGGCATAGATGCTTCTACTGTTTTGCTACCTTCTCTATCCCTATTTTGGGCATATTAACAGACGGCTGTTTTTTCATGCCCCGCCATTATAGCTTTGCGGGAGTTGTGCATTATAGCCTCTATCATTTATAACAAAAAATATTCTGTACATTGTTTTGCCCCCATCCTTATTAACCAAAAGGGTGGGGGCAGTCTTTAGAAATAATTTAAGATTAGATTACTCTTACAAGTGTCATATACGTGCTTGCGCCGCCTAAAAGCGTTACTGCTCCCAGCAAACCAAATAATTGCAGTGAAAGCGTATCTCCAGCAGTCAACGGAACAATAAATGTTGCTTCCAGGTTACTGGCCGCAACTGTCGGTGTAATAACAGAAGCTGCAATTGGTGCGCCGTTATCCGTGATTCGTGAGGATACCAGTAATGCTAGTGTCGTAGCAACAGCATAACTAATCATATATTCCCCGGTAGCTGGTACCGTAAAAACAGTATTGGTTCCATCAACGGTAAACGTATTTAAGTTTTGGTTATCCGGAAGCGGTACATTGGTGCCACCTAACACAACTGCTATTACTGCTGAAGATGTATTAGCTGCTGACATACTATCACTTGTTACGGAAGTTCCGGTTGGACCTGTTGGACCCGTGGCTCCTGCGAGACCAGCGATTCCTGTTGGGCCCGTGGGACCGGTATCTCCGGTTGGTCCTGTTAGTCCTGCAATTCCTGTCGGGCCGGTTGGACCAGTATCTCCTGTCGGACCTATTAGTCCTGCAATTCCTGTCGGGCCGGTTGGACCAGTATCTCCTGTCGGACCTATTAGTCCTGCAATTCCTGTCGGGCCGGTTGGACCGGTATCTCCCGTTGGACCTGTTAGTCCTGCAATTCCTGTCGGGCCGGTTGGACCGGTATCTCCCGTTGGACCGGTTGGACCGGTATCTCCTGTCGGACCGGTTGGACCAGTATCTCCTGTCGGACCGGTTGGACCAGTATCTCCTGTCGGACCGATTGGGCCGGTATCTCCTGTCGGACCGATTGGACCAGTATCTCCTGTCGGACCGGTATCTCCTGTCGGACCGATTGGGCCGGTATCTCCTGTCGGACCGGTTGGACCAGTATCTCCTGTCGGACCGATTGGGCCGGTATCTCCTGTCGGACCGATTGGACCAGTATCTCCTGTCGGACCGCTTGGACCCGTATCTCCTGTCGGACCGATTGGACCAGTATCTCCTGTCGGACCGATTGGGCCGGTATCTCCTGTCGGACCGATTGGGCCGGTATCTCCTGTCGGACCGATTGGACCCGTATCCCCTGTCGGACCGATTGGGCCGGTATCTCCTGTCGGACCGATTGGGCCGGTATCTCCTGTCGGACCGATTGGACCCGT
>SVDS01000265.1 GCA_015057715.1 Paenibacillaceae bacterium
TACTTTGTGCATCATTCATAAAAGCTTCTCCCTTCAATACATTTGTACTGATTGTATTCTTTTATGACTTTTTTTGTAGTGCATTTTGCACATATTTCATAATATATGTGATAAATTTATCATTACTTCAGCCGTAATGGATTCCGTCGGTTCACTTAATTGTGAAGTCGCCCGGTGGTGCAGGTAGTGTTTGAAAGTAAAAATAAATAATAAAAACTGCCGTTTATACCGGATTTAAAGCGGTTTATAACGGCAGTTTTATTATTAACTGTATATTATATTATTTTTCCGATTCATATGCTTCCTGTAGTGCGTGAAGAAATGTGTCAGGATTTTGAGCACCAGAGACTGCGTACCAATTATTAATTAAAAAATACGGAACTGCATTGATTTTTAATTTTTGAGCCATTTCTTCTTCCTTTTTTACCTCTGACCTAAGCTGATCACCATTTAGATGTATTGTTAAATCAGAAATATCAAGACCAGCCTCTTCTGCCAGTTTTAAAAGAGCATCCCTGTCACCGATGTCCATTCCTTCTTCAAAATACCCCTGGAAGAAACGTTTCACCAGATCGTTCGCTTTTCCCTTTGGCTTTGCATACTGAATTATTTCATGAGCCAATTCTGTGCTATTTAGCTTTAATAAATCAAAACGGTAATGAAGTCCGACTTCAGCTGCTGCTTTCACAATCATATCATTATTACGTTTTGCTTCCTCATAGCTGATGTGGTACTTATCTGCGATAACCTGATGAATGTCTTTGCCCTTCACAGATTCGCCTGACATGTTTAGTTCAAAACTTCTATATACGACTTCTACTTCATCTTTATGCTCAAACTTGTTTAATGCCATTTCAAACTTGGTTTTGCCCATATAGCAGAAGGGGCAGACAAAATCGGACCAAATTTCTATTCTCATACGATCAGCTCCTTTTCCTTTTTTTGGCGATTTAAAGTATCTTCCTTTTTTGAAAGGTACTTTTATTATACTGATACTGAGAAAAAAAGCAAAGGGGATTCAATATTTTTATTTTAAAAGAATGTCATGGTTCCTTTGTAATTCAGTTATGTGAATCGGGTTTAAAATGCCAGTTCCAGTCACCATGGTAGATCATCCGCTTATTCATTCCACCATCTACAGTAATGGTTTCTCCAGTAATAAAATCCTGATCACATAAAAATGTCACCATCTTTGATATATCCTCTGGCGTTCCTACTTTTCCTGCCGGAATGGCAACCACATCTTCCTGGCTGAATTCTTCCTGTTCCGTTACATTAATCCAGCCAGGTGCAATACAGTTTACCAAAACCTCCGGACCTAATGAGATAGCCAGCGCATGAGTCAAAGCAACGATCCCACCTTTCGCACTGGCATAGGCTTCCGTATCAGGCTCTGACTGAAATGCACGGGAAGAAGCAATGTTAATAATTCTACCCCGGTTCTTCTTCAATTCATCCTTGCATAAACGGCTTAATTCGAAAGGAGCCTTCAATCCGATGGATAAGGTATCGTCGAATTCTTCGTAAGTTAATCCTGACAAGATCCCTTTATTTCCCCGGCAGGCGTTGTTGACCAGAACATCAATCCGTTTCAGTTTCTCAAGGGCAAATTCAATGAAACTTTTCAGGACTTTCGGATCTGCCACATCTCCATTATAATAAAACAAACCGGGGGTCTGGTTTACAAAATCCAGGGATCTTTTTTCGTCTGTGTCAATAAAACATACCTGATCTCCTGCATTGATAAAATCAGAACATATTTGTTTCCCTATTCCGTGAGCTCCACCTGTCACAACTACGCCTCTGTTCATAGCTTTCTCCTGTTAAAAGACAATCACATAACTCTATCCATGCTGCACAATCTGTACTTCCAGACCATTGGGGTCTTCCACAAAAAAGAAAGTGGTGGAAGGTGCTGGTGAAAAGGGACCGCTTTTAATTTCTATCTGATTCTGTTTCAAATGCTCCATTGCTTCATCAATTGATGGCACTTCAAACCCAATTGATAACCCTTTGCTCTCCTGGGAAATACCGTTCTGTTCAATTAATTCAATGAGCGCATTACCCGGCTCTCCAAGCATGGCGATCTTCATATGGGGGCCTGCTTCAAATTGACTTACAATGCCAAGACCAATGATGTTGTGGTAAAACTGGATTGATTCTTCTAATGATTTTACATGAATGGTTGTCCAACAAAACTTCATATCCCGCCTCCGTATTTACTATAATATTTTTTTATTAAGCTGCTTCAAACTGACTGTTATAGAGCTGTGCATAAAATCCGTTCTTTGAAAGCAGTTCCTCATGACTTCCGCTTTCTATAATATCGCCATCCTTCATAACCAGAATTAAATCTGCATTTTTAATTGTTGAAAGCCGATGGGCGATCACAAACGAAGTTCTTCCTTTTGTAAGCTGATCCATGGCTGTCTGAACCATACGTTCTGTACGGGTATCAACCGAGCTTGTGGCTTCATCAAGGATTAATAAAGGTGCGTTTTGTATCATGGCTCTGGCAATAGTAATCAGCTGCTTCTGACCTTCTGAAAGACTGGCCTTATCATTTAATATTGTATCATAACCCTTGGGTAATGTCATAATAAAATGATGCAGGCCTACCGTTTTGCAGGCACTTATCACATCTTCCTCCGTCACCCCCTGCTTGCTGTAAATAATATTTTCCCGTATGGTTCCTTCAAAAATCCAGGTATCCTGTAATACCATACTAAACTGCGCATGCACATTCTCTCTCGGTACCTGATTCACCGGTACTCCGTCAATCAGAATTTCTCCTCCATCGGTCTCATAAAATCTCATAAGCAGATTGACCATAGTAGTCTTTCCGGCTCCTGTAGGACCAACAATAGCCACTTTCTGTCCTGCGTCAATTTTTGCAGAAAAATTATTAATTACTGGCTTATTGGATGTGTAACCAAATCTGACATTTTTAAATTCCACAGTTCCTTTTACATCAGTTAAAACATTCTTTTTCTCTGATTCATTCTCAAGTTCCTCTTCATCAAGGAATTCAAAAACACGTTCACTTGCTGCTGCCGTCCTCTGAAGATTATTCATAGCCTGAGCGATCTGGGATAACGGCTGGGTAAATAAACGGATATACAACATAAATGCCACAATCACACCGAAGGTGATAGTTCCTTTCATAGCAAGAGCCGCACCAACCACACAGACAGCAACATAGCCAAAGTTCCCCACAAAGCTCATCAGAGGCATCATGAGCCCTGAAAGAAACTGTGATTTCCATGCACTGCTGTATAAACTGCGGTTACTGTTTTCAAAAGCATCTTTCGCCTGCCCGCTGCCATTATAAACCTTAACAACATTATGACCGGTATAAACTTCCTCAATCAGCCCGTTAATCTGACCTAATTCTGTCTGCTGTTGTTTAAAATATTTCTGTGACTGTTTCATGATAACCATCATGAAACTAAA
>SVDS01000019.1 GCA_015057715.1 Paenibacillaceae bacterium
GTGGCTCAGTTGGTGGAGTACGACCTTGCCAAGGTCGGGGTCGCGGGTTCGAGTCCCGTCTCGCGCTTTTTTTATTTACCGGAAGTCTTTCTTATAATAGAAGACTCTGGTCTTTTTTTATTTTAAGGGTAAGTTATATGACGAAATATGGAAATAAGGTATACATAGATTTCAGAATGTGATAAAATGCGGATGGATGTACCAAATAAGAAAACCTGATATTCTGCAGTATGAATGGAATGTTATGAAAAGAGGAACTAGTAGGATTGTCTGACGGAAGATAAGGAGGGTATATGTTAGATCGTGTGATTACCATAAGCAGAGAGTTTGGAAGCGGCGGCAGGGAACTGGGAATGAAGCTGTCACAGAAACTTGAAATCCCTTTCTATGACAAAGAATTAATTTCTTTAACTGCACAGGAAACAAATCTGTCTGAGACTGAGTTTCTTAGTTATTATGAGAGCATTCCCGTAACAGAGCAATCATTGGAACCACCCCTTTATACCTCATTTTCCCCCCTGTATGAAGTACCTATATCTGATCAGGTATTTCTGGCTCAGTCCAGAGTGATTAAAAGTCTGGCTGAAAAGGGACCATGTATTATTGTTGGAAGGTGTGCGGATCGGGTTCTTGAAGACAGCATCAATCTATTTATATACGCAGGGATTGAACAGCGGATCCAGCGAATTATTTCCTTAAATAAAGATCTGAATCCTGAATTAATAGAGAATAAAATCAGGGAAACAGATCGGAAAAGAAAAGATTATTATCAGTATTATACAGGCTGTGAATGGGGAAAGGCGCAGAATTATCACCTTTGTCTGGACAGCGGTCTTGCAGGTGTGGAAGGATGTTATCAGGCCGTTTTAAGCTATTTAGGGCATTGTATTTAATTATAGTTTTGAAGGAGCATGGTTGTGAACGTAAGAATGAGTAAAAAGATAAGAAGAGTTTTTTCGGGATTGATTGCAATTGTGTTGATCGCTTTGACTGCGACAACCGGTTATGCCCAGGAGGCGGCAGGACCGGGAGCAGATCTTAAGGCAGGGAATGCTGCATCGGTGAATGGTGTCTCCATATACGTGAGCAAACGGTTGAAAACCCTGTACTTAAAACAGAATGGGACTTTAATCGGGGAGTATCCCGTATCCATTGGTGCATCGTCTTCTGACGGAAACAAAAAGGTAGAAGGTGATATGAGAACTCCCAGCGGTCAGTTTTATGTCTGTACGAGAAATGACAAAAGTGTGGCATATCTGTCACTTGGGCTTTCTTATCCCGGAATAGAAGATGCGAATCGGGGATTTGAGCAGGGAATCATCACCCAGGAGCAAAGAGATGAAATTATTAATGCTAATTTAAACGGACAACAGCCTCCGTGGGAAACGGCACTGGGCGGAGCTATTATGATTCATGGATGCAGAGTTCCCGATGGAACAACTCATGGATGCGTAGCAGTTGATAATGATGTAATGGATGTTTTGTGGAGTTACTGCAATTTGGGTGTTCCGGTCACAATCGGTCCATAAATGAAGTCCTCAAACGCGGTATATACCGTTTTTGGGGACTTTTTTAATGCCTGTCCTTGTAATATAAGAACCTTTGTACTATAATAACTAAGATTATATTTTATTAATAAAACACAGAGGTGGAATGCCCATGCGATTTGCTAGAAGAATGAACCATTTTGGAGAGGGAATCTTTTCTAAGCTTCTGGAGATGAAACGCCAGAAGGAGGAGAAAGGAGAACTGGTAATTGATTTAAGCGTGGGAGCACCAAATATTCCGCCGGCTGGACATATTACAGAAGCTCTTTGCGAAGCGGCTGCTGATCCGAATAATTATATTTATGCCATACAGGATCAGAAAGAACTATTAGATGCAGTCGCTCTATGGTATCAAAGACGATATGGAGTCACCCTGAATCCATCATCAGAAATCTGCTCACTTCTTGGTTCTCAGGAGGGGCTGGCACATATAGCTTTGTCTATCATAGACGAAGGAGACATTGTGCTTGTACCCGATCCCTGTTACCCGGTATTTGCCGATGGTCCTTTACTGGCTGGAGCCAGTCTTTTTTACATGCCTCAAAGGAAAGAAAAGGATTATCTCATCGATTTTTCAGAAATACCCGAAGAGATTGCCATAAAAGCCAGGTTCATGATTGTTTCTTATCCCAATAATCCTACCACAGTCATGGCACCTGACAGCTTCTATAAAAATCTAATTGAATTTGCACAAAAGTACGACATCGTGGTTTTACATGATAACGCCTATAGTGAACTGGTGTTTGACCAGCGTCAGTGCGGCAGTTTTTTAAGCTTTCCCGGTGCAAAAGAGATTGGTGTGGAATTTAATTCTCTTTCTAAAACCTATGGGCTTGCTGGTGCAAGAATCGGATTCTGTCTGGGAAACCGGGAAGTTGTTGAAAAGATAAAAACCTTAAAGTCTAATATGGATTACGGGATGTTTCTTCCTGTTCAAAAAGCGGCAATTGCTGCAATCACAGGAGATCAGTCCTGTGTTGAATCAACCAGAAAGGCATATGAGAGACGAAGAGATGCTTTGTGTGAACATATGACCAGGATTGGATGGAATATGGAAAAGCCCCAGGCAACCATGTTTGTATGGGCAAAGATCCCGGACAAGTTTAAAGATTCAGAAACATTTTCCCGGGAACTTCTTGAAAGAGCAGGAGTACTGGTAACACCTGGAAGTGCATTTGGTCCTTCCGGTGAGGGATTTGTAAGGCTTGCGCTGGTGCGTGAGGAAGAGGTGCTCATTCAGGCTGCCGAACAGGTGGATAAAAGTGGAATTTTGAGGTGAGACATATGAAAAAGAGATTGGTGTGGACAGTAACAGCAGTCTTATATATTTTATTTATTTACTCCAACTCTCTTAAGACAGCAGATTTATCATCAGTTGACAGCGGGCATGTTTTGGAGTATTTAAAGAATTTGTTTATCTCTACGGGCATAGAGAACCGGTGGCTTACAGAGCATATAATCCGTAAGGCAGGGCATTTCTCAGAATATACGCTGTTAGGGATAATATTGTATCATTGTGTCAGATCATATGAATTTAGAATGGAGAGGCGTTGGTTTATTCATGGAATTGCAGGTTTTCTGATTCCTTTTATTGATGAGACCATTCAGCTGTTTGTGCCGGGTAGATCCGGGCAGATCTCTGATGTATGGCTGGATTGTTCAGGAGTGGCAGCCGGAACTGCGATTGCAGCACTCCTGTTTTTTATATACGCAAAAGAATGGAGTAAAATATGAAGAATTATCGGATTGTTGTTGAGTACGATGGAAGCCGCTATGACGGATGGCAGAAACAGGGGAATACCGATCAGACGATACAGGGGAAGATAGAAACTGTTTTAGAGCGATTAATCGGGCAAAGCGTGGAGGTACATGGTTCAGGCAGAACAGATGCAGGGGTGCACGCTCTTAATCAGGTTGCTAATTTTCACATTGATATAAATAAAAAGGAACAGGAGATAATGGAGTATTTAAACCATTATCTTCCTGAAGATATCCGGATAAAGGCACTGGATCAGGTTTCGGAGCGGTTTCACAGCCGTTTGAATGCGCAGGAGAAGACATATCTTTACCGTATTGAAATGGGAGAGAAAAAGCCGGTTTTTGATCGAAAATATATTTATGGTCTTCATAAAAGCCTGGATGTAGAAGCGATGGAACGGGCAGCTGCTATTCTCTGCGGAGAGCACGATTTTAAAAGCTTTTGCTCCAACAGGAAAATGAAGAAGTCAACAGTAAGGAACTTAAAGAAAATAGAATTTGAAAAAGAGGATACCAAACTTCTGGTTCGTTTTACTGGAGATGGATTTCTCTATAATATGGTAAGAATTCTTATGGGCACTTTAATAGAAGTGGGACTGAAAGAACGAAGACCAGAGGAGATGTCTGGGATCTTAAAAGCGCTGGACCGGCAAATGGCTGGTTATACCGCGCCTCCGGAAGGCCTTTTTTTGGAGAGTGTCAACTATTAACTTTAAAATCAGGAAAGGAGAACTATGACTGATTTTTTGGTTCGCATATTTGTGAAGGACTATAAAAACATGGAGGACTCCCTGGTTCGTACCCGATACGGGCTTATGGCAAGTGTGGTGGGGATCTTCTGCAACATCCTTTTGTTCACTGCCAAGCTACTAACGGGACTGCTGATTAACAGTATCTCTGTTATGGCAGACGCATTTAATAACTTATCGGATGCGGCATCCTCAATTATAGGATTTATTGGTGTGAAGATGGCTGGGAAACCGGCAGATGAGGAGCACCCATTTGGACATGGAAGAGTGGAATATATTGCGGCATTTATTGTTGCATTCCTTGTTATCCAGGTAGGCTTTTCCCTGTTTAAAACCTCAATTGATAAAATACTCCACCCTCAGGAGATGTCTTTTCATGCAGTGTCTGTTATTATCCTTATTTTGTCTGTATTAGTGAAATTATGGATGGCGTTTTTTAACAGAACTCTTGGAAATCGAATCCAGTCAGCTGTCATGAAGGCGACCGCAGCAGATTCTATGGGTGATGTAATAACTACCTCTTCCACTATATTGTCTGTGGTTATTTATGGGATCTGGGGGTTAAATATTGATGGAATCGTGGGTGTGATTGTCTCAGTCATCGTCATGTGGGCGGGTATCAGGATTGCAAAAGATACTCTTACGCCATTAATCGGTGAGCCCATTGATCCAAAGCTTTACCAGGAAATCACTGATTTTGTGGAAGCCTATGAAGGGATTGTGGGAAGTCATGACCTGATTGTTCATAATTATGGACCAACCAGAAGTATGGCCTCCATTCATGCTGAAGTTCCTAATGACGTAAATGTAGAGGTGTCCCATGAGATTATCGACCGGATTGAACGGGAAGCATTAAAAAAATTTGGGATATTTCTTGTAATTCATATGGATCCTGTTGAAACCAGGGATTCGAAAGTAATGGAATTTGGAAGTATGGTGGAAAATGTGATACAGGATACAGATGAAAGAGTCACATTTCATGATTTTAGAATGATAGAAGGAAAGGATCAGATTAATCTGATCTTTGATCTGGTGGTTCCCAGGGAATATGACCGCAAAAAAAGGGAATGGCTAAAGGAAGAGATCACAAAAAAGGTAACTGAGATAGATAAACGCTGCTGTCTGGTCATAACCGCGGAAAGTGGTTTTGGTGTGGAAAAATAAGGTAATAAAATATTTCCATTTTATGCAATAAGATGACAGAAATCAGCATTAACCTAATAGAAAGGAAATCGGATCCATGCTGTTTATGGGATTGATGAGCTTTGGCGGAGCTGAAGATTACAGCCTGTTAAGCGATGAAGCGCTTTTGAAAAAAGTGGCAGAGGGCGACCAGGAGGCTTTTCAGCGTTTATATCAGAATACAGACCGCACGATGTACAGTTTTATTCTGTCCATTATAAAGCACCCCCAGGATGCGGAGGAAATCTTGCAGGAAGTCTATTTAAAGATATGGACTTCTGCAAAGAGCTACAAATCCCAGGGGAAACCTTTGGCGTGGATGTTTACCATAGCACGGAATTTATGCTATATGAAATTCCGGGAGCAGAAACATGACTCGGACATTACGTTAGAAGACTTGTCTGGAACGGAAACCGGAGAGGTCTGTTCAGAAATAGAGATGGCAGCAGATAAGATGGTATTGCTGGCTGCATTGTCAATTTTAAAGGAAGAGGAGAGAGAAATCGTTCTTCTTCATACGTCCGCCGGAATGAAGCACAGGGAAATAGCGGCCAGCTTAAAGATTCCTTTGGCAACTGCTCTGTCCAGATATAACCGGGCTATGAAAAAACTGGAAAATTATTTAAGAGAGGAGTAGGCTTTGATATGGCTTTAGATAAAGACAAACAACTAAATAGAAAACAGATCGAAGCCTGCTTAAAATCTGCAACTGATGATTTAATCCCCAATGTACTGGACCGGATTGATTTAAGCACTCCCCAGATTGAGGAGACCAGTGTTTCAAAGCCAGTCTTTTTTAAACGGCAGAGGGTGATTGCAGGGCTGATTGCAGCTTGCTTCTGCATGATTATGCTTGCCGGAGGAACTTACAGTTTTCAAAACAGCAGGGTGGATTCTGTCATAGGAATTGATGTAAATCCAAGTGTTGAATTATCTGTAAACAAGAAAAACAGGGTGCTGAAAGCAGAGGCGGTCAATCAGGACGGGATGACAATACTTAAGGATATGGATATGGAAGGCGTGGATTTAAATGTGGCTGTTAACGCCATAATCGGATCCATGGTTACCCACGGCTTTCTTGATGATCTGGATAATGCAATACTGGTTACTGTATCCAATGACAGCATTAAAAAGGCTTCCAATTTAAGATCTGCAGTGGTCACTGATATCAGGACGACTCTGGAGGAAAAAAGATTAAAAGCGGTTGTCTATGACCAGCAGGTCATAGAGGAAGACGATGTGAAGCAGCTGGCCCAGGAATATAACATATCCTATGGAAAAGCTTATTTCTTAAAAGAACTGATTGCCCAGAATTCTTCCCTCTCTATGGAAGATATGGAAGAACTGGCTCCACTTACCATGGAAGAGATTGCTAAGGTCATAACAGAAAGGTCCTATGCAGTGGGGGCTAAGACAAAGGTTTCAGAGGAATCGCTGGAAGAGACCAGGACCAGCATTCAGACAACGGAGGAGACGACTACAAAGAAAGAGACAGAGTCAGTCACTGAAACCACTCCGGAATCCACAACTGCTGAGACTCAGAGCCAGGTGCATACAGAGCCATCGGGCACTCAGCCTCCGGCTACAAGTGGGGAAACCACGGCAGCAGCAACTACATCTGAGGATGTGGTGTCATCAGAGAAAATAAAGATTGATTACGTGGACTATGAGAATGGAATTATCATGGTTCACTTTAAAACGAGAGTCAAATGGAAAAATCCTACAGTTTCGGTAAAGGATGGAGATAATAACACATACTCATCAAAGATAGAAGATACCGATTCTGATTACTGTGAGATCAGTGTAACCGGCTTAGAAGGTGGCAGGGAATATACCTTTGTACTTGGAGGAATATCCCCGAAATCAGGAAAGCAGACCACTGTAAAGGGAATTTTTGAGACACCTGTAATTGGAAACGGGGAAGCTGATGACACGGAAACAGAGGAGACCACCGAGGAGGCTGTGACTAAGCCGGCTGAAACTACAACCATGAAAGCGCTAGAAACAGATACAACCGTGGCAGAGAAAAAGAGCACTGAATCAGTGAATCAGGAAGGGCATTCTGTTCAATAAGGCTCTTCCTGAGCTTAAAAAATATTTGGTAAAAAAATGTAAAATAGTGCTTGACCACAGGAGAAAGCTATAGTATAATACACTCGTTGCACTGATGGGCTATCGCCAAATGGTAAGGCAACGGACTCTGACTCCGTCATTTCAAGGTTCGAATCCTTGTAGCCCAGTGATGAAAAAGATTAAAAAGCGTTGATTTGCGAAAGCAGATCAACGCTTTTTTTATATACATTCAGCTCAGTTAATTTAATGCTTCAATCAGTGAAATCAGGGTCAGTGACTGACCATAAGCCATGGGACGAATTGTTATATTTTTATAGTGTTCTGCATTGTAACCCATACCAGTTCCTGCGGAGACATTTAAGACGGTTCCGTCTTCCGCTATATTATTGCAGATTCCTTCAACAGCCCTGGCTGCACATTCATGATATGTTTCATTCAGAATTCCCATTTTTATACCTTTTAAAATACCACCTGCAATTGCTGCAGATCCAGATACTTCCTCATAGCTATCCGGATCAGCAAGAACGGTATGCCACAGCCCGGAAGGAGCCTGTAACTCTTTTAGGGCATTCACCTGGGCTTTGTAGGTATCTGTCAGATATGTGAGAAGTCCCGGATCCAGAGTTTGATCAAACGACTCAATCAGTTCCAGAATTCCATAGGTAAACCAGGAATTGCCTCTGCACCAGAAAATTCCGCCAAAATTACTGTTTAGGGGGAAACTCCAGCCATGATAAAACAACCCGGTATGTTTGTCGTATAAATATTTAATATGAAGTAATACCTGATGGAGGGTTTCGCCTATCCAGTCCTCATTTTTGAAACGATGTCCCATTTTATTTAAAAACAGAACTGCCATGAATAATGTATCAATCCACATTTCACCGTCATTTAACAGGACGCCATCACGGTTTCCGATTGCAGTTACCACATGCTGGAAGCCGCCTTCTTTCGTTTTCGGCAGTTCGTTCATCAGCCATTTGGCATGATCCAGACAGAGCTTTTCGTAATCAGGGTTATGAAACGCATCCAGCAGCTGGGCTAAAACAAGATAAGGGGCAGTGGTATTTATATTTTTACTGGGAAGTCCTTTCTGCAGATTATTTTGAAACCAGCGGTCAAAAAAATCTAAGTAACGGTCATCGCCATAAAAACCCTGTAGTTTTAACAACCCATAGAGACCTACACCCTGTGGCCAGTCCCATTCCTCAATGCCAAAATCTCTGGCAATAATACCGCGGCTTGCATCTTCCTTTCCGACTGAGCGGTCATTTTCATAATTACCACCTCCCAGATTCATCAGTTTGTCCATCACAAGATGGATTTTCGGAAGTAATTCCTTGTTTGTCATTTCATTCTCCTCCATTTAATTTTTTAGCGTATGCGCTAGGTGTCATCCCCGTGCCTTTCTTGAAAATCTGACTAAAATACTGGGGATTATTTCCACACCCTACCTGCTGTGCAATCCATTGGATCTGTTCTGTATGGCCTTCTGCTAATAATTGCTTGGCTTTTTGGATGCGCAGGGCAGTGATGTAGTTAGAAAATTTTTGTTTTGTTTCTTTACTGAATCGTTTGCTGACATAATCCACATTCATAAAAAGATAATTTTCTGCGATGCATTTTAATGTAAGATTGGGATCATCCAGATGCTCGACCACATATCGAATAATTTTGTCGATGAAAGGGCTGTAGTGCTGGGAACGGCTGGAAGGCTTTTTCAGGACTTCGTTCAGCTTCCTGCACAGCATGCGTCGGATTTCAGAATATTCAGTCTGCTGGTTTAAGTCCATCAGGTACTCTGTGGTATCCACCGATGACAGATAGCTGGTTTCCGTAGCCAGTTTAATTAAAATTCGTGATCCGGCCTGCTTTAAAAAATCCGTATTGCTGATATCGTTTAAAGTTGCAGTAAGATTTTCCACGCAGGATTTCCGTTCCGCGTCTTCTGCTACGATTAAACGAGCAGTCAGTTCCTCAATTTTAGTAATTAAATTTTTATAATTGCAGATAGGAACCGGTTCCAGTCCATTCATGTAATAAATTATTCCATAACGTCTTATTTTTGTGATCAGATTTTTCAAAAGCTGTTCAAGGCTATTGAAGGTGCACCTTTTATAGTCTAATTGAAAAGGCAGCTCCTTTGGTTTTAAGGTCTGCATAAACAAATCAAATTGGTCATAGGAAGCCTGGTATCTTTCAAAAAAAAGAATCAGTGAGTTTTTCACATAGATACAATACAGTTCAATGCCGGGGGCATGCTCGGCCATATAGTCATAAATGAGGCTTAAAACGGAATTTAAATATTCTTCTTCTAAATAGTGAAGGAAGCACAATTCATATCCCGACTGATAGAAATCCATAAATCCTGAATAAGCATCCCAGGAAAATTTAGCAGGATCAGACTTAAAAATCTGCTCGTTAATAATATTTCCCATAATACTGTGGTGGAGATTAACCGTCAGCGCCTTCTGGCGTTCCTTTAAATCCTGAAAAGCCTGGCGGTGATAGTATTCCTTTATGATATCTTTCATGCTTTCTACGATTTGTTCTTCGTTGCAGGGCTTAAGCAGATAATGGTGAACCCGGTATTTCATTGCCTGCTTTGCATATTCGAATTCTCCGAATCCGGACAGTAGTATAAACTGGGTGTCCATATTGGCCTCATAGATACGCTCTATTAATTCAAGTCCGGACAGGCCAGGCATGCGGATATCGGTCATTACAATATGAGGTGATTCATCGAGAATCATGTGATAGGCCTCGATTCCGTCACGGCATGTTCCTACCAGTTCAATGCCAAGGCTGTTCCAGTCAATCAGGGAGGAGATTGATTCCCGTATTACCCGTTCATCATCGGCAATTATTAATTTAAGCATGATTATTCTCCTTTCGTATCAGAAGTGTCTTCTGGAGGCAGGCTCAGAGGGAAAGAAAGCTGTGCGACGGCCTGGTCGTCCTCATTATAGAGGGTAAGGCCGTAGTGTTCTCCGTAAGTCAGCTTCATTCGTTCCGATATATTTAACAGGCCAATACCAAAACCATGAGGTTCTGCTTCCCGGTTTTTTAATTTGTTGATCAGGTCTTCTTCAAAAGCAGAACTGTTATTTCTGACTGTGACAATGAGGGAAGATGCGTCTGCTTCAGCTGTAATTAAAATCCGGCATCCTTCTGTATTTTCTTCCAGTCCATATCGTATTGCATTTTCCACCAGGGGCTGGAGTGTCAGTTTTAACACATAACACCCAACGAGATTTACAGGGGCAGATATTTCATATTCCAGCCGGTCTTCATACCGGAATTTCTGAATGGTCATATAACATTGCACCAGCTCAAGTTCCCTGCTTAACGGTACCTGCTTGCTTTTCTGGTCCAGTGTGATACGAAGGAGAGTTCCCAGAGATTCTGTCATGGAAGAGATATCTTTTGCACCAACTGTTTTTGCCCTCCAGTTGATTGATTCTAGGGTATTGTATAAAAAGTGAGGGTTCATCTGAGTCTCCAGGGCTTTTAGCTGGGCTTCCTTAATCAGTATTTTATTCAGGTAATTTGTTTTAATCAGCTGGTTTACTTTATCCACCATCTGGTCGAAGCGGGAGTGCAGAATCCCTAATTCATCGGTGCGTTTGCTGTAATCATAGGAAACCTGGGGTATTTCAGTCTGCC
This sequence comes from Paenibacillaceae bacterium, assembly GCA_015057715.1. Lineage (GTDB taxonomy): Bacteria > Bacillota > Clostridia > Lachnospirales > Lachnospiraceae > Lacrimispora. The sequence continues at coordinate 10,976 of SVDS01000019.1, forward strand.
CTGCTGCAAAGCGTTCCATTTTTAGAATGAGATTATCAAAATGTCTGGTGATTGAGTCAATTAATGAAGAGGACATCAGGATAGCCAGTCCAATGGAGACAGCAATAATAATCAGGCATACTTCCAGGCTTGTGCGGAGAGAATTTGCAATGCTGCCATAGGGAATCAGACAGACATAATCCCAGCCATATTCCGGTATGATTCCTTTGACGTAAAAGAAACTGTCTCCATCTTTATTTACAAGTCCGTATCTGGAATGAAAATATGTTCCAAACAGAGTTTTATGGTCAGTCTTTATACTGGAAGAATTATAGATTAAGTTCTCCGGACTGGAAAGAATATATCTGGTGTCATCATTAAAATGACTGGTGTTAGTGGCACCATTAATGAGTCCGTCAACGTTAATGCTTACAATCAGTGTTCCCAGCGGATCAAGAGTGAGATATTCTGTACGCAGTAAATGCTTGACCATAAATAAACCATATTGATCACTGTAGTCGGTAATCCAGATGGTTCGTCCCCTGGCGTCTTCGGCTCTTTTGACCAGATCCTCAACCACGGATTCCGGAAGTGTTTTTCCAGCCGCAATATGAGTATGGATGGAGTACCGGTCCTGATACAGACTCATAAAATTAATGTTATTTTTGCGGAAGGTAAAATAATATTCATTTAAAACGCCGTAAAGTGATTTGTATGCAATGGAACGGTCCTGGATGCTGGAGGAATCTTTTAATATACCAAGTCCGTTCTGTATATTGGTATCAGCCAGAAACATATCCGCCATTGTAGATATATTATCCAACCGGTTATTTAACTCTTTGCCGGTATAGGATAAAGAGGAGGCCACAGACTGATAAAGCACCTTTTGATTAGCCTTTGTAATCAGCTGTATACTAAAAAGAGAGGCCAAAGCCAAAAGGATAATGCAAAAAAATACAATGGAATGAATCTTCTTTTTTAAAGAGAGATTTCTTATAAAATGCTTCATAAAGACCGCCTTTCGGATCTGGAGTAATGACAGGTAAATTATATATAAAAGATTTTGCCAATACAACCGGTAAGCACAAAGAACTATTCAAATTATACACACAACACGGTTTTTTCAACCTGGAAGCCGGTTTTAATCATTTACTGGAATTAGAGGGGGCAGTATAATAAAAAACGCCTGATATACGAAAAAAATGATTGGAGGAAGGTTATATGAAGAAAAAAGTTGCGTTACTTATTGCGTCAGTTATTGCATTAGCGTCCCTTTCCGGATGCGGAGGCAGCGGTACAACCACTACCGCAGATACAACGGCGGGATCTACAGCAGCGGGGTCTACAGCAGCAGAAACCACAAAGACAGCTGCGGGGGATGAAAGCGGAAAACTGAAGCTAACCATGAGTTGGTGGGGAAATCAGGTCAGAAACGAGAAAACACAGGCAGCACTTGATTTGTATACAGAGCAGAATCCTGGAACAGTAATAGAGGGTCAGTTCTCTGAGTGGTCTGATTACTGGAATAAACTGGCGACATCTGCAGCAGGTCAGGCCATTCCTGATATTGTTCAGATGGATTATTCATTTATTGACCAGTATGTAAAAAACGGTCTTCTGGTGGATTTGACACCCTATATAAAAGATGGCACTTTGGATGTCTCAAATATTTCTGACAATACCATGGCAAGCGGTACGGTGAACGGAGGCGTGTATGCGGTCTGTGCAGGAATCAATGCACCATCACTGCTGTATAATAAAACTCTTTTAGATAAAAATGGTATTGTGGTCAAGGACTATATGACAACCGATGAATTTATTGATTTATGCCGTGAGGTTTATAAGAAGACCGGGTATAAAACAAACATTGCCTATTACAATGCTGGTGCCTTTCTGGATTACTTCATGAGAGGAAATGATGTTGTCCTCTATGGGGACAAAAAGATGGGCGGTGAGGAGAAAGATTATCTTCCATTCTTCCAGATGTATGAAACAGGTATAAAAGAAGGGTGGTTTATAGATCCAGGCGTATTTGCTGAGCTTTCCATCGGTTCCGTAGAGCAGGAGCCTCTGGTTTACGGTTCCAGTCCTGAAACCATGTCCTGGTGCGCTTTTTATAATTCAAACCAGCTGACTGCAATGCAAAAAGCAGCTCCGGAAGGGATGGAGATCGGGATCACTACCTGGCCTTCAGCAGATCCGAAAAAGTCTGGTTATTTAAAATCCAGCCAGTTCTTTTCTGTAGGAGCTCATTCAAAGAATCCGGAAGAAGCAGTAAAGGTAATTAACTTTTTAACCAATTCAAACGATGCTAATAACATTTTACTGGGTGAGCGGGGAGTTCCGGCTTCCAGTAAGATTGCCAGTGAACTGGCACCAAAGATGAGCGATGTGGAACAGAAAGTCATTCATTATGTCAATGAAGTAGTTACTCCAAATTGTTCCCCTATCAATCCGCCCCAGCCAGATGGCGCCAGCGAGGTTTCGAATCTGTTAAACCAGGTACAGGAACAGGTTTGCTATAGTGTATATGATGCCGAAACAGCCGCTAAAGAATTCTATAACGGGGCAAATGAAATTATGAGCAAGAAATAATGAATCAGAATACGGGGGCAGAGACAGCTTTGCCCCTGTTTAATCAAGAAGACGGTTATCTATGAATGGAGGATGTCTATGAAAGATACATTTGGTGCAGGACTCAGACATTTCCTGAACAAAGAAAGCACAGCGGGAGTGGTATTCAGCCTTCCTTTTATTGTCGGCTTTCTGCTGTTTATGGTTGTACCTATGGGAATTTCCTTTTACTATTCTTTATGTGATTATAATATTTTGTCTCCGCCTGTTTTCACAGGATTAAATAATTACATAAAAATGTTTACTAATGATAATGTGTTTTATAAGACCATAGGAGTCACGTTTTATTTTGCCTTTGTATCGGTTCCTCTGCGTCTGATCTTTGCGCTTATGGTAGCCCTGCTTCTGCTGAAATCATCAAAGGCAACCGGTTTTTACCGGGCTTTTTACTATCTCCCGTCCATTATCGGAGGATCTGTTGCAGTCTCCATATTATGGAAACGGATGTTTGCAACCGATGGTGTAGTGAATCTGCTTCTGGGTATTTTAGGGATACACACTAATTTTGCATGGCTAGGAAATACTAAAACGGCAATCTGGACTCTTATTATACTGGCAATCTGGCAGTTTGGTTCTTCCATGCTGATTTTTTTATCATCTTTAAAGCAGATTCCGGTATCGCTTTATGAAGCTTCCCGGGTAGACGGAGCCAATAAATTTTCCCAGTTTTTCAAGATCACGCTGCCTCTGCTGACACCCACTATTTTCTTTAATCTGGTTATGCAGATGATTAACGGTTTTCTTGCATTTACGCAATGCTTTATTATCACCCAGGGAAAACCCCTTAACTCCACCTTATTCTATACTGTTTATATGTATCAGCAATCTTTTGAGTTTTATAACACCGGATACGGCGCAGCCCTGGCATGGGTAATGCTGCTGCTGATCAGTGTGATAACAGTGATTCTGTTTGCAACAAAAAGATTCTGGGTTTATACGGAAGGAGTGTGAGGCAGATGATGACCAGAAAAAAGGCAGGTAAGATTTTATACCATGTAATTGTGTGCAGCCTGGGGCTTGTAATGATTTATCCTCTGTTTTGGATGTTTATGAGTTCATTTAAGGAATCAAATACCATCTTTTTAACAGCGGGACAGTTGATTCCAGAGAAGTTTGTGTTCACCAATTATACAAACGGCTGGAAAGGATTCGCAAAAATCTCGTTTGCAGTTTTTTTTAAGAATTCTTTTTTTATAGCGATCACAGCAACATTAGGAACTGTTTTTTCTTCCGCTCTGGTAGCTTACGGACTTGCAAGATGCAGATTTTTTGGTAGAAAAATTCTGTTTGCAGCCATGCTGGTATCTATGATGCTTCCAGCACAGGTGCTTATGATTCCTCAATATTTATGGTATCAGAAATTAGGCTGGGTAGGAAGCTATAAACCAATGATTCTTCCTTACTGTTTTGCCATTCAGGGTTTCTTTGTTTACCTGATGATTAATTTTATTGATGGCATACCAAGGGAGCTTGATGAGGCAGCTAAGATCGACGGCTGCTCCTATTACAGCATATTTTCCAGGATTATCATGCCCCTTATTACACCGGCGTTAATTACTGCCAGCATATTTTCCTTTATGTGGAGATGGGATGACTTCCTGTCAGCCCTGCTTTATATTAATGAATCCGCAAGGTATCCGGTCAGTCTTGCCCTCAAACTGTTTTCCGATCCTGGATCTTCTTCGGATTACGGTGCCATGTTTGCAATGGCAAGCCTGTCTATTTTACCGGCAGTGATTATTTTTATCTGCCTTCAGAAATATCTGGTGGAGGGGATCAGTACATCAGGTTTAAAGGGATAAAAGGAGAAGAATCATGATAAATAAAAATGTTCCAAGACCTGATTTTGAAAGGGAAGAATGGACAGATCTCAATGGAGAATGGGAGTTTTCATTTGATGAACCGGTGTTTGATAAAAAAATCAATGTACCGTTTTGCTATCAGTCGGAAATGAGCGGAATCTGTGATACAGAGGTTCACCATGTTGTCTGGTACCGGAAAGAGTTTGATATTGAGAAAAGCAGATTAATGGGTAAAAGCCTGCTTTTAAAATTTGGAGCTGTGGATTATGAGGCGGAGGTTTATGTCAATCAGATCCATGCAGCAGGTCACAGAGGCGGTCATACTCCCTTTGAGGCTGATATTACGGGACTGGTTTTGGAAGGGAAAAATGTTATAACCGTTAAAGTAATGGATTATAGCGATGAGGATAAGCCCAGAGGAAAACAGACCTGGACAGGTAAAAATTTTGCATGCTGGTACACGCCCACTACGGGAATATGGCAGAGTGTCTGGCTGGAATATGCAGGAAAAACCTATATAAAGCGAATGAAAGCAACTCCTGATCTGGAACGGAATGAAGTTCTATATGAAATTTTTATTTCTTCCATGGAAAAGGTGAAGGCAGAAATTTCGTTTAGCAGTCTTCCGGCAGAGGGCGGGACTCAGATGGATTTGGGAAGTCTGAATGTGGTCTGCGAAAATGGGTATGGAAAAGGCATTTTGGCTTTACCGGACTTAGATGTGCGCAGGGAAGAGATGATCTGGACACTGGAAAAACCCAATTTGATTGGGATGGAGGCAACGCTTCTTAATGATAAGGTGTCAGGTTATTTTGGACTCCGGTCTGTCTGCATTTCTAATGGAAGAATTCTTTTGAACGGTGAGGTATTATACCAGAGGCTGATTCTGGATCAGGGATATTGGAAACAGAGCCTTTTAACGCCTCCAGATGAGGAATCCATTAAAAAAGATATCATACTCGCAAAACAGATGGGATTTAATGGTGCAAGAAAGCATCAGAAAATTGAGGATCCCAGATATTATTACTGGGCAGACAGGCTGGGTTTTCTTGTATGGGGGGAAATGCCAAGCTGTTTTAAGTGTACAGACAGCACTCTGAAAAACACCTCTGCAGAACTCTCTGAATTTATTGAACGGGATTATAATCATCCATCCATCATTACGTGGGTTACTGTCAATGAAAGCTGGGGAATGAGAAACATCAGAACGGACAGCAGCCAGCAGAGCCTGGCCAATATGCTGTATTACCAGGCCAAAGCGCTGGACAGAACCAGACTGGTCAGCGGAAATGATGGCTGGGAACAGACGGAAAACACGGATATACTGGCATTGCATGATTATGAACTGATGCCTGAAAATACAGGAAAATATGAATCTATGGAAGATATTATTAATGGACATGCAGAACGTCGCATGGTTCTGGCTGATGGGCAGAAATATGGGGGACAGCCTGTTCTGATGACAGAGTATGGCGGTATCGCATTTACTTCAGAAACAGAGGGCTGGGGTTATTACAATAAAGCTGGAAGCCAGGAGGAGTTTCTAAAGCGCCTGGAGCCGGTTACCGACTTTCTTATTAAAAGCAGAAAATTTTCCGGTTTTTGTTATACCCAGCTGACGGATGTAATGCAGGAAACAAACGGGCTGTTAAGGGAAGACAGAACACCGAAACTACCCCTGGAAGAACTGAAACGGATATTTGGAAAGAAAAGCTACGAGTAAGTAAGGGACAGTGTGTCTTAATGGATCAGTTCAGCCAGGCCGGCTGAGCTGTTATCCATAATTATACCGCTATAAAAGTCAGCTGGTAAATTTTTAACTGAAAAAAATTAAAAAGAACTTGACTATTTAAGAGATATCCTGTATAATTCCTTTTGTTGTGTTAATGGGCTATCGCCAAATGGTAAGGCAACGGACTCTGACTCCGTCATTTTCAAGGTTCGAATCCTTGTAGCCCAGCTTCTGAGCGGGACCTGATATGGTCCCGTTTTTTTGTGTAATTGATCTGTATCCGGATGAACTGTTAAATCTATGTTAAAAGATAATCCTTTCTGCATTTTTAAGGGAAATGAGGTGTAGCCTGTTACTCTTTTATCTGGACAATCGTTAAAAAATGCTTTATAATGTTATATAATTTTGAGGAGAAAATTTAGATGTATACATTCGGCAGCAGAGTACGATATAGTGAGACAGATGAATATGGAAAACTGTCATTAACCGGTATCATGAATTATCTGCAGGATTGTTCTACTTTTCAATCTGAGGATAATGGGCTGGGAGTGGCATATTTTATCGATCGGCACAAAGCATGGTGGTTATCATCCTGGCAGATTGTTGTGGACCGTTATCCGACTCTGGGTGAAAAAATCATAATTAGCACCTGGCCCTATGATTTTAAAGGGTTTTACGGATACCGTAATTTTACGGTATGCGATCAGGAGGGCAATTATCTGGTAAGGGCCAACTCCGTATGGTTTTTGTTTGATACGGATAAAGGGCGGCCTGCAAAAATTGAGGCAGATGATATCCGGGGTTATGGAACCACATGGGAGAAACCTCTTGATATGGAGTATGCTCCCCGCAGAATTGAAGTTCCTGATCAGTATGAAGCTTCAGCTCCAGTTACCGTGGGCAAGCATCACATTGATACCAACCACCATGTGAATAATTCCAAGTATGTGGAGATTGCCAGGGAAGTGCTTCCAGATGGAATGGAAGTGTCGGAACTGAGAGTGGAATATAAAAAGGCAGCAGTCTTCGGAGATGCAGTCTATCCCAGAGTCAGTAAGACAGAGGAAGGATACGTTGTTTCTCTGTGTGATGAACAGGGGGCAGCTTACGCAGTCATTTGGCTGCGTGGAACAACAGAGAGGATATAAGATGATTGAATTAGGTAAGATGCAGACCCTCACAGTCCAGAGGGTAAAGGAGTTCGGCGTGTATTTAGGAGAAGATGCCGGCAGTGAAGTATCTGTACTGCTTCCAAAGAAACAGGTTCCGGAAGGAACGGGGCAGGGAGATGAGATTACGGTCTTTATCTACAAGGATTCAGAAGACCGGTTGATTGCGACGACTGCAATTCCCAAGCTTTTAGTTGGTGAGACCGAAGTTCTGAAAGTAAAGGAAGTAGGCAAGATCGGTGCATTTCTGGACATGGGACTGGAGAAGGATCTGCTCCTGCCATATAAAGAGCAGACATATAAAGTACGGACCGGTGAGAATGTTCTTGTTACTTTGTACATTGATAAAAGTAAGCGGCTGGCTGCAACCATGCGGGTATATGCCCATATGAGCAATCAGTCTCCTTATAAAAAGGATGATCAGGTTACAGGGATTATCTATGAATTCAGCGATACGCTGGGTGCATTTGTTGCAGTAGATAAAAAATATTATGGACTGATTCCCAAAAAGGAGCTTTTTGAGAAATACAGGGAAGGTGATGAGATTACAGCAAGGGTCACTAAGGTAAGAGAAGATGGAAAGCTGGATTTAAGTCCAAGGCAGAAAGCATATATTCAGATGGATGCGGATTCATTAAAGGTTCTTGAGATCATTGAAGATCAGTTTTCGGGAAGTCTGCCATTTACTGACAAAGCTGATCCGGAAAGAATCAAGCGGGAATTTTCCATGAGCAAGAATGCTTTTAAACGAGCAGTAGGACATCTTCTTAAAGAAGGTAAAGTTAAGATAACAGAAAACAAAATTGAAGTAATTAATTAGCGGGTAAGCGGATAACAGGAGGATTATTTTGGACTCGATAGACTATTATAATAAGTATGCGGCAAAGGAATTTGAAGAAACAGTAAATCAGGATATGTCAGAAATCATGAGAGAATTTTTAAATTATCTGGAGGAGGGCGATACGATTCTGGATTTGGGCTGCGGCTCAGGAAGAGACAGCCTTACTCTGTATGAACTGGGATATGATGTGACACCGCTTGATGCATCTTCTGAGATGTGTAAGCTGGCGGAAATTCACACGGGCCTTGATGTACTACAGATGACATTTGAGCAGATAGATTTTGACGACGTATTCGACGGAATCTGGGCGTGTGCATCGCTGCTTCATACTCCGAAAAAGGAACTGTCAGGCATTCTTACAAAGATAGCAAGGGCCTTAAATGAGAAGGGTATTCTATATATGTCTTTTAAACTGGGAGATTTTGAGGGGTTCCGTGGCGAACGGTATTTCAGTGACTTTACCCCAGACTCTATTTCCCAGCTCTTAAGAGAAAACGGCAGATTTGAAATTTTAAAGCTGTGGGAAACCGAAGATATTCGTTCTGGTCATTCTGACGTAAGGTGGCTGAACGTTCTTGCGAAAAAGAAATAAATATATTTAAAATATTACAAGGCGATGTCGAAAATAACGACATCGCCTTGTAATATATAACCAAATAAGAGGCAAAATAGTCACAGGGTATCGAATATAGACAGAAATGTACGAGCCTGTATCTTAATATTTTGACGTTTCAGTCAGTTTTTTCAATGGTTATACAAATTAGCCAAAAGCCCCAAATGGATTTTGGTAAATAAGAATATGGTAAAAAAAAAACAATTCATGTATGATTGTTTCAGAAACATGGAGCTGCAGCTGTGGGGGCTTGTGGTTCAGAACAGAGAATATATATTTTATTTTTAGGAGGATTAGTAAATGGCTAGTTTATCACTGAAAAACATCGTTAAAAGATATCCCAATGGATTTGAGGCAGTTAAGGATTTCAATCTGGAGATTGCAGACAAAGAATTTGTTATTTTTGTAGGACCATCTGGATGCGGTAAGTCTACCACTCTTCGTATGATTGCTGGTTTGGAAGACATTTCCTCCGGTGAACTTTACATCGATGGAAAGTTAATGAACGATGTAGAACCTAAGGATAGAGATATCGCGATGGTATTCCAGAACTACGCTTTGTATCCACATATGACTGTATATGATAACATGGCGTTTGGTCTGAAACTGAGAAAGACTCCAAAGGATGAGATTGATAAGCTGGTTCATGAAGCTGCAAGAATCCTTGATCTGGAACATTTATTAGATCGTAAGCCAAAGGCATTATCTGGTGGACAGAGACAGCGTGTTGCTATGGGACGTGCTATTGTTCGTAATCCAAAAGTATTCTTAATGGATGAGCCTTTATCAAACCTTGATGCAAAGCTGAGAGGTCAGATGCGTATTGAAATCTCTAAATTACATCAGAGACTTGAAGCTACTATGGTTTATGTAACACATGATCAGACAGAGGCTATGACACTTGGTACAAGAATCGTAGTTATGAAAGATGGTGTTATTCAGCAGGTTGATTCTCCTCAGAACTTATATGATAAGCCAGGCAACAAATTCGTAGCAGGATTCATCGGAGCTCCTCAGATGAACTTAATTGAAGCTACAGTTGCTAAGAGCGGAAGCGATGTAACTTTAACATTTGGTGGAAACACAATCGCTCTTCCAGCTGAGAAAACAAAGAAACTGGAAGATGGCGGATATATTGGAAAGACTGTAGTTTTAGGTATTCGTCCAGAAGATCTTCATGATGAGGAAGCATTCCTTGAGTCTTCTCCTGCAAGCGTAATTGATGCAACCATCAGAGTTTACGAATTACTTGGAGCAGAAGTATACTTATACTTCGATGTAGAAGAAGTAAACTTCACTGCAAGAGTAAATCCTCGTACAACTGCAAGACCTGGCGATACAATCAAGCTTGCTCTTGATTTAACAAAAGTTCATGTATTTGACAAGGATACAGAATTAGTTGTATTAAACTAATTGATGAAATTTTATGCAAGCGAGTATGATACTCGCTTGCTTTTTTTTTCTTTTTGCATTAATATAGAATAAGGTAAATTTACGAAAAAGGAGATTATGCCATGATTTCGAATCAAATACTTCAAACAACCATTGAAGGATTAAAAGGAATAACAAGAATAGATCTGTGTATTTGCGATACAGAAGGAAAGGTTTTGGCTACCACATTTCCTGATGCGGAAGATTACGAAAGTTCGATCCTGGCGTTCGTGGATTCTCCAGCAGACAGTCAGGTAATCCAGGGATATCAGTTTTTTAAAGTCTTCGACGAGCATCAGTTAGAATACATCCTCCTTGCAAAAGGCGGAAGTGATGATGTATATATGGTAGGAAAATTAGCATCTTTCCAGATCCAGAGTCTTTTAGTTGCTTATAAAGAGAGATTTGATAAGGATAACTTTATTAAGAATCTTCTATTAGATAACCTGCTTCTGGTGGATATCTATAACCGGGCAAAGAAACTTCACATTGAAACCAATATCAGACGTGTTGTTTTCATTATTGAAACACAGCACGAAAAAGATGTGAATGCGCTGGAGACCGTACGCAATTTATTTGCGGCAAAGACAAAAGATTTTGTTACTGCCGTAGACGAGAAGAATATCATTCTTGTTAAAGAGGTAAAAGAAGGCGAGAACTACGAGGATCTGGAGAAAACCGCCAATACGGTTCTGGACATGCTGAACACAGAGGCGATGACTCAGGTTCATGTAGCATTTGGTACCATTGTAAGTGAGATCAAGGAAGTATCCAGATCTTATAAAGAAGCCAAGATGGCGATGGATGTAGGTAAGATCTTCTATAGTAATAAGAATGTGGTAGCTTACAGCAAGCTTGGAATCGGACGTCTGATTTATCAGCTTCCGCTGCCTTTATGCCGTATGTTTATTAAAGAGATCTTTGACGGCAAATCACCAGATGATTTCGACGAAGAGACCCTGACCACCATCAACAAATTTTTCGAAAACAGCCTGAATGTTTCCGAGACTTCCAGACAGCTTTATATTCATAGAAATACATTGGTATATCGTTTAGACAAGCTTCAGAAGAGCACCGGTCTGGATCTTCGCGTATTTGAGGATGCGATTACATTTAAGATCGCCCTGATGGTAGTGAAGTATATGAAATATATGGAAAACCAGGACTATTAAAGCCAGTACAGTTAGCGTTGGCAATGTTAGCGCTGGCAATGAGCAGTGTGAAAAGAGGCAGTTATACAGATGCGTTGTGCTTGCACAAAAGCATCTGTATTGCTGACTCTTTTCATAGGGCGAAGCCCGTAAACCGAGATGAAGCGAAGCGTAATCGAGGTTCCACTGCGGAGTCGCGTCCTTCACACTCGCGATTTCCTAAACCTACTGTTTCACGATATCAAAGAAAATCACGCTATGCAAAATTACTCAGAGGACTAAAATGATTGAATTATGGAACGTAAGTAAAACATACGAGGCGGGAAACAAAGCACTGCGTAACATCAATATGACAGTAGCGGACGGTGAATTTGTTTTCATCATCGGCAGAAGCGGTTCCGGAAAATCCACTCTGCTGAAGATGCTGTTAAAAGAAGTGGAACCCACCTCTGGTAAGATTATAGTAAATGATATGAATTTAGGCAAGATGCCAAGGCGGTTCATCCCCAGGTACCGTCGGAAACTTGGCATGGTTTTTCAGGATTTCCGCCTGTTAAAAGACCGTAATGTGTATGAAAACGTTGCATTTGCGCAGCGTGTCATTGGGGCATCCACAAGAAGTATAAAAGAATCAGTGCCAGCCATGTTAAAAATGGTGGGACTGTCTTCCAAATATAAATTTTTCCCGCAGCAGCTTTCCGGTGGGGAGCAGCAGCGAGTGGCGATTGCAAGAGCGCTCATTAACAAACCTGAAATTCTTCTTGCCGACGAACCAACCGGCAACTTAGACGGTCATAACTCCATGGAGATCATGAAGCTTTTAGAGGAGATCAACAAGCTGGGTACTACCGTAATTGTCGTTACCCATAGCCAGGAGATTGTAGACCGTATGAAGAAGCGGGTAATTATGATGGATCGCGGAACCATCGTAAGCGATGAGAAAAAAGGCGGTTATACGTATGAGAATTAGTACATTTTGGTATTGTCTGAAACAAGGTGTAATAAACATCTGCAGAAACATATTATTTTCACTGGCCTCCATTGCAACAGTATCCGCATGCATTTTCCTTTTTTGTCTGTTCTTCTCTATCATGGTAAATGTGCAGTATGTAGTAAAAAATACGGAGAGCACAGTAGGAATTACTGTATTTTTTAACGAAGGTCTTGATAAGAACAAGATCACTGAGATTGGTAATGAGATTAAACAACGAAAAGAAGTAAAGGAAGTAAAATTCACCTCTGCAGAAGACGCATGGTCAGAAGCAAAGAAAGAGTACTTCGGTGATATGCAGGATCTTGCAGAAGGATTTGAAGAGGACAACCCTCTCGCCAATTCTTCTTCCTATTCAATATTTCTAAATGATTTAACCCAGCAGGATGAGCTTGTATCCTGGTTAAATGGAATAGAGGGAGTAAGGAAGGTTAATTATTCCAAGACAGCGGCAGAAGGTATGAACAGCTTAAACAAAGTGATTGGAATCCTTTCCATGCTGATCATCGGTATCCTTCTTGCTGTGGCCATTTTCTTAATCAGCAATACAATTTCAGTAGCAGCTGCATTTCGTAAAAACGAAAATCAGATCATGAAGCTGATCGGTGCCACCAACTATATGATCAGAGCACCCTTTGTGGTAGAAGGCGTCATCATCGGACTGGTAGGTGCATCTCTTCCTCTGATCGCCATTTATTTTCTTTACCGTTCAGCAGTTGGATATGTAGTGACTAAATTCAGTATTCTTTCCGGATTGTTTCAGTTTCTTCCCGTTGATGCCATATTTCCTTACATGGCGGCAACTGCTATGTCACTGGGGCTTGGAATTGGATTTTTCGTCAGTTTCTTTACAATCCGGAAACATTTAAAAGTATAAGGGGAGTCGTCCGTGAATCATGGAAAAAGACTGTTTGCAGTGGGAATCGGTCTTTTTATGACCGTATCATGTATATTTCCCTCCTATGGTACAAAGAATGATGTAAATGATGCAAAGAAAAAGGCCAGTTCCATGGAAGATCAGAAAAAGGAAGTGGAATCAGCTTTAAAAGAGCTGGAAGGTCTGAAAGCGGATGCTGCATCTTATGTGAAAGGTCTGGATGACAAACTGGCTGTCTATGATAAGCAGCTAACGGCACTCACCGCCCAGATCTCAGCGAAAGAAGAGCAGATAAAAACTGCCGAAGCAGATCTTGAAGCCGCAAAAAAGGCACAGGAACATCAGTACCGGAATATGAAACTCAGAATTCAATATATGTATGAAAAGGGTGAGACGAATTATCTGGACTTGCTGTTTCGGTCCGCCGATCTCACCCAGCTTTATAACCGGGCGGAATATATCAGAAGCATTGCTGCATATGATAGAAGAATGCTGGAGGATTATAAAAAAACCAAAGAAGAGGTCAGTCAGAGAGAAGCTCTGTTAAAGGCAGAATATGAGAATCTGCTTGGATTCCAGACTGCTGCCAGAGACAAAAAACAGGAGGCTGAGGGACTTTTACAGGCAAAAAACCAGGAACTTGCCTCTTATCAGACCAGGATAGCCAAGAGCCAGGAAAATCTATCCGAACTGGAAAAAGATATAGCAGCTCAGGAACAACATATCAAGGAAATGGAAGCACAGATACGAAAACAAGAGGAAGAAGCACGGAAAGCTGCCCAGAAGGCTGGAAAAACGTATAATACGGTGGCAATCGGGAATATTAGCTTTATATGGCCCAGTCCGTCATCTTCAAGAATCACTTCTTCTTTCGGAGACAGAGAATCTCCAACCGAAGGAGCCTCTTCTAATCATCAGGGCATAGACATCGGAGCATCAACCGGTGCCGGTATTGTAGCAGCAGCTTCCGGGACTGTAACGATCTCTACATACAGTTATTCTGCCGGCAATTATATCATGATTCATCATGGCGGGGGAGTCTATACTGTTTATATGCACTGTTCCGAACTCCTGGTTTCAGCGGGGCAGGAAGTGTCGCAGGGACAGTTAATTGCAAAAGTGGGTTCTACCGGGTATTCCACAGGACCGCATCTCCACTTTGGGATCAGAGTGAATGGAAGTTATGTAAATCCAGTGAAGTATGTAAGCCCATAATGAGCTAGATAGGAGAATGACAGTGGAAAGTAAGAATAAATTTTGGAAGGGTGCCCTAGTCGGAGCACTTCTTACCACATTGGCAGCCCTTGTAATTGTGGGGATGTCCTTAGGCATTTTTTTAATTGGAAGAACTGCAATTGATGGCAAGGGAACAACGGCTGAATCCGTTCAGGCAGAAAATCAGAACGGTGATCTGGATATGAACCGGATTGTGGCTAAGATCCAGACCATTCAGAGCGTGATTGATAAGTATTATCTCTTTGACGAAGATAATACGAAAGTGGAAGACTGGATCTATAAAGGAATGCTTTATGGCCTTGAGGACCCCTACACGGTTTATTACACAGCTGATGAATATAAAAAACTGATGGAAGATACAGCCGGTGAATACTGCGGAATTGGAGTGATGGTAAGTCAGAATCCTTCAACCGGTGTAATCACAGTCAGCAAGGTATTTGAAGGAACTCCCGGAGCGGAAGCGGGAATTCTTCCTGGTGATATCCTTTATAAGGTAGGCAGCAAAGAAGTGACAGGAATTGATCTGGAACTGGTAGTAAAGGATTACATCAAAGGCGAGAAAGGCACACCTGTGACAATCACTGTTCTTCGTAAGGAGGCAGGCGATTATATTGATATGACCATGGAGCGCCGCCAGATTACAGTGCCTACAGTTGAATATGAGATGCTGGCTGACAATGTTGGATTTATTTCAGTAAGTCAGTTTGATACGGTAACCGCTGATCAGTTTAAAGGTGCTATCGATGATCTGGAGAAAAAGGGAATGAAAAAGCTGGTGGTTGATTTAAGAAATAACCCTGGCGGAGTTGTGGATGCAGTTGTATCCATGCTGGATTACATTCTTCCTGATAATCTGGTCATTGAAGGCGATCCAAATCTGGTAAGAACCAAAAAGGATAAAACCCTTCTTGTTTATATGGCAGATAAGAACGGAAAAGGCGAGCAGTATTATGCATCAGACGGTCATCAGGTAGATGTTCCAATGGCAGTTCTGGTGAATGGTCAGTCTGCAAGCGCATCTGAGGTCTTCTCCGGTGCCCTTAAGGCATACAAGAAAGCAAAGCTTGTAGGAACTAAAACATTTGGCAAGGGAATTGTCCAGACCTTGTTCCCGTTAGATAACGGAACTGCAATTAAGATGACAGTTGCCCATTACTATACACCAAGTGGTTTTGATCTTCATAAAAAGGGTCTTGAACCAGATGTTCCCGTAGAATTAAAAGAAGAGCTGAAAACAAAAATTAAGATTGAGCATAATGAAGACAATCAGCTGATAGAAGCAATTAATGCTTTAAAATAATAAATAAAGCCCTTAAGAGACAGCAGCAATCTCATTGCCAGTTTCTTAAGGGCTTTTTCGTTACATAGAGCAGGTTTTAAGGATGTCTAAAAATTGTCTGCAGCCATCTTCTGTGGTCGCCCAGGAGGTAACCAGCCTTATAACAGAATGACCGCTGGTTCCCTGTTCCTGTATGGAGAATACAAAGTCTTTCTGAAGCGTCTCTATCACTTCCTCTGGAAAGATGGGAAACAGCTGGTTTGTGAGAGAAGGGGCAGCGAAGGAATAGCCGCATGCGCTGATGCCCTTTCTTAGAATATCCGCCATTGCATTGGCATGAGAAGCCAGATCATAATAAAGGTTGTCAGTGAAGAGTTCCTCAAACTGAATGCCCAGGAGCCAGCCTTTTGCCAGCAGTGCTCCACGCTGTTTCATCATATAACGGAAATCCGGTTTTAAATCCGGGTGGCTGATAACCAGAGCTTCCCCGAACAGAGCACCGGCTTTTGTTCCGCCTATATAAAAAACGTCGGTTAAGGCTGCAATATCTTTTATGGTTAAATCATTTACTGCACTGGTCAGTGCAGAACCCAGACGGGCACCGTCTAAAAACAGATAAAGATCTTTTTCCATACACAGACTGCGAATTGCTTCTAACTCGGCTTTGGAATACTGGGTTCCCAGTTCGGTGGAGTTTGAAATATAGACCATTTTAGGCTGGACCATATGTTCATCTGTATGAAGATTTAACGCCTGAGTGATATCAGCAGGAGTCAGCTTTCCGTCTTTTCCCGGCATAGCAAGAACTTTATGACCAGTGGCCTCGATAGCACCTGTTTCATGGACATTAATATGCCCCTGGGCAACGCAGATTACTGCCTGCCACGGTTTAAGGGCTGTACCGATTGTAATCAGGTTCGTCTGGGTTCCTCCCACAATAAAATGAACATCAGCGTCCTCACGCCCGATTTCCCGTCTGATCATCTCCCTGGCGCGGGTACAGTGCCCGTCAGTTCCGTATCCGCTGTTCTGATCCAGATTGGTCCGTGTGATCGCTTCCAGAATCTTTGGGTGCGCGCCTTCGCTGTAATCGTTATTAAAGCTATACATAAAATGTCCTCCTGATGATTGATGGTATAAAAAATATGATATACTAAATGGAGCAGATTTACAATGGCAGATGGACAAGTACAATATAATCTTATGTTATAGTAAATATTCATATCATGTATTATTATTATATTAATGGCTGTGGTAAAATAAATAAAAGAATATGTATTACGTATGAGCAGGAGGAAACCTTATGCCGACAGGTGCAATTTTTAAATTTAATAATGATCTGGATACAGATCAGATTATAGGATCCCAGTATCTGTTATTACCTGATCTTGAAGAAATGAAAGTACATACATTTGAATCTCTTGATCCCGACTTTCCTAAAAAAGTAAAGGCGGGAGATTATGTAGTAGGAGGGGAGAATTTTGGATGCGGTTCGTCCAGAGAGCAGGCACCGGGAGTGTTAAAGGCTCTTGGTGTAGAAGCAGTGATCGCCAAATCATTTGCCAGAATTTTCTTTCGAAATGCAATTAATATCGGACTTCCTGTGATCGTATGCAAAGAACTTCCGGATGACGTAATTACAGGTGATGAGATGGAGCTGTCTTTGTCAGAGGGAATTGTGAAGGCAAAGGGAAAAGAGTACTCCTGTACCAAGCTTCCGGAATATATGCAGAATATTTTGAATCAGGGTGGCCTGATTGCATCTTTAAATAAGGAGGTATAGGTATGGGAATGACAATCGCAGAAAAAATAATAGCGGCTGCTGCCGGTGTGGATCATGTAAAGCCTGGGGATATTCATACTGTTAATTTAGACCGCCTGATGAGCAATGACGGAACCACCCATCTGACCGTTGATATGTATCATAACAAACTGACCAATCCACGCATTGCTGATACCAGAAAACTGGTTTTTATTGTGGATCACAATGTGCCTGCAGACAATCCCAAGACTGCAGCAGCCCAGAAGAAGATGAGAGATTTTGCAAGAGAGCATCAGATTGATTTCTGGGAGGGCAAAGGTGTCTGCCATCAGATTATGATGGAAAATTACGTTTGTCCGGGAGAACTGATTTTTGGGGCAGACAGTCATACCTGTACTTATGGTGCATTAGGTGCTTTTGGTACAGGCGTAGGATGTACGGATTTTCTTTACGGTATGGTTACAGGAACTTCCTGGGTGCTGGTTCCGGAATCTGTTAAATTTAATCTGATTGGGAAGCTTCCAGAGGGAGTTTATCCAAGAGATTTAATGCTTACGATTATTGGTCAGATTGGTGCCAATGGCTGTAACTATCAGGTGATGGAATTTTGCGGAGAGGGAGCAAAGACACTGAGTGTCAATGACCGTATGGTTTTATGTAATTTATCGGTTGAGGCAGGAGCCAAAACCGGAATTTTTGAGGTAGATGAAATCGCGCTGGAGTACTTAAAAGAGCATGGAAGGAAGCCAAAGGCTGTATATAAAAGTGATCCTGACGCAGTTTACGCAAGGGAATATACCATTGATTTATCAGCCATAGAGCCAGTGATTGCAAGACCGGATTTTGTGGATGATGTGGTTCCTGCAAAGGAAGTCTGCGGCGTAAAAATAGACGAAGCATTTTTAGGATCCTGCAACAATGGCCGGATCGAAGAACTGAGAATCGGTGCCGGTATTATTAAGGGAAAAAAGGTAGCGGACAGTGTCCGGTTTCTGGTTGTTCCGGCAAGTCTTGAGGTTTATAAACAGGCATTAAAGGAAGGACTCATTGACATTTTCATGGAATCTGGTGCGATTGTCATGAATCCCAACTGCAGTGTCTGCTGGGGAAGCTGTCAGGGTGTCATTGGTGAGAATGAGGTTCTCATCAGTACGGGAACCCGTAATTTTAAAGGCAGGGCAGGTCATCCCAGTTCCAAAGTATATTTAGGTTCTGCTGCCACAGTGACGGCATCAGCGATTGCAGGGGAAATTACGCTGGCATAATGAGGGGAAAGGAAATAACAATGGAGACATTTACAGGAAAAGTCTGGGTTCTTGGAGATGATATTGATACCGATATCATTATTCCTACGGAATATCTGGCACTAAAAACCATAGATGAGATGAAGCAGTATGGCTTTAGCCCTCTCCGGCCGGAACTGGCTGGACTGATCAAAGAGGGAGATATCATTGTAGCTGGTAAAAATTTTGGCTGCGGATCTTCCAGGGAGCAGGCGCCTGAGATTATAAAGGCTCTTGGAGTGAAATGCGTAATCGCCAAATCCTTTGCCAGAATATTTTTCCGCAATTCCATTAACAATGGTCTGCTTCTGATTGAACAGCCGGATTTATATGATGATATAACGGAAGGTGACATCATTAAAGTTACGGTAAATGAACATGTGGAATATGAGGGCAGATACTATGAGATCGCATCGCTGCCTCAGAATCTGGTTGATATTATCAGTGCAGGCGGGCTGGTGAAAGCCATGAGAATACGCAACGGACTGGATTAAGGAGGGGCAATGGGATACACAATCATTGAAAAAATAATCAGGCATAATACAGGTGCTCAAAATGTTAGGCCGGGAGATATCGTGACTGTGAAGGCAGACCGGGTGATGATTCATGATATTTTTATTCCCTTTGTAGCTGATAAATTTGAAGAGATGGGATTTAAAGAGCTTTGGGATCCGGACAAAGCTGTCCTGATCTATGACCATCTGGTTCCAGCAAGCCAGCTTGATGACACCAGACATTTTCGGATTGGAGATGCATTTGCAGCAAAATACGGGATGAAGCATGTCCACAGAAGTGATGGAATCTGCCATCAGCTGATGACGGAGGCAGGATACGTAAAACCGGGAGATGTGGTTTTTGGGACAGACAGCCACACCACTACATATGGCTGTGTAGGAGCATTTTCTTCGGGAATCGGTTATACGGAGATGGCCAGTATTCTGGGTACCGGTACCATGTGGATCAAGGTGCCGGAGACAATTAAGGTGGTTATTGAAGGAAAACTTCCGGATGATGTGATGTCTAAGGATATTATCCTGCGCCTGATCGGGGACCTGGGTGCTGACGGAGCCACTTATCTGGCTCTTGAATTTACAGGAAGCACAGTAGAAGAGATGTCGGTGTCAAGCCGCATGACCATAGCCAATATGGCTGTTGAGGCCGGTGCAAAATGTGCCTTGTTTACTCCGGATGAGAAAACGGCCGAGTATTGTGAAATACAGCTGAGTGAATTTCAGAAGAGTCTGGCTGGAGATGAGGATGCGGTTTATAAAAAAGTAATCCGTTATCGTGCAGAGGATTTTGTTCCCGTTATGGCATGCCCTTCCCAGGTGGATAAAATCAAGCCAGTCAGTGAACTGGAGGGGATCCTTATTGATCAGGTATTTATTGGTTCCTGTACCAACGGACGTCTGGAGGATCTGGCAGCGGCAGCAGGAGTGTTAAAGGGCAAAAAGGTAGCTGACTACGTAAAGCTTATTGTGACACCTGCAAGCCGGAAGGTTTACCAGGAAGCCATGGATCAGGGAATCATGGAGATTCTGTCTGAGGCAGGTGCCATTATCACCCATCCGGGATGCGGATTATGCTGCGGAAGAACCGGAGGAATTCTAAGTGACGGGGAACGGGTAGTGGCTACCAATAACCGGAATTTCCTGGGAAGAATGGGAACTTCTAAAGTTGAAATATATCTGGCTTCGCCCAAAACCGCCGCCGCCTGTGCGTTAGCCGGTCGGATTGTGAACGCTGATCAAGCAGCAGATTACTAAAAAATAAAATCAGAACAAATGTTCCTTCCCTGCCTATACTTTTTATCTTTGCTATGTTATAATCCTGGTACGATAGTTCACCAAGGAGGTAAAAAGAACGTATGGAATTTCAGTTGCATTCAGAGTTTGCCCCGACCGGAGATCAGCCCCAGGCCATAGAACAGCTTGTAAAAGGATTTAAAGAAGGCAATCAGTTTCAGACCTTACTGGGAGTTACCGGCTCTGGAAAGACCTTTACCATGGCCAATGTCATACAGGAAATACAGAAGCCTACATTAATTATTGCTCATAACAAAACTCTTGCTGCACAGCTTTACGGGGAATTCAAGGAATTTTTTCCGGAGAATGCAGTGGAGTATTTTGTTTCCTATTACGATTATTATCAGCCCGAAGCATACGTACCATCTACCGATACTTACATTGAAAAGGATTCCTCCATCAATGATGAGATCGATAAGCTGCGCCATTCTGCCACTGCGGCATTATCGGAGCGCCGAGATGTGATTATCGTTGCTTCGGTTTCCTGCATTTACGGACTGGGAAGTCCTATCGATTATCAGGAGATGGTGATCTCTTTACGGCCTGGAATGATCAAGGACCGGGATGAAGTGATTCATAAACTGATCGATATACAGTATGACCGGAATGACATGGATTTCAGGCGCGGTACGTTCCGCGTCCGGGGGGATGTGGTGGAGATTTTCCCATCCTATTCCGGCAGCGAAGCTTACCGGGTGGAATTCTTTGGAGATGAGGTAGACCGGATTACGGAGATTGATACACTGACAGGTGAGATCCGGGCAGAGCTGGGGCATATTGCAGTATTTCCGGCTTCTCATTATGTTGTTTCCAAGGATAAGATGGAGCATGCAGCTTCCACGATTCTGGCTGAATTAAAAGAGCAGGTGGAGTATTTTAAAAGTGAAGACAAGCTTTTAGAGGCACAGAGAATCTCCGAGCGGACTAATTTTGATGTGGAGATGATGAAAGAGACCGGCTTCTGTTCCGGAATTGAGAATTATTCCAGACATTTAACAGGGGGGAAACCGGGAGAACCGCCCTATACTTTAATTGATTATTTTCCCGATGATTTTCTGATTATTGTAGACGAGTCCCACATTACCCTTCCTCAGGTGAGAGGAATGTATGCAGGAGACCGCTCACGAAAAACCACTCTTGTAAACTTCGGTTTCCGTCTTCCCTCAGCCTTAGATAACCGGCCTTTGAATTTTGAAGAGTTTGAAGCCAAGATTAATCAGATGATGTTTGTCTCGGCCACTCCATCTGTTTATGAATCCCAGCATGAGCTTTTACGGGTGGAACAGATCATTCGTCCAACCGGACTGCTGGATCCGGAGATTGAAGTACGTCCGGTAGAAGGCCAGATCGATGATTTGATCTCTGAGGTCAATAAAGAGGTGGAAAAGAAGAATAAGATATTAATCACCACTCTGACCAAACGTATGGCAGAAGACCTGACAGATTACATGAGAGAGGTTGGAATCCGGGTCAAATATCTCCATTCCGATATTGATACGCTGGAACGCTCTGAGATTATCCGTGATATGCGTCTTGATGTTTTCGATGTTTTGGTAGGAATCAATCTATTGAGAGAAGGTTTGGACATTCCGGAGATCACACTGGTGGCCATTCTGGATGCGGATAAGGAAGGCTTCCTGCGTTCAGAGACTTCTCTTATTCAGACCATAGGAAGAGCAGCCAGAAACTCGGAAGGCCACGTTATCATGTATGCAGATAATATGACGGATTCCATGAGAGTTGCAATTGAAGAGACAAACCGGAGAAGAGCAATTCAGGAACGGTATAATGAAGAACATGGAATTACTCCCACTACCATTAAAAAGGCAGTTCGTGACTTAATAGCCATATCAAAAGCTGCTGCAGCCAGCGATAAGGAGTTTAAAAAAGATCCTGAATCCATGGATGCAGCGGAACTGGAAAAGCTTTCAAAGGAACTGACAAAAAAGATGCATCAGGCAGCAGCAGAACTGAATTTCGAAGAGGCTGCAAAGCTGCGTGACCGAATGGTACAGGTGAAAAAGATGCTTCAGGATATCAGTCAGTAAAAAATATCTTTCAGGTATTAGGATAGTATTGACAATGATTCTCAATAAGTGTAAAATCTCTATGGATGCAATCCAGGGAAAGAACCCTGGTGCGCCGGTTTTTGGAACAGGCTGCATTCAGAGGAGATTATTATGAAGCTTCATGAAGGAGATATCGGAAAGACCTACGTTGTATACAGTGTTATGGTGAAAGATGCCATTACAAGAAGGCTGGAAGCATTAGGCGTCAACGAGATGACGCCAGTTACCTTATTAAACAAAAAAGGAAGCGGCACCGTGATTATAAAGGTCAGAGGGACTCGTCTGGCTCTGGGCAGGAAGATCTCAGAGGGAATTGAGATAAAGGAGGAGACCAGCCATGAGTGATGACAACAGAACAATCCGTGTTGCATTCGTTGGTAATCCCAACTGCGGGAAGACAACTCTGTTTAATGCTTTTACCGGTGCAAGGCTGAAAGTGGCAAACTGGCCGGGTGTTACGGTGGAGCGCGTGGAAGGGGAGACCATCTACAAAGGCCAGACCATTCGCGTGATTGATACACCGGGAATTTACAGCCTGACCAGCTACACCATAGAAGAGATTGTTACAAGAAAGTGTCTGGAAGATGAATCCGTTGACGTGATTATTAACGTTGTGGATGCTTCCTCTCTGGAGCGGAATTTATATTTGACGCTTCAGCTTCTGGAATTAAAAAAGCCGGTGATTCTGGCTCTTAATATGATGGATATAGTAGAAGACAGGGGGATGGAGATTGATCTTCACCGCCTTCCTGAAATGCTTGGGAATATACCTGTAGTACCGGTTTCAGCCAGAAAGCGGACTGGTCTTGACGTTCTCATGCATGCAGTGGTTCATCATTACGAGGAAGGACCTCAGGGAGTGGTGGTTACGTACACACCACGAATTGAAAATAAGATATCCAAAGTGGAGACAGTGCTGAAAGCCCATTATGGAAAGCTTAAAAATCTGCGGTGGCATGCCATCAAGTTTCTGGAATATGATGAAGAGGTAGCAAATGATCATCCGGTTGATTTAAGCAATATTATTGATCATAATTTTGAAAAAGAGATTATAAATGAGAAATACGATTATATAGAAGGAGTGATTCACGAATGCCTGGTTAACAAAGATCAGAAGGCGGCAATGACGGATAAGATTGACGCTTATCTGACCCATCCTTTCTGGGGAGTTCCTTTGTTTCTTGGTATTATGGCCCTTGTGTTTTTCCTGACATTCACCGTGGGAGATTTCCTGAAGGGATATTTTGAAATTGCACTGGATCATCTATCGTCGTTTATGTATCAGATGATGACGGGGATTCATGCAGCGGACTGGATTACTTCCCTGGTAGTGGATGGAATTGTTGCAGGTGTAGGAGGAATCCTTACTTTTCTCCCCAATATTTTCATTCTGTTTCTTGCCCTGGCTTTTTTGGAAGACAGTGGTTATATGGCGAGAGTTGCTTATGTAATGAATGAGATAATGGGAAGGGTGGGACTTTCCGGCAAGGCGTTTCTTCCCATGCTTTTAGGGTTTGGCTGTACGGTGCCGGCTGTAATGGCAGCGAGAGCGCTGCCCAGTGAAAGGGACAGGAGAAGGACAATACTCATCACACCGTTTATGTCCTGTTCTGCCAGACTGCCTATTTACGTTTTGTTTTCAGAGATGTTTTTTCCGAATCACGCGCTGATTGCAGCTTATTCTTTATATGTTATCGGACTTATGGTTGCGATTTTGATTGCCCATGTGACTCATAAGATGATAAAATCACAGGAAGAGGATACACTTTTAATTGAACTGCCGGAATATAAGACACCCAATGGAAGAACAGTTGCAATATATGTGTGGGATAAAGTGAAAGATTACCTTGGAAAAGCAGGTACAACCATATTTCTGGCCTCTATCGTATTGTGGTTTGTACTCAATACAGGGTTTCATGGGTTTGTCACAGATGTATCACAAAGCTTTGCAGCCATGATTGGCAAAGTTTTAATTCCTGTGCTTACTCCTGCGGGACTGGGTGACTGGAGAATTGCGGTAGCACTTATTTCCGGACTTTCTGCAAAGGAAGTGGTGGTTTCCAGTTTTTCCGTATTATTTGGAATCAGCAATATTAATTCGGCAGCAGGAATGGTTGAGTTATCAGGCTTGCTGGGCAACGTGGGGTTTGGCGGAGTGAATGCATATGCGCTGATGATCTTCTGCCTGCTTTATTCCCCATGTATCGCTGCGGTTGCCACCATAAAGAAAGAAACCGGATCACTGAGATGGACACTTGGTATGGTGCTGTTTCAGCTGGCGGTTGCCTGGTTCTTTGCTGTTGTGGTGTACCAGATTGGAAGTTTGATTTTTTAATTGGATAGAGGATAAGCTGATGAATGATAAACTGCTTGTGGAAACTGCTGTTCTGGCAGGTGAGATTATGTTGATAAGTGGTGCGGAGATCTTTCGTGTGGAAGATACCATTGACCATATTTTAAGAAAAGCAGGCCGGAATACGGCTGAAGCCATCGTATTTTCCACAGGCATTTTTGCATCCTTAAACGATCCGTCCATAGAGGCGATTACAGTGGCAAGAAGGGTGACGGTCAGAAATACCAATTTAAACCGGGTTTATCTGGTCAATGATGTATCAAGAAAGCTTTGCGCAGACCTTATGACGGTGGAAGAAGCATTTGAGCGGCTGAAAGAAATACGAAAGACGGTTCAGTTTCATAAGAGGCTTAAGGATATGGGCTTTATGGGAGTGGCGGTATTTTTTACACTGCTTCTTGGTGGTAACGCAAGAGACTGTGTGGCAGCTGCCGTAACTGGAGCTGTGCTGGCAGTGGCGATGGAGATTTCTCAAAAGATCCGTTTAAATGATTTCTGTGCCAATGCATTTTGCGCCTTCTTAATTGCTTTGACCACTCTTTTTCTGGAGAGATGGGGTTTGCCTGGAATTAAAAGTGATATTATTATAATTGGTGCCATTATGCCGTTAGTGCCGGGAGTAATCTTTACCACAGCGATCCGCGATACGTTAAATGGGGATTATGCATCAGGTACGGCAAGAATTGTGGAAGCTGTAGTGATTGCCCTTGCAGTAGCGGCAGGAGTGGGAGCTGGTATGGGACTGTATCAGTGGCTGGCCGGGGGGTATTTTATATGGTGATTCAGACAGTTGGAGCATTTCTTGCAGTGATCAGCTTTTCTCTGATACTGGAACTTCCGAAAAAGTATCTGATACTTTCAGGAACAATCGGTGCAGTGGGCTGGCTGGTATACCTTCTTGTACAAGCCGCAGCCGGATCGGTCATAGCTGCGGCTTTTTTATCCACGCTTTTGGTAGCGCTGTTCAGTCATATTGCTGCAAGAGTGTGTAAAGCACCTGTTACGGTGTTTTTAGTGGCAGGAATCCTGCCTTCCGTGCCTGGTGCTTCTATATACCGAAGCGTGTCCTATGTAATCAGTAATGACCCGGTGCTTTCCAGCCATTATCTGGTGGAGACACTTCAGGTTTCCGGTGCCATTGCCATGGCAATTTTTATTATGGATTCATTGTTCCGATTGGGAAAGAGGAAGTAAAAGCAACAGACAGGTGGTTCTTTGATCTGGAATAGTGATAGATATGGTTGGAGAGGCGGTCTTCCTGAGGAACCTCCTCCTGATTGATTGAGAATACGGTTTCCGCCAGCTCTTCATAGGATATATGATTGCTGTGCGGGATTAGCAAGACTTCGTGAATGCTGGAAGGCAGAATGATTAGATCACCTTCCATGCTATCTGCGAAGTCTTTTAATATGCCTTCATAGAACATACAGGCAGCTCCGTGGACACCGTAGGGATTAGTGAGGACATACATGGGAGGGAACAGGGGAGAGGGGTCAAATAAACTGAACCAGTCTTCCTCTTTTATTTCCGTGTCTGAAGATTTTCTTGCGATTTCTTTTATTACCTCCATAAGGGAACTGATCTGTGCAGGAAATAAGTCTGGTGTGTTTAATTTTGCATACTGAAATAAATCTTCGGTGGATAAGTTCCATAGTTTCTGATGGGAATTGTGGATAATGGCTGTGAGAAGCTGGTCATCTTTCTTGTTTAAAGACAGACAGAAGATCAGTGATAAATCCAGATCTGGTAATGATATGTGGGGGAGATCGGTTAGAAGGTTACGGTTAGCCGGTTCATTGATCAGGCGGAAGACGATACGGTCTGTTAAAGGGCTTTCTGAGTGTAGTTCTTCTATAAAATTATCATCTGGCAAATGCTGTGTCTGATATAATTCCATAATGTCATCTACAACCTGGGGAAATGATTTTCCTTTTTTATAAGTGTCATAAAAAGTCTGAAGATAAATGGCCGGAGCCGTATGTTCCTGTGGCCTGCTGATGCAGATACCGTCAAGGGTCAGTCCGTTGTTTTTTGTAATGCTTTGGAGTGTCAGATTGTAGCCAGAGCCAAAACGTTCTTCCAGTGATTCCTTTACTGCTTTTTGAAATTGTTCGTATACCATATTGTATACCTCCTTAGATTTGATTTATGTAAATCGCATGATGCGAGATACAGCACAGTAGTTGAAAATTGGATTAGATATGATTACCAGATATGCAGATGGATAAGCAATAAAATCAAATCCATTATACATTAGTTGATAAAAAATGACAATATGTTTAGACATATTTGGAATTTTGTCGAAAAATCATTCAACTTAAAAAGATTGTATAATTACAAAATTGGAAAATGGTATTATTGTATACACTGAAAAGACGAATAAAGGGTGAGGACAGTGAAAACAAAAGAAAAAAATAAACAGCTTCATGAAAGCAGGCCTAAGAAAAGACATTCGGGCCTTATTGAACTGATCGTTAAGAACGGCAGACGAATTGAAAAACTCTTTGCGCTGGCAGTTATTATATCTGCTGTCTGCGCCTGCTTTGTTCATGTTAATTATGATCTGAGCGAATATCTTCCCGACTGGGCCCCGGCGAAAAAGGGCCTTAATGTAATGGAAGAAGAATTTGGATATCCAGGAACGGCAAGGGTGATGGTTGGCCCTGTTACTCTATATGAAGCGAAGGCCTATAAGGACCGGATTGCAGATATAGACGGTGTGGATATGGTGATGTGGGCAGATACCACCACCGATGTTTATAAAGCCAACATATTTATTAATTACGATGATATCCAGGATTACTATAAGGACAATTATGCTGTTATGGATATCATTTTTAAAGAAGGGGATTCCAGCAGTCTCACCAAGTCTGCAATCAGCCAGATGCAGAAGATGACAGGCGACAAAGGCTATTTCATGGGATCGGCGGTTCAGAACAAATCATTAAATGAGACCCTTACCAGAGAGATCAGTATTGCCATGGCTATGGGAGTCGTAATGATTGCACTGGTATTGTGCGCAACAACGACTTCATGGTTTGAACCATTTCTCTTCCTGATGATTATGGGAATTGCAATCATCATTAATATGGGAACCAACTTAATGATTGGAACCATTTCATTTATCACGTTCAGTGTGGCTGCTATCTTACAGCTGGCAGTAGCCATGGATTATTCAGTTTTCCTTCTGGACAGTTTTACAAAGGAGCGGGAAAAAGGAGACGATCCGGTAACGGCAATCACCAATGCTCTTCACAAATCCATACCGTCCATACTCGCAAGTGGCGCAACAACCATTATCGGCTTTCTTGTTCTGATGCTGATGCGTTTTTCTATTGGATACGATTTGGGATTTGTTCTGGCAAAGGGAATTGTAATCAGTCTTGCAACGGTTCTGTTTTTAATGCCTTCTCTCTTGCTTCGTTGGGGAGACAGAATTAAAAAGACAGAACATCGTTCTTTTATGCCATCCTTCCACGGACTTGGAATTCTTGTACATAAAGTGCGTTATGGTGTTCTGACTGCAATCGCACTTCTGGTCATACCGGCTTTTATAGCTCAGAACATGAATGCATTTACATTTGGTAACGGTGCATTAGGATCCAGTCCGGGTACCCGTGTATATTACGATGAACAGCAGATTAACGGCCGTTTTGGGAAGAGTAATTTAATTCTTGCGGTTGTTCCCAATACCAATATGGTAACGGAAAAAAACTTGACGGATGAACTGAAAGATTTAGACTATGTGAGATCTGCTACATCTCTGGCGGGCACTTTACCAGATGGGATACCGGAGAAGATCATACCGAAAAGCATTACCAGCCTGCTGCATACAAAGAATTACAGCAGAATTATGATCTATGTAAAATCCTCTGATGAAAGTGATTTTGCGTTTCAATGTTCGGATGAGATCAGTACCATTGTAAATAAGTATTATCCGGAAGGCGCTTATATCACAGGGGTAATCCCATCCACCCAGAATATCAAGACCATTATCACGGAAGATTATAACTTTGTAAATATTCTTTCCATATTGGGGGTTGGCCTGGTAGTTATGATTACGTTTAAGTCTCTGATTATACCTGTTGTTGTTTTAATTCCCATTGAAGTAGCTGTATTTATCAATTTTGCAATTCCTTATTTTAAAGGAGAGGATATATTGTATCTTGGATATATTATTGTCAGCTGCCTTCAGCTGGGTGCTACGGTGGATTATTCCATTCTGATGACCAATAACTATATGGATATGAAGAAAAAATATCCGGAAAAGGCAAGGGCCATCAAGCACACTGTTTCCAAAAGTGCACTTTCTATCCTGACTTCAGGGACTATTTTAACTATAGTTGGATACGGTTTATATTTTATCTCATCGGTATCTGCCATTGCAGGTCTTGGACATTTAATTGGCAGGGGCGCTTTTATCAGTGTAATTATGGTACTATTCCTGCTGCCGGTTCTTTTAACCCTGTCAGATCCAGTGTTGATGTGGGAGGAAGGAAAACGGCAAAAGATCGTTGCATCTCATCAGGCTGTAATTGAAAAGAAAAAAGCGTTCAAAGCGAACAGAATCGAAAAAAAGAAAGCTTTACTGGAAGCAAAACAAACAAAAGACGTTAAAACAGAAGGTGAACAGAAAATAGACACAGAAGATAAGAAGCAGAAACAGGAGGAAGTGAAAAACAATGAAAAGTAAATGGAGCGCAGCATATCGGCTGACAGCAGCGACACTCATCACTTCAATGATCAGTATTAATATGTCTGGAAATATTTACGCCGGACCGCCAGCTGTATCTGTAGACGAAACACTATATGTAAATCTGGACTATTACGGAAAAGAGACTGACAGCAGCGTGGTAAAAGGGGTCACATTAAATGGAATCCGTTCCTTTTCTGATTATGGAACTTATAAGGATATTACCAATATGTCAAATTATGCCAAGCCTGCTGTTGACGGAGATACAGTTACCTGGCAGCTTCCGGAAGATGCAAAGGACCGTTTCTATTATGAATGCCAGTTAAATAACGGAGAAGTGGTACTTCCATGGGATTTTGATATTTCCTATAAATTAAATGGTATACCAAAAGAAGCCCAGGATCTTTTACATGCAGATGGGCTGGTAGAAATAGACGTTCACTGCATTCCCAATAAAAATGCCAATACATATTATCAGAACAACATGCTTTTACAGGTTGCTACAATGGTAGATATGGAAGATGTCAATTCCGTTGCAGCCCCCGGAGCACAGATCCAGTCCCTGGGTACCTATAAGGCTGTTCTTTTTGCAGCAGTTCCAGGTCAGGAAAAGACATTTCATATTGAAATAAGTTCCCATGATTTTGAATCCAGCGGAGTAATTATGATGATGGTTCCGGGAACTCTGGATCAGATCAGTGATATTGCTGATGTGAAAGAGGCAAAGGATACGTTTAAGGATTCAGCAGACGAGCTGCTTGATGGTATGAATGAAATGCTGGATACGCTGCACAATATCAGCAATGGTATGGATGTAACGAAAAAGGGACTGAGCCAGCTGCAGGGAGCAAGAGAAAACTTCGATGCATCAAAGGATGAAATAATCACAAAAACAGATGCAAGTATAGACAGTCTGGATGCTGCCAATCAGAAGATCAGCCAGCTTGCGCCGGATATTATGGCCAATAAGCAGGGACTTGATGATGTAAATAACAAAATGAATACTTTGGTGGAAACACTTCAGGATTCCGGGGAAGATTTCTATAATTTATCTTCATCCTTAAGAGATTTAAAAGATTCCCTGGGGGATCTGCAAAGTGGCCTGGAGGAGTCTGATGCTGATCAGATTACAGGTGAGATTAAAGATATTGAGCAGCAGCTTGATGCGATTCAGAGCGTATTAAAGAAGCTTGGTTCAACTGCTTCTCCATCTCAGGCATTAAGTGAAGAAGATCTTAAACAACAGGCAGAGAGCATGCAGAAGCTTATGGGTGATATGAATGATGTGCTTGATGACCTGGAGTTTTCTTTGGGAAAAGATGCGGTAGACAAGCTGCGAACGCAGCTTCAGTCGGTAGCTGCTTCCGGTATGAGCAACCCCAATGCCACTGCACTGATTCAGACAGCAGCTGTATTATCCAAAATCTTAAATTCCATGAATAACATTTTATCCAGTGTTCGTTACACAATATCTGGAATCGATGTTCAGGGAGGAGTAAAAGACAGTAAAGCAGTCGTAAGTAAGCTTGCATCTATTTCATACGACATTGATACCACCATTGGAGATGTGGTTAGTTTAAATAAAACAAAAAATGATAACAAAGCAGTTTTTGATTTGATGCTTGATGATACAGCGGCTTCTGTAGAACAGATCAGTTCGTCAACCAATCAGGTGATTTCCCTGTTCCGCAGTGTTCAAAACACCGTGAAAAACAATCGGGCGGCGGTGGAAGGCGGTACAAAGGATACCTTAAACGGTTTGATAGATATTTTGGAAAAGGCGGCGGAAACTTCTACTACCACAAATAAGCTAAAAGGCGCCAATGAGAGTATCAGAAACAGTCTGGATGAGAAACTGGATAAGATTGCTGACGATAGCAATCTGCTGGAAATGAATTTAGATGATAAGATGGTATCCTTTACATCGGATAAGAACCAGACTCCTTCCAGTATCCAGATTATCTTAAGGTCACAGGAAATCTCAGAGGATGATGTAAATACCAATGCAGTTGATATTGAGCCGGCTCCTGTGGATGTGGGAGTATGGCAGCGGGTGAAGAATGTATTCGCAAAGATGTGGAATGCAGTTACGGGGATTTTTAGATAAGAGAATATAAGGAATATTATAATGAAACGGGTGTAGATTGACGTGTTTAGTCTAACCCGTTTTTTGTATTTAGAAAGGAGAAAAATTAAAATAATATTATTATTTAGTTATGTTTTCCAGATGATACATAATATTAATTGTACTTAAAAAATAGATAGAATGATATATTTCACCCAACATATCTGTTTTTTTAAGGCAATATATGGTATAATTCAATCAGATATCCATTGAACCATAGCTTGATTATGATTTGTATCCTGGGGGAAAACATATGACTAATATTGTTGGGATTACAGTTTATGGAGTGTTATATTTAGTGGTTATGCTTCTGTTATTTGTGTTATTCTTTATAGGACGGGACTGGCTGATGCTCACCGGGTTGTCCGGCTTTTTAATTATGGGACTCATATTGTCCATAACCGTAACCGGATATAATTATATCGATATGATACATAATAAGAATATGGTGGAAGTCAGCAGAACGGAATCAATTCCGGAGGTTGTTAAAGTAGGTAATATATACAGGAGCAACTGGAAAACGGTTCAGATCGCGTATGGTCTACCTGGAACTCAAAAGGAGTATTATTCCGTAATGAGAAGCAGGAACGGACTATTTGTGATTGAGGGAGGGGTATTGCATACCAAAGGGGGAAGTGATTATAATTGAATAACTAACCAACTGATCAAGTTCTTCAAATATTGCAGAAACTAGTTTCGCAGGAGGGATTATTTTTGAAATATAGGAAGCTTACTGATGTAAAGTTAATAATGTAATATATATTTAAACGAGAATAACTGAATATATAAAGGTTTTCTGTAAAAAAGGCTTCTGAGATAAATAAAAATCATAGGAGCCTTTTTTATATGTACTTATATTAATAGAACTAAAACAGAACTTCCACCTAAAAAATATTGACAACAACTTTTATTCTTTAAATGAAATAGTGCTTGACTTTATTTTATAATATTGGAAGTTTATATTGTTTTATAAATGTGACATTCTTGCATTTGGGTTACGAGAACTGCGTTTCGCTTACAAATATTTACTTGTCAATTTACAAAGTTGCATCTCGCTTTACAAAACTGCGTCTTGCTCTACAATTAAGTCGCAATATCCAAAATGCAATATATAGTTGACATTGTGAATGCTATGTAGTACAATTTGACTGTGAAAGGTGGCATTCAATGAAAAACAAGAGAATGAAAATAGCCCGAATGGAAGTTGATATGAAACAGGAGGACTTGGCAAAAGCCGTGGGTGTTACTCGTCAAACTATTGGGTTAATAGAATCTGGAGAATATAATCCTACGTTAAACCTGTGTATAGCGATTTGCAGGGTGCTCGACAAAACATTAAATGATTTATTCTGGGAGGAATTAAAATGAAAAAGCAAAATATGCAGGACGAAAGAATCCTGACACAACGCCGTAAGATAAACAGTGAAGCCTATAGCATTTTGATGATTGTACTTCTCGTCTCCATTCTTGTACAGCAGTATTTGTTTAACGCTCCATTTAAACAGTATGCTGTAGAGGTTATCTGTTTCTTGGGAATATCCTTTTACATGATCGTACGACACATTATGCTCGGACTCAACATATATGGTGAAACAAAACGAGCAATAGGTATTCCTTTATTGAACAGCATAGTGACGGGAGTTGTAGTAACGTCAATTAATGGTGTTTTGAATTATTCAAAATATGCAGATAAATATAAGGAGGATGGTATAGGGTATTTTATAGCCGTGTTAGCAGTTACGTTAATTAGCGCAACCATTGGCAGTTTTATTGTGCTATCGTTCTTTGATTATCTGAATAACAAAAAACAAGAAAAAATTCAAAAACAGTTAGATGAAGATGAACAGAAGGAATAGGTATATTATTCTTCGATTAATGAGCATAATGCTGAGTCATTAAAAACTGAATATTCAAGGAAGACTACTAAATATCAGTATTAATGTTAGTAGTCTTTTTCATATGGCAACTTAATTAAGAAAATTGTGATGGGATTTTAGTTACTGTTAAGATAAGAGAAATGACCGAATTAGAAAAGAAAATTATAGAACTAGAATCAAGTCACGCCGTTCAAAATGCAGTCATTGATGATTTGAAAAATATAGTTAGCGGGGTATAATTATGGTTGAATATTATGTTTATAGGATTACGGTCAGCAAAGATTAAACTATTGATGAGGTTGCTTCAAAATGGAGGAGCTTTGTACGGCGGGCAGGCCACCTGTTCTTGACAAAGCGTCTTAATCTGAAAAATGGGAGAAAATATCCCCAAAATATCGATGAATGAGAATGTACATATACCTTTACTGACACTAATAAAGTTATTGATGTATCTGGGGGAAATGATGCTACGGGTACTGCTTTAGCGTGTTGTAAGCCAAATGGAACGATTATATACAAATCTTTCTATGGTAAAAACGAAAAAGAGCTTAAGCGTTAAATTAAGTAATATAATGAGGACAGGGCAAAATATACTGTAAAAGTGGAGACCACATTTTTTCATGATTTTGCAGAATTTTGTATAAGAACGGTAAAGGTTGTCTTACAGAGTTGAATACTGGTTACATTGATGAAGAAATGAAGTTTGAGATAAATTCATACAACGATTTCTTGGAATGAGTTACTTTTGGCGCAGGTTAGATTCAGGTGTGAGAAAAATGGTCATGGATGATAATACATCAGAGAACTCTTTTTTAAAATTCAATATTGACTAAAATTTTTGTAGATATAGAGGAGACAAAAGTTATGGGGTTGAGAGAAGAAATTTTACAATTAGAAAGAAATTGTTTAGAAGTACTGGGACACGGCTTGAGTAAAGAGAGCGCAAGGTCAGATAAACTCGGAACAGAGTATTTTAGAACCTATAGGGAAAACTTGTATGAGGAAATGGGGCAACAGCATATAGAAGAATATAGCGGTGGTTCCGGCGGGGAAATGAAGGATAAAATATACCCGGCAAAAATGTCTAGTATTTGTTCTTCATCTGCAATGACATTTAATCTTCTTGGAAATCGTACTGCAATCATTAAGAAAAATACATATGGTTTTTCTGAGGGGACTTATAATGTGGCATATGAGAAAAAAATGCCGACCTTATCGGGTAGAAATCCAGCAAATTTAGATGCGTATTTATGCCTGACGGGAAAAATGGGTAAGACAGAGGCAATTTTCTGTGAAATGAAAATGATGGAATGGATTATTAATACACCAGGTAATTTGAATAATGCATACAAGGATAAGGATAATTACTTTGCGAAGTATATCCCAGAAGGACAAAAATCTGTAAGCGTATTTCTAAAGGCAATTACAATGTTGGAGCAGGTAATGCCAGTACATGAAATAGTTATAGAAAAAACCATGGGAGATGAAGTTCAGAAAGCTACAGGTGAAAGACATTACTTTCAGCATTATGATGCATGGCAGATGTTTAAGCATATGTTAGGTATTTACAATATGACTTCCAGATATACATTAGAAACAATGAGGGACAAATATAAGAACTCGAGTGGAATAAATGTAGATGAAATGAGAGACAAGTTTGATAAGGTGACACTTGTGAATGTTGTGTTTGAACCGCCAACAGAAGTTATCAAGGAAGAAAAAAGCCGTGAAAAGCTGATAGCTTATAAGGCCTCAGAACATGAAGATTATGAATTGAAATTCAAGCGAATTCTGAAAGAAAGCGGAGTGCAACAATTATTTATGGATGACTGCGGATTTAAGTTTAACATTATGTATATGACTACAAAAGAATTCATGATAATGTTTGAAATGACCGAAGACCGTTGGAAGTATCTTAACAGATATAGACTGGAAAAATAAGATAAAGATAATTTATATAATAGTAATGATTACTATTATATATTCCTGGATTACTAAAGAAATGTAAGAAATTCTTTTATAGTGTATTTGAAATAAGGGACTAAGAAATTAGTCCTTTTTTCCTGCTTTAATTGTATATTTTATTTACGCAGATACCACAATACATAGATTGTTTTGTAATAATCATACAATATATAGTTGAAGAAAGTATGCGTTTGTGATAGTATTAATTTAAAAGTGCATTCGTGTAATATTCAATTTGTTAAGGAAATGGGGCCGGTTGTATGGAAAGTAAGTTACCAGAAATTGAAATGCGTGAGTGTCCGGTTTGCCATAAACACATAGACATCTTTGAGGTGTATTGTAAATATGGTTACGAGTTTGGGGGTAATCGTTGTACTAATCCAGATTGCAGAAAACCATGTAGAGAATTCACAAGCTTCTGCTCTGATTGTGGAAGTAAAACTCAAAATTATCTTGATGGGTATATTGGTGGATTACCGACCAATGTTTCATAGAATGGGGGGATTATGAGCGATAAGGTGAAGATGGACGAGGTTGAATGCTTAAAAGATAGATTAATAGCTTCTGAAAATATCGCAGCAGTAAATAGGCCAGTAGACATCATTTTATCACTTGTAGGCTTTGCTAGTCCTGCTGCTGAAGGAATTAAAGTCTTAAAAGATGTAATTGTGAATAAGTTTGATTCTTTTCAAAATGAGAAGCGTTATAAATTTTGCAAGGTTATTTTAGAAAATAAAGCCATGATAACGAGAGATAAGGTACAAGATGTTAGCCCATCATGGAAAATGAAGGATTTATTGAGCATTGAATTAGAGGAAGTGCGATATTACTAAAGAAAATTATAAGTGAAATTTGAGATTTAAAAAGAAGGAAAACAGCTACTATGAATGATCTGAAAAGGGATTATCTGATAAAAACATTCTCTCGTACAAAGCGAAAAGATTATGAGAATTACATTATTAATGGCATTTGGCATAAACTGGATAGAATAGACATACAACCAGTAACTCAACAATACGTTAAGCGAAGTGATGGGAAATACGCTTTAATAGATTTGTTCTTTCCTCAAATAAATTTAGGCATTGAAATTGATGAAGAGTACCATGTTAATAATAATGAGCACGATCTATTACGCGAAATGACCATGGAGCAGCTACTTAGCTCCTGCTTAGAAACAAAAGATTTTAGGCTACTTCGGGTCAAAGCATATGAGAGTCTTAACGATATAAACTTGCAGATCGATGAGATAATAAGAGAAATTAGGCAAAGAGTCATTGAATATGATATTGACGAATGGGACATTTATAAAAATCCAGTTGATCAAGCGATTATGAATAAAAGATTATCGGTAAATGATAACTTGTTATTTGACACTATTGGTCAAATATGCTTTTGCTTTGGTAAAAACACACCCAAAACACAACACGCATATTTTCATATAGGAAATGACTATCAACTTTGGTGCCAAAAGCTTGCAATGAAAGTAGATAATAATTTTAAATCAGTGTCAAAGGGCTGGATAAACATTCTATCTGATGATTGGAATACAATTAGTGAAACAAATGATGATAAATCAATAATCAATACTAATAACCCATTATCGCTACCAGGGCGTAAACGTATAGTTTTTGCCAAAAGTAAAGATACATTGGGGCGTAATAAATATAGATTTATTGGTATTTTTAAACTAAACATTGATGAATCAAAAAATGGAGAAGTTATAATATACAATCGAGTTGCTGAAGAAATTGATTTAAGCATTTTTTTACGAAATAACTCTATGATTCATAGGAGGAAATAATATAATGGAAGAACTAAGGAAACAATTTAACAGGGATATGGAACAACTTTGCGTAGAAATAAAGGAAGCTTCTCATAATCCTTCGAGGTTTATAGATATGCTGACGAATGGAGATCCTGTCGATGTTGCAAAAAGATTGGTCATGAATAAACCAACTTCCACATTTGAAAAGTTAGCTAGTATAAAGAAATTGTATTTAACTGTAGAATATTATGTGATTATGCCAAAATATCAGCCACTGTTTGACGAAAGTGTGATTCAAACCAGCAGGAAAAGATTAGATGACTATAAGTGGGATTAGTGTAGAGCAGTTAAAATTAATTGTAGGTGGTTAGAAGGCGTTGGAGAATTATAATCCAGTGCCTTTTATAGTATCTATAAGTTAATTTAGTAATCAGGAGGGAAGGTAAATTAAATGCAAATGATAGTGTCAAGATTTTTTCGCTAATTGTATTTCAGCCGTTAGGTAGCCGGTAGTCAGCCGGCTATGATATCAGATTGATTCTGGATATCCAATTCTTTCAGATGCTCCATATTCATGTAGCGCTTGGCATCCCATTGGGTTCCAGCTAAGTGTCGCAGTCTGGTACATACAATCATTAAAGCATTTTGCCCATCAGGAAAAGCGCCAATAGCACGGGTCCTACGTTTGATTTCCCGGTTCAGACGTTCAATGGTATTGTTCGTGTGAATTCTAGTCCAGTGTTGGCTGGGAAAATCCATATATGTTAAGGTTTCCTCGATTCCATCTTCGACCTTTTTAGCTGCCGAAGTTAGGTTTAAGAAAAACTCTGGAAAAGCTATTAAAATCTGACTTATTTTGATAAAATGTGAGCATGGTCAAATTGATTGCCTATGCTCAATTATTTTGGAAAGGATTCGATATAATGAGCGAGACGACAATAAAAAGAAGAGATAAAGGTGAAGGGTCAACAAGATTAAGAAAGGACGGGCGATATGAGTACCGGTATGTAGCAGGTAAAAGATCAGATGGAAAGGCTCTTTATAAGTCTTTTACTGCAAGAAGCGAAAAAGAACTTAAACGTAAAATTAAGGAATATAATGAAGACCGGACAAAATATACTGTAAAAGTGGAAGCCACATCTTTCCGTGATTATGCAGAATTTTGGATGCGAACAGTGAAATATTCCATATTAAAGCCAGTATCATATGACCGCTTGGAACAGACATATTTACTGTTTGTAATTACATAGGTTATATTCAGTTGGGAAATGTATCTTCAGAGGATATTCAAGTTATGATAAATGATTTGTCCAATTCAAAGGCATATTCAACTGTCAAGAAGCATTATGAATTTGTAAAAGGAGTATTTCAATATGCTTACAATTCTCAAAAGATAACATTTAATCCATGTCCGGCTGTTCAATTACATATTGAGCGTAATATGAAAGTGAAGACAAAAAAGACTGAGATACTTCCAGAGAATATAACAGAAAAGATGTATGAATTTAATAATACATTACGACAAAGTAATAATCAGTTCTTTAAACATATGCCAGTTCTGCTGCTAATTTTAAATACAGGAATGCGAATTGGTGAGGCTTTGGCTTTAGAATGGAGCGATATTGACTTTAAAAACAGAACGTGACTATAATGGTGTTGTTATGGGAAAAATTAGGAAAACATTTAGTGATATAACTAAAACTGAGTCGGGTAATCGAATAATTCCGTTAAATGATATGGCAGTATCTCTTTTAAAACAGATACTAGAATATAATAGTAGAAAGAAAATTAAAACGGATTATGTTGCAAGTACTGCTGATGGAAGTTACGTGTCTGAACGAAATATTTTGAGAACATTTAAAAGTGTTCTAGGTGTTGTAGGAGCAGAAGATTATACGATTCATGCATTAAGACATACATTTGCTTCCAGATTATTAAAAGCCGGAACAGAAATAAGTGTTGTTAGTAAACTACTGGGACACGCTGATATCAACACAACATACAGCACATATATCCACGTTTTAAACGATCAGATGACTGATGTAATGTCCGGTATTTCTAAGGTTTAACGAGGCTGTTTTGACCCATTATCTGCCCCATTATATTTCAGTAAAAATCAGAAAAAACCAGTAAAAAGTAGTAGAATACAAGAAATGAGTTAGAATGGTGAAATGATCAAAACATCAGAAAACCCCATAAAATCAAGGTTTCAGAGAATTATTTCCGGGCAAAAAAATAGTGCACCTGATAGGAATCGAACCTACGCACGCGGCTCCGGAGGCCACTGCTCTATCCACTGAGCTACAGATGCATCTTTTACA
>SVDS01000266.1 GCA_015057715.1 Paenibacillaceae bacterium
CGGGTGCTGGAAGTGGATTTAAAGAACGCAAAAGACCGGGCAGCTGCCAGAAAAACCGCAATGGATGAGTATAACCGGCGCAGCAATTAAAAAAATGGTTCACGGGGCGGACATTTTTATGTCTGCTCCGGTTTGCGTTCTCCGGTATTCTGCCGGGCTGATACCCGTATATTTCCTGAACTTTTTATGAAAATAATCCACATTTCCGTATCCAACCAGTTGGGCGATTTCATAGACTTTATAACGATCGTCCATTAAAAGGCGCATTGAGTTTTCGATACGTATTTCATCTAACCAGGCGTTAAAACTCCTTCCTGTGGTTTTGGTGAAGACTTTTCCCAGATAGGAACTGTTGTAGCCAAACAGCTCTGCAATGATGCCAAGCTTTAAATTCTCCTTATAATTATTGCGGATATACTGAAGAATATTATCCAATATACTGTCCCGGGTGGGAGAGCCAATGGCATTCATACACATCTCAAACTGGAGAGCAAAGTAATCCAGAATTTCATAAAGATAATATTTCTCTTCAATTGTGTTAATAATGGCTGCGTTATTAGGAAACATTGTTTCACGATTCCCATAGGCGTAAAAAATACTGGATTTTACCTGTATCATAATATCGGCCAGATAGTGTCTAATGCTGGATATTTCCAAGTCAGAGCAGTAGAAAACCTGACGGAGATGATCCAAAACTTCCAGCATCATACAGCGGTTCCCAGACTGTATGTAGTTGGAAATCTGTTGTGAATATGTATTTTCCGTATCAAAAACGGTTTCCTGAGACTGGAATCTGTGGGGGATATCTTTATAACACAGTACATGCTGGTTGAAACTGCAAAAGAAGCGCCTTTTCATAAGCTGCTGTGCATCATAGTAAGAAGTATGAATCTGTTCAATGGAACAGACCGGACGCCCGTACGTAAGAAATAAGGCATCCAGTGGAGACCCTTTCTGGGGGTGGTTTATGTAGCGGTCTGCAAGTTCTTCAAATCGTTTAAGAGCGAAATCCCCCTTTAGAATAATGACGTTATGGTTTTCAATCCGGATATAGTCCAGAGAATTGTGGTTATGGTTCGCCAGACGCAGGATTCCGGCAAAATCCCAGGTGGACTGTGTGCATTCCTGCTGATAGCTGGTATAGAGAACAACCTGATAGACAGAGGCTTCTAATTGCAGATCATGGCAGTCAGGCAGTGGGTAAGAGGCCTGATTACTAAGAATGTCATGTAAAATAGATTCTCTCGCCCGATTTCGGTACTGAACCAGCCTTTCTTGTTTTTTTTGCTCCTCTGTGAGAAGCGATCTGGCGTTCAGCACTGCTTTTTCCAGCTCTTCTTCGTCAATTGGTTTTGTGAGATAACTGGTAACGCCAAAGCTCATGGCTTCCTGGGCAAAAGTGAAATCTGAAAAACCACTGATAATGATAAATATACCAGCAAAGCCCTCCTCTTTTGCAATCCTCACTACTTCCAGCCCGCTTAAACGCGGCATGCGGATGTCCATCAGCACAATATCAGGCTTGAGTCTGCGGATCTGATTCAGAGTATCCTGACCATTTTTTCCTTCGCCGCAGATGGTAAAGCCAAGTAAGGACCAGTTTAGAAGGCAGCGAATGCCTTCTCTTACATCTATTTCATCATCAGCAATTAGAAGCTTCATAATTTAAGTCCCTCCCATATATTTTTGTGCGGGTATTACCATTGTTACCAGAGTTCCCATTGATTTCTTTGATTTGATGTCCAGACCAAATTCAGATCCATAGTAAAGCTGGATTCTCTGATTGATATTATAAAGACCGATCCCGTGAGAAGAGTCGCAGGGGGGCTGACCGATCCCCAGTTTGATACGCTCCAGTTCCTTTGCAGTCATTCCGCAGCCGTTGTCAAATATCTGAATGCGCAGTTTTTCCTCTCTCAGGCAGATCTTCACAATGATTTTCCCGTTCTGTTCTACATCCTCCAGTCCATGAAGGAGTGCATTTTCAACAATTGGCTGTAAGAGCAGAGGGATAATCTGGTAATCCTGGAGATTAAATTCATGGTGTTTTTTCAGGGAATAATTGACCCGGTCATGAAATCTTAATTTCTGAATACCCAGGTATGTCTCGATGTAATCCAGTTCTCCAGCAAGGGAAGTGACGGAAGTAGTGGTATTTTCCAATACATAGCGCATGGATTTGCCTAAGAGCTTAATTCCATTTGCTACTTCTGTGTTGCCGGCTTTCAGTGAACGCATGCGTATGGTTTCCAGTGTATTGTAGAGAAAGTGGGGATTGATCTGTGAAGAGAGCATCTTAAATTCCATTTGCTGCTGTTTATTGATTAAGTCCTGAGTTTTAAGCTGCGCCTGATAAAATGAAGTTTCTTTTTTTAGAATCTCATGTATCATCAGCTTCAGATCAAAAAATACATCAGAGATTTCATCTGTGCCGTGGAAACTGTCCGTAATTTCATAGTTTCCCTGGCTGGCTTTGTGCATGCTTTCCCGAAGTGTAACAATACGGAGGCTGAAATAATGAGAGAATACACAAATAAATACACTGGTTATAATAAGGACCATACTCAGTATTGCGATATAAATGCCGGTAATCCGATTAAGATATGGATAACCTTCATAGCTTAAGGATGCCATATAAAAGTTGTCCTCACAGTAGAACGCAGAGAGTGATGAAATGGTACCGATGACGATTTCATTATCCAACTTAATATTCCCTGAATACGTGCCAGTTCCTCCAGTATCATAACCGTATCCCTCTAGTCCGGCAGTTTTTGCCTGCTTGTCACTGGTATAGAATATGCCTTCGTTATTAAGCCATATGACGGTATGCATGGAACTGTTTTCAATGCGGTTTCGGATATGATTGCTGCTGACTGTAAGCTTTAAAATTGCATAGCTGTGATTCTTCGGCAGAAAGATGCGGGTATATAGGCATAGATTTTGCGTCTCCGTACCATATCGCTTGCTTTTCTCCAGTTCCTCTGTCCAAAAAGGGGTCACGGAGGAACAGGCACGCTTAAACCATGGTTGATTCTGGATGGTGCCCGTAAAGGGATGAATGTGCGTGCTGTCTGCAATGGTGGGATTCCAGGTATACACGTCAATGCTGCGGAGTGAGGCGTCACCGGAAAGTAGTGTTTCAATCCCATTATAAGCATGAATGGCTGTCCTGCTTTCGTCTGGAGTAGAGTATTGTGTACTTAGCAGTTTGATTAAGTTCTGGTCAGAGACCAGTGTCTGGGATTTGTTGTAGATATTTCCTGTCAGATCAAGGATCAGGGATTTTACACGGAGATTATCGGAATAAGTCTGCTTGGAATAGTGATCGAACAACTGGGCTCGGGTATGGCAGATCAGATAACCGCCAACCGTTGTAACCGGAATAAAAATGGCAATAAAAAAGAACAGATACAGTTG
>SVDS01000267.1 GCA_015057715.1 Paenibacillaceae bacterium
ACCGGTGCAGTGGTTTACGTACCTTTATTTGTTGAACAGGGTGATAAGATTAAGATTGATACACGTACAGGTGAATATCTGTCCAGAGTTTAATCAGGAAAAAAAGACCGGACTGTACCAATGTCATTTAGTTATAGATGACACATGAGCAGAGTATGTAGAAATACATACCCTGCTCTTTTTATTGGTTTTTGGCCTGTTGAACATCAAGACTAGTTATATTATTATAAACAAAGCGCTTTTGCTATCCCGGCAGCTCTTTCAAAGTCTTCTTCCCGTGGATTCCATAAGCATTTGGCTTCCTCTTCAACTACTGAAAATCCTGCATCTGTCAGCTTTTCACGAAGAACCTTAGTACCTTCACCGCTCCAGCCGTAGCATCCAAATACAGCAGCTTTTTTCTCTTTGAATCTAAGCTCTTTTAAGAAATCCAGCCAGCCGCCTACGGAAGAAAGAATGCTGCCTCCTACAGTCGGGGAACCCAGCGCAATGGCTTTTGACTTAAATACTTCGGTCATAATGTCATTTTTATCCGACTTGGAAATGTTGTAAATTTTTACCCGGGTCTGAGGGGAAAGCTCTGCGATTTCCGAACTGATCTTATGGGCAAGCTGTTTTGTGCCTTCCCACATAGTATCATAAACAATGGTGATCTGGTCTTCCTGGTAATTCTGAGACCACTCATAGTATTTTTCCACGATCTGTAAGGGATTATCTCTCCAGATACAGCCATGGCTGGTGGCAATGATGTCAATAGGAAGATTAAGCGCCTGAATTTCTTCCACTTTCTTTTTCACAAGAAGTGAAAATGGAGTTAAAATATTGGCATAATATTTAAGCGCTTCTTCCCAAAGTCTGCACTGATCGGCCTTATCATTGAATAATTCTTCTACGGCAAAGTGCTGTCCAAAAGCATCGTTGGAAAAGAGAATGTTATCCCCGGTTAAATAGGTAGCCATGCTGTCTGGCCAGTGAAGCATCTTCATCTCCACAAATACCAGCTTCTTGCCGTTTCCAATGTCCACAGAATCCCCTGTTTTCACAACCTGGTAATTCCACTCCGGATGGTGATACTGTCCCGTAAGGGATTTCACTCCGTTGGCAGTACAGTAAATCGGAGTATTTGGTATCTTCTCCATTAAAGCTGGAAGGGAACCGCTGTGGTCCACCTCTCCATGGTTGGCAACAATAAAGTCAATTTTATTTAAATCAATTTCCTTTTCCAGATTGTCGATAAATTCTGTGGAATGAGGTTTCCATACGGTATCGATCAACACGGTTTTTTCTTCCTGGATCAAATATGCATTCTGGCTGGAACCGTGATTGATAGAGTAGTCCGCCCCGTGGAAGGATTCAAGCTCCCAATCAATAATACCGACCCAGTTGACATTGTTCTTTACAAGTTTTTTCATCTTAATGTCCTCCTTCATATATTGAAAATAACAGTGAGTTTTCTGTGAAGATATGGTTGTAAATATCTTTGATCAGCTCATGAAGCTTTTGAAACAGCATGTGATAGGAGGTACAGCCTCCATCCGGAACCGTAAAGTCATTGGTGCAGGCAATGATATCTTTGATCAGGTTTCCGGCTGCATCGTGTTCATCTTCCAGTTCTTTTACATACCCTCCATCGCTTTTTTGGTTATAGCTCTGTTTCATATATGGAAAGACAAGCTTTTCTTCCTTTGCAAAATGCTCTTCC
Organism: Paenibacillaceae bacterium; assembly: GCA_015057715.1. Lineage (GTDB taxonomy): Bacteria > Bacillota > Clostridia > Lachnospirales > Lachnospiraceae > Lacrimispora. Next base: position 1,703 of record SVDS01000267.1, read on the forward strand.
AGTTCCTTCTTTAAATCAGACAAAAGTCCGTGAAGGGGTATCAGCTGATCCTGATGATGGGCATAATGAGCCAGAAGCACCTTATTTGTAAGGGCATCAATTTCTGAAAGAAGGGTCCGCTCTTTTCCGTGATAGGTATCAATAATGTAATCAATAAGTGCCGGAACTTCCATTTTCATAAGACGGTCAACGTCTAAAACTTCTGTGGGAGCAGGTTCTTTTGTCTGTTTTTCAAGTTTTTTATTTAATACATCTATAAAGCTTTTGGAATCAATGGAAAGCTGATTTAATGCATCTTCCAGTGAATCATTGCCTCCGCAGCAATAATCAATGTGAAAGTCATTAAAAATATCAACGGCCCTGGGATAAGCTTTTACGATTTCGTTTAATTTCATTTTATTTGTAATCATCTATATCCTCCCTTTCGAGTTCATAACTGTTTCGGTAAGGTTAGTATAACCCGGCAAGAGAAAGAAAAATGTGATTTAAATCATTATTTGAAACTTTTCGAAATTTATTTTGTATTCTGGCTAAATATCGTTTTCAAAGATATCTCTTAACAAATCTTTGTTTAAAATCCGCACCTTTCGGTTTCCTTCCAGAGCAATGGCTCCGTCATTGCGAAGCTCTCCCATCTTTCGGCTGATGGTTTCCCGGCGGACGTTGATATAGGCTGCAATGTCTTCTCTGGTCAGTTCAATGGTGTCTTTGTTGATCCGGCTGCTTCGGAACAGAATAAATCCTGCGATCCTTGCCTTGGCATCGTTTACGGATAATAATTGAACCAGTTCGTTGGCAAGGGAAAGCTTAATGCCGATTACATTTAACAGCTTGATCCCGATCTCCGGTCTTATTAAGATCATATTTTGAATATCCTTTAGGAAAATCAAGCAGACACCGCTTTCTCCCATGGAAACGGCGTTTGCTTCCAGTGTTTTTCCTCCGAATATATTCTGCTCTCCGTAGAAATCTCCTTCATCAAGAATATCAAGAACATACTCTTTTCCTTCCAGGGAATAGCGATTGATTTTGATCTTGCCGTAACGGATGACCATAATTTTATCTGCCGGATCCTTTTCATGAAAGACGGTATCCCCTTTCTGGAAATCCAGATGCTGTGCTTTTGATATCAGTTCCTTTTGTTCATCAAAGGAAAGGGATTCAAAAAGTGAGATACGGGAAGTACATAGTTGGTTGCAGCAGCTGCATTGATGTGCCATAGGGCTCCTTTCCAGGCATTTGTATCCTTTTTGTTTTTTCTTAACTGAATCATATATCACACCAGATGAGAATTGCAATCATTTTCTTTTAATTTGTTGTTTTATTGATTGTGGGTTATCAGATAGAAAATTACGTTGAATATACGATATAGTTTGATCAATAGAAAGACCTTTCATCAGCCATTTGAATGATAATCTGGAAAAGTGATCAGAATGAAGACGTACAAAAATACACAACACACATATTAAAAATAAAGAATCCAAATAAAAGAATAGCGGAGAGGACATAAAAAAATTGATTTTTAATATTACTTGTAATATAATTAGTATTTAGCTTAGAAATTTATGGAGTAGAAAAAGGAGACAAGAAACCGATGAAGAAGATTCTTGATTTAATTACGGCAGAGATGAAGACAGCTTTTGCAGATTGCGGATACGATGAAAT
>SVDS01000268.1 GCA_015057715.1 Paenibacillaceae bacterium
TCTATGAAATTATCAGTGAGCCAGGAATTGTGGGTGGATGAAACTCTGGAAAAAATTAAATCAAAAATGCTTTTTGTAGCAGAACGCAATCAGAACAAGATACCATATACGGCGGAAAACGGAGTTTTTAATAATTACTCCCAGGAAAAGATTTACTGGTGGACCAATGGTTTCTGGGCTGGAATCATGTGGCAGATGTATCATGTCACCGGAAATAATCTGTATAAAGAGATTGCAGTAAAAACAGAGCAGAAGATGGATCAGAATTTTCTGATGCCGGCAAAACTGGATCACGATAATGGGTTTAAATGGCTTCCCTCGGCAGTGGCCGATTACCGTATTACGGGAAGCCAGGAGTCTCGAAACAGAGGACTACTGGCGGCAGAACTGCTGGCAGGACGTTACAATCCTGCCGGACATTTCCTTCGTGCATGGAATGAATGGGGTGGAGAAAAACACCTTGGCTGGGCAATTATTGACTGTATGATGAATCTGCCGCTGCTATACTGGGCATGGAAAGAAACCGAAGATCCCAGATATCGGCATATAGCGGTTAACCATGCGGACATGGCGCAGACCTGTTTTGTAAGGCCGGATGGTTCGGTCAACCATATCGTTGAATTTAATCCGGAAACCGGAGAAATGATAAAATCCCGCGGAGGTCAGGGATACGAAGATGGATCTTCCTGGACAAGAGGACAGGCGTGGGGAATTTATGGGTTTGTACTTAGTTACAGGCATACACAAAAAGAATCTTATCTGAATACTGCCAAGGTCATTGCAAATTATTTTATTGCCAATATCCCGGACAGCAGTCTGATTCCTGTGGATTTCGCCCAGCCTCAGACCTGCAGCTGGGAAGATTCTACGGCTGCGGCCTGTTCTGCCTGCGCAATGATTGAGCTTTCCAAATATGTTAAAGAATCTGAGAAGCATGTTTACATGAATTCAGCCATTCGTCTTTTAAAGACACTGGATGAGAGCCGTTGTAACTGGAATCCTGACATTGATAATCTTCTGAAGAACTGTTCTGCAGCTTACCACGATACGAGACACAATTTCCCGATGATTTATGCTGATTATTATTTTATAGAGGCTATTTTAAAACTGGCCGAAAAAGATTTATTTATCTGGTAAAAGAAAGGAATCACAATATGTCCATGAAGACCGAGGTAAGATCATACTGGTTAAATACAATGCTTAAAATCTCGCTGCCCGTACTTGAAAATCTGGCGAATGACAGTTTAAAGTTACGCCTGCCCAATACAAATCCCAGCTGCCATAAAAATGCATTGCTGGAGGCATTTGGGCGTACCGCTTATGGGATCAGTCCATGGCTGGAACTGGAGGGTCTTACCGGAGAAGAAAAAAAGATGCAGGAATCCTGCAGGAAGCTTTTTCATAAGGCGCTGGCCAACGCAACCGACCCGAAAGCCAAAGACTATATGATATTCGGAGGAGGAGATGAAAGGCAGCCTCTGGTAGATGCAGCGTTTTTATGCAGTGCCCTGGTAAGAGCACAAAACAGTCTTGTTGGCAATATGGATTGTAAAACAAAGGAGCAACTGATCCGCTGCCTGATGATTACCAGAAGGATTCAGCCGTTAGATAATAACTGGGTCTTATTCAGCGCCATGGTTGAGACAGGTCTTTATCTTCTGGGAGGAGATTATGACAAGGACCGGATTCGTAACTATGTCCGTAAGATGCTTGCTTGGTATAAAGGGGACGGACTTTACGGAGATGGAGAAATATTTCATTTTGACTATTATAACAGCTTTGTTATACAACCGATGTTACTGGATATTATGAATTGTTTTAAAGATATGGAACAGGAGATGCTGCCTGTAGTCTGGCAGCGTTCAAAGCGGTATGCAGTGATTTTGGAGAGAATGATTTCTCCGGAAGGGACATATCCAATCGTAGGACGTTCCGTATGCTACCGGTTTGGCGCATTTCAGACTTTATCGCAGATGGCCCTGTACCACAGTCTTCCAGAGGAACTTACCCCTGCGCAGGTGCGCTGTGCTCTGACTGCAGTGATGAAACGGATTATTGATGGACCAGGTATATTTGATGAAAACGGCTGGTTGAAAACCGGTATCTGCGGCTATCAGCCGGATTTGGGAGAGCGGTATATCAATACTGGCAGTTTGTATTTATGTACAACAGTATTTCTGGCTCTGGGGCTTTTGCAGGAGGATCCGTTCTGGTCAGATGAGGATCAGCCATGGACTTCGCAAAAAATATACTCCGGTCAGAATATGGCTGCAGATAAAGCCATTAAGTTATAAAAAACAATAGAAACATACGGTTAAAAACTGTAAAAGTGTACAAAATATATGAATCAATATTGGTTAAAATACCGATTGCCTTTGCCACACTCCTGTGATAAGCTAAACGTAGTTTACAGGAGTGTTACTATTAAATTAGGCAAGTCTGCATCTGTTTTATTTGGTGCATGCTTGTTTTTTTGTTTTTAATTCATCTGTAACATTATGTTTTTTACACATTGAGATCGAGGAAACTTTTATGAAAATGGTTATTAAGCAGATATTAAATACAAATGCTGTAATATCAAACGATGAAAATGGACAGGATGTCCTGCTGCTTGGAAGCGGACTTGGATTTAAAAGCCGTATCGGCGATGCCATCGATCAGGAGCGGGTTGAAAAACAATTTATTCTGAAAGATAAAAACCATAAAAGTCAGTTCCGGGAAATACTTGATACAGTGCCCCAGGAATACATCATGGTTGCAGAGGATGTCATTGATTTTGCAGTTCAGGTCTTTGATATGACTCTCAATGAAACCATTCATATTTCCCTGGTCGATCATATTTATCATGCAGTAGAAAATTTTCAGCAGGGGCTTGTAGTACCCAATTCCATTTTACATGATATCATACGGTTTTATCCGGACGAATATAAGGTTGGACAAAAGATGCTGGATTTAATTGAGTCCAAATTCGGTTACCGGTTATCCAATGATGAGGCGGGGTTTGTAGCTATGCATTTTGTAACAGCCCGGCATAATCAGATAAGCGGTAATGCGAAAAAGATGATTGTCATGGTGAGCGAACTCAATGATCTGATTATGTCAGAACTGAATTTTCAGGTGAAGGAAGATTCCCTTCCCTATTACCGATATATGACCCATTTGAAATTCTTTGCCCAGCGTGTCATGAAAAAGTATTATTATAAAGAGCATGGCGGGGCGCGTATGTTAGAAGAGCTGCTTAGGAACTACCCCGATGAATATCGTTGCAGCCAGAAAGTATGTCAATACATTGAAGATAAATATCATTACAAAGCAGG
>SVDS01000269.1 GCA_015057715.1 Paenibacillaceae bacterium
GAGTTTTTATAACTATCACTCTTATTATAAGGATGCTTTAGAAAACGAAACAAAAAATACAGTGAACCGGGTCCAGATTTTGTCAGATCGGATGGAAGTGGCTTATAAGGAAATGGTCAACATTGTGGTTACCTGCTCCGAACGAAAATCCTTATTCTCCTCTCCTTCCTTTAAAATGGGAGACCATGGGGAATCTGCCTATATTAAGCTCTACGCCTCCAATGTACTGAGAGATTTTTGTGCAATTTCAGGTTACAGCAAATATATTTATAAAATCACACTTTATAATAATGGAGAAGTTCTACAAGCCGGTAACGCTTACGGTTCCACCCGGGATGTGGGTGACATTGAAAATGCCCCCTGGTTTCGTGATCTGCTTTACAGAGAAAATACCCAATACCTTCTTTCTCTGGAGGACAATCCTTTCTCTCCTACCAATTATACCCCTAAGATTCTTCCCCTTTTAAGGCCATTAAAGTATGCTTCCAGCGGGCAGCCGGAAGATGCATGGATATTTCTTGCTGTTTCCCCCAGGCTGTTTTCTGATACACTGAAAAGCATGGGAGACGGTCAGATCCTTTATGCGGCCACTTCAGACGGAAGTATTATCTCCTCTGTGAACGGAGATTCTTTTGATGTAGACCATTTGCTGGCAAACTTAAAAGAGTTGAAAGAACCCCAGGGAAATTTCCGCACCATGCTTGATGGGAAGGAATGCATCATTGCCTATGAAAAACAGGCAGTCAGCGGACTGATCTTCTTTCAGGTACTTCCGGTTTCCTCTCTTAATCTGGATCATGGAGTGATCGGCGGCACCATCAGTCTTATATTCTTTTTCTGTGTTGCCATCGGCCTGACCCTGTCCTGGTTCATATCCCGCCAGTTAAGCGCTCCCATCAGCCGATTGAAAAAACGTCTGGAATTTATTTCCGGAGGTAATTTTGATCCGGACCGTTCCATTGAAACGGCTGACGAGATCGGAAGCATTGGAAAGCAGATTAATCAGATGTCCAGCCGGATCTCCAACCTTATGGAAACAAGGGTTCAAAGTGAGAAAGAAAAAAAGGATTTGGAAATTAAAATGCTTCAGGCACAGATCAATCCTCATTTTCTTTATAATACCCTGGATTCTATTAAATGGATCGCAACCATGCAGAAAAACAGCGGGATTGTCCAGGTTGTCACTGCTCTGTCTTCTCTTCTTAAAAACATGGCAAAGGGATTTAACGAAAAAGTAACGCTTCGTCAGGAATTGGATTTTTTGCAAAACTATGTTATCATAGAAAAAATCCGGTATATTGAACTTTTTGACGTTTCAATCCAGGTGGACCAGGAGGTTCTTTACGATGCCAAAATCGTGAAGCTGACCCTTCAGCCTATTGTGGAAAATGCGATCTTTAACGGAATTGAACCAAGCGGAAGAAACGGGCTGATACAGATACACGTTTCTACGGAAAACGGGATACTGTATATTTCTGTGAAAGACAATGGCATTGGAATATCACCTGAAAATATAGAAAAATTGCTGACTGATACCTCCCGTATCACAAGAAGCAATATGAGCGGAATCGGCCTGCCAAACGTGGACCGGAGATTAAAGCTGGTTTACGGAGAAGAATATGGCTTAAAGCTGGAAAGTGAATTAGACCAATATACATTGATTACCATTGCCCTACCACTGGAATTTTAGAATGAGCTGACAAAGGGGTGCGAAACATTATGTATCGAATTATTATTATAGACGATGAACCACTTATCCTGGCCGGCATCGCCTCCCTGATCATATGGGAAAACTATGAGTGCAGCATTATTGGAAAGGCCACCAATGGCCCTTCTGCCTTTGACATGATTATGGAGCTTCAGCCGGATATTGTAATAACGGATATTCGTATGCCCGTATTAAATGGTTTGGAACTGGTGGAAAAATGCAAAGAAAACAACTGTTCTTTTGCTTTTATTGTATTAACCAACTTAGAAGAGTTTCATCTGGTTAAAAAAGCTCTTTCTCTGGGTGCCTCTGACTATCTGGTAAAAATCGATTTAAATGAAGAGGCTCTGATCACTGCTTTAGAACGTGCCAAGGAATCCTGTGACTTATTTCTTAATAAAAAACACCGTCTGATGAATGAACGTCAAGAAAACAGACAGGAAGACCTGGATAAGATAACATTTAGACGTCTTTTACTTTCCCAGGAGGAAGTCCCTGATATCCCCGAAGAACTAAAGGAGCAGTATCCGGCTCCCTTTGTCATCCTTTTTACCTTAAAACCCATCCACATTAATTTTGAAGCAGGAGGAGGAAGCTACGACCTGCATTCCGTAAGCAGGCAGATGATTGATATCTTAGGCGGAATCGCGGCAAGATCTTTTTTTCATGATACAATTCTGGAATACCGGCAGGATACCTTTCTCATCATTGCCTCTTTAAAAGGAGATACTTTTTCCCAAGACTCTATCAGTGAGTTCTGCCATAAATTCAGTGTGGCTTTAAAAACCTATTTTGAGTTATCCGCTGTTTTTGGGGTAAGCCGGACAAAGGAAACGATGTCAGAGCTTCCGGAAGCGTTATATGAGGCCCAGACAGCATTGGATTATTATTACTTTGATTCTTCCTCCCAGGTAGTTTTATACCAAGGTCAGCCCCCCTATTTCAGCAAGGCGAAAAATTTCAACATCAATGTGTTTAAAAAAGAGCTGGCGGCTTATATCAGTCAAAACGACAGCGAAAAGCTTGCTTCTATCTTTGAAGACATCATTACGTTGTTTCGTGAAAATAAGCCCCTGAAAGAACAGGCAACCAGTGCCTGCATCAATATCTATACTTATTTATATTCCTTTTTTGAAACAGGAAATGGCAGCTATCAGGATATTTTCCCGTATACCATCAACATTGCGGAACAGCTCAGTCAGTTTAACAGCCTGGAGGACATACTGAAATGGCTGAGAAGCTTTTGCCAAAAGCTTTGCAGGCTTTTAAACGACAGAAAGTCCACCCGCTCTGATAAACTGGTAGACCTGGCAAGAGGCTACATCAAAGAACACTATATGGAAAAGCTGACTCTTGTGGATGTTGCGGAAGCTTTAAATATTAGTTCCGGCCATTTAAGCAATACCTTTAAAAAGCTGACCGGAACCACCCTTTCTGATTATATTGCTCAGATAAAGATCCAGCATGCCATGGAGCTTATAGACACTCACCAGTACCTGATGTATGATATCTCTGATAAACTGGGCTTTGATAATCCCTATTATTTCAGCAAGGTATTTAAGAAAGTTAC
>SVDS01000270.1 GCA_015057715.1 Paenibacillaceae bacterium
CTGATCCGGATACTCCGGCATAAGTTCCTTTAAATAGTTATGCGCTCTCAGGCAATACGGACAGATATAATCGAAAAAGATGTGTAATTCATTTTTCATTGTAAATCACCTCGCTAATCTTAATAATTAAGCAAACTAAATCGATAGATACATTTTTCTGTTTCTCCGATTTTTCTCATATCATTATCCTCTGGTATCTCCACAATTTCTTCTAATGTTCCACCAGCGTATTCACAGGTTTTCCTTGAAGCATGGTTATCGGGATTGCAGGTGATAATAAGATAATCCATCTTATGTTTTTTCGCTAACTGAAACAGTAACAAACAGGCTTTCCCCGCATAATGGTGCCCCCTGTAATTCTCATCTATATGATACCCGATATTGCCGCCATAATATGCATTTTTGTTATATCCAATCCGTAAATCGCAACCGCCTACCTCATCTCCATGCATATCACATATTGTAAAATGATAGGCTGGAAGCCATTGCTTACGGATATTTCCAGCCGTCTTTTTATCCAGTTTAAGGTAAATATCTTCACCCTTTAAAAACTCCATGTTTATAACCATACTTTACCTCTCCGAATATCTGTTTTTATTTAATTCCCTATTCATTCATTTCTGCAATAAAACTGTCCTCTCTTATCGTCATCTGTACCCATGCCGGCCGAAACCCACTTTTTATGGCGTTTCGGGCAGATTTGAGGTTTGACCATGCACAGCAATAAAATGGAACTATTCCTTTTTCCAATATTTCTAAAGCAAGTAAGCCTGTAAGACTGGAAGCAATTCCCTGTCTTCTATATTCCGGCAATACATCTATACCGATCTGCCACATGGTATCACAATCGGCAGATGCTCCCGCAATCCCGATCAGTTTCCCGTTATCAAATGCTCCTACAGCCAGACTATCCAATTCTTTCCGCTTTTCGCATAATGCATTGTTCCATTCCGGCAGATAGTATTCTGCAAAATCCTCAGGCTCCATAACCTTGGTTTCATATTGACAGGGTAATGGTTTTAATACTTTCATATCGGGTAAAAAATACTCTGCCATAAAACAAACATTCAGATTATAAGGCTTTAATCTTTCCATTAATCGATGTAGATTCGGTGTTTCAAAACAGTGTTCAACCTTATATTTTGTTATGTACCATTCCACTTCCTTTATTAATTCTTTGGATGCAGATGCAATAATATTATTCCCATAGGATGTTAAATCACATAAGAAGGGAAGTTTTAAATACTTTCTGGCCTTTAAACTTTTTTCGGAGAGTACTACTTTATTTATATTGCTTCTAAAATCCTCCATCATGCAATTACTGTCAAATGCTGATTGCTGCATGGCAATATCAATAATTTCTTTATTATTCATAACATTCCCCTCAATTCTTAACCAGCCACTCTTTTGCCTTTTCCAGATCATCCATACAGATTATCATGAAGTTTGTATGTGCACTTCTTTTTTTCACATACCGTTTCATTTTAATCGTTAATCCGATAAACACAACCTTACGTAGCTGCTTATTTAAGTTTGAAAATTCATTTATTATCAAATCCAGTATTTCACCATTAATATTTGATTCATCCATAATGACAGCTATAAACGAACTGGTTGATGGTCTTTGTATTTCCAATAAATCCTGCGTGAATTTCTGTTTAATCAGTTCTGTCTGATCATAAAGGGAATCCAGATGTTCAAACCATATCTCCCCTCCATTAAAAAACATAGAAAATGATTTTTTCTTTAGTCCAAGTTCAATTTTATCTATTATTTGTTCGCCCATTAAATTTTATGCTCCATACAAATGGAATCCTCCATCCCAACATACTGACCATAATTCGGAATAATCTGATAACCTGCTTTTTGATACATCATATGAGCCGCTTCCAGCAGCCGCCCTGTTTCCAGAACGCACCATCTGTAACCGTTTATCCTGGCCTTTGCCTCTAATCTTCGGATTACTTCCGCTCCCAACCCCATATTACGTTGTGACGGATCCACATAGACCCGCTTAATCTCCACATGATTTTCATCAAACCGTTTATATGCTCCGCATGCAACTGGTTCACCATTGTTGTATGCCACAATTACATCATGTATGCTGTCTCTCTGATTGAACTGGTGATACTTACTTCTTTGATATTGTTTTCCTACTATTTCGTCAAGCGCCTGATCCAGCTTTGTGCATAAAATCACAAAATCAGGATCTTCCCCATCTGTATCCTTAAATTCAATCATTGACAGATTGCTTAGTTTATCTTTTGCCTTTTTACTAAACTTATTTAATAGAGATTCATATGCCTCATCAATCATCTGAAACAGAAACTCCTGATCTGAAAATGCATTTAAATCAATGGTATTCCAATGGGGCTGTTGAATGGGAGGGCAATGGTATCCTCTTACTATTACACCAGGGAAGAGCTGACGATAGAGATATGCTTTTTCCGGTTCACATTTTAAGGTGATTTTATAAAAATTCTCCTGGGGGTTAAGCTGAGCGAATATTTTCCCCATAACCTTGTAACAGATTGGATACTCTCCAAATGGCCTGGCTTCATAGGCACCGGGATGACTGAGACAGTATTCTTTTATGGCTTCAATTACTTTTATATGATTTTCCATAGTACCTCCCGTTTTCAATCTTTTACACTATAATATCATATTTTTTAAAAATATATAATTTATTTGTCTCATAGTTTTTTAATTTATCTGCAATAAAAAAGGCTTTGTTCATAAATTTGTGAACATTGCCTTTTTTGACTTAATTTCTAAATTTATTTTCGTTTTGCACGCCTGTCATACTTTCCATATGAGACTGATATAATCTTCCCTGACCACCACTGTTTCCAGATAAGAAAAAGCTACCGCCCGTTTGTCTTCTTTATTTAACTGAGAAAATATAATTTTTTCGGGATATACAGATTCATAGGCTAACCGTTCTTTCTCTTCCAACAGTTTTTTCTTTGTCTCCGAAAGTTCTTCCAGTTCTTTATTAACGTAATCCACTGTCAGTGAGCTGACGGTTTTTGTCTTTAAAACCTGCATTAAATTTCCAACTGCTTCCTCAATCCGGATCAGTTCCAGTTCCAGTTCATTGGTTCCAATGTTCGTCACCATGGGAGCAGGTTTACATCTGTCAAGAAGCTTCTGCAGTTCCGCTTGTACAGCCCCCTCAATCTGTTCAATTCTCATCTGAGGTTTTAGATCACAATCCAGAAAATCCTTTCCGCGGCACCTTATGGTACG
>SVDS01000271.1 GCA_015057715.1 Paenibacillaceae bacterium
GAACGTCCAATTTCTGCCTCCGTTATCTCATCACAGCAGGCAATTACTGCTTGTCCAATATCCGCAGCTACCGTAGCAATTCTTGCATTTATGGCTGAGTCACCTTATACAGGTGTAAATATCTTTACATTGCTGTTTGTCTGTATTCCGGCAACTCTGATTGGAACCATTGCAGCGGCACTTGCAGTTATCAAAAAGGGCAAAGAGCTTGCTGATGATCCGGAATTCCAGAGGCGTGTAGCGGCCGGTCAGATTATCGGATCAATTGAAAAGCAGAAAGAGGAGAAAGAAGTTTCAAAAGAAGCAAAAGCATCTGTCACAATTTTTTTAACTGCAATGGTAGGGATTGTTCTTTTAGGCGCAGTGAAAGCATTGGTTCCAACGCTTTCCGATGGTTCAAAACTACCGCTTACCACCGTAATTGAAATATTTATGTTAGTTGCTGCAGCAGTCATGGTGCTCGTAACAAAGCTTGATAGTAATAAAGTATTAGACCAGCCAGTTTTCCGTACCGGAATGTTTGCAGTTATCTTAGCATTTGGCCTTTGCTGGTTAGTTAATACATTTATCGGGGATCAGGCTTCCTTTATCACAGATCATATGTCGGCGCTGACAAATCAGTATCCCTGGATTTACATTCTTGCAGTATTTATTGTAGGAGCGATCACCACCAGTCAGTCTTCCACAACGATGATCATGGTTCCAATTGGTATTGCATTAGGACTACCAGCCAATATCATTGTTGCGGGCTGGATCGCCTGTTCATCCAATTATTTTATCCCGGCTTCCGGTCAATGCGTTGCGGCTTTAGCATTTGATTCTGCTGGTACAACTAAAATTGGAAAGTTTGTTATTAATCATAGTTATATGATTCCAGGTCTGGTATGTACGGTTGTATCTGTAACAGTGGCAATGCTTCTTGGGGCATTTATTTTCTAAGACTATAATCAGAAGGAGTAGAAGGATGAAACACAGTAAAATAATTGCTATCGGAGATAATGTCTGTGATAAATATCTTTCCAGAGGAACGATGTATCCGGGCGGACAATGTGTGAATACCTGTGTCTATACCACAATGAATGGATTGGAATGCGCATATCTTGGAAAGTACGGAAATGATGAGGTAGCTGATTGTGTTCATAATACACTTGAAAAAATTGGTATTGATGACAGCCACTGCAGAACATTTGAAGGTGAGAATGGATTTGCACTTGTCACTTTAAATAATAGTGACCGCGTATTTCTTGGTTCCAATAAAGGAGGAATAGCAAAGGAGAATCCTTTTAATTTTACAGATGAAGATTTTAGTTATATTAAGAATTTCCAGCTGATTTATACAAACCTAAACAGTTACATTGAAGATGATCTGGAAAAGCTGAAAGAGACTGGTGTTCCAATCGCATTTGACTTTTCTACCAGATGGACGGATGAATATCTGATTAAGGTGTGCCCATATGTTACAATTGCAATCCTGTCCTGTGCCCATTTAGATGATAAAGAGAGAGAAAGAGAGATGCGGAAAGTACAGGGGAATGGCGTAAAAATTGTACTGGGAACCGTGGGTGAAGAAGGGTCTTACGTGTTATACAAAAATAAGACTTATTATGCCAAAGCAGTGCAGGCAGAGAACGTAATTGATACAATGGGGGCTGGAGATTCCTATTTCTCTGCATTTCTTTGTTCCTTATTAGAAAGCTCTGAAACATCTGAACTGATAGAAGAGGATGATCATAAAATGGAGTTGCGATTACTGGAGGCAATGAAACAGGGAGCAACATTTGCTGCAAAGGTTTGCGCTATGGAAGGGGCGTTTGGTTATGGGGCACCAATTGCCGGAAGGACACAGCTATAAAGTCAAAAAATAAGAAAGTATGAGGTTAACTAATATGAGACCAGATATATATGAAAATAATGATGAAGGAATCTTATGTGTATATAAAAACGAGAAATGGCTGGTAAGCATTAAAAACTGGAAGCCGGATAATGACATTAATGGAATCGCACATCTTGAGATTCATCACTCAACTGATGAACAGTTTATACTTGCGGCTGGAAAGGCAATTTTAATTACTGCAGAAAGAGAAAATGATCAGTTTAAGATAGAGTTAACTCTTATGGAGCAGGGAAAAGTATATAATGTACCAAAGGAGGTATGGTTCTATTCCATCACACAGAAGGATACCAAGATGATGTATGTGCAGGATTCCAATTGTTCTATGGACAACAGTGACTTTTTGGATCTGACAGAGTCAGAAGTGGCTTACATAAAAGGAAAAGCCACAAAAATGTTTGAAATGTAAAAGGCATTAAAAAGAGAGTTATTGCAAAGTAGAAACCTACTGGCATAACTCTCTTTTTGTGTGCAAAAGGTTATTTGTGGTTTAAATACCGGTAAACAGTGGGCTCAGAAACAAAAAGCTGTTTTGCGATTTCAGAAACTGCTCCTTTCATGGTTAGAATCCCCTGTTCATTTAACTGCTTTACAATATTAATCTTTTCTTGTCTGGACATGCGCTGGGGTGAGACTCCCGCGTCTTTCACTGCCTGGGTTACAAGGGTGGAAAGCATTTCTTCTACCGGAGTGCTTAAATCTTCCTGTATATCTTTTCTTCCTTCTGTCAGATTATAATGTTTTTTCAAATGGGACAAAGCCAGATCTAATTCATGAATCGCGGTTGTATTCCGGTTCACGCAGAGCAGACCGATGAGCCTGTCTTCATTCTTAATAAAATAGGTGTTGGATATAAAATTCTTGCTTTTACTTACACCATGATAATTCGTAAGATAATTCTGCGTTTTGTAGATCTGATCTTTTCTGATCTGATTGGCCAGGTCAGTCATGGGAGAACCAATGCCCCGTCCGGAGTGGTGGCCGTTGGCAACCGCTATTACAGTGCCGATGTCTGATTTTGACACATCATGAAGCAGAACCTCGCATCCAGGGCCGCACAGGCTGGATAAAAAAGAAACCATTGGTTTATACATATCTAATAATTCGTTATCTGTCATTATCACTCACATTCCTTTCATACTCTCTTCCATTATATCATTTTTCCATGAAGAATCAATTATGAAACAAAAAAATATATAAAAATTTTGTCACGTTGATAAAATTATTGTCAAATATTGAAAAGTGTGATATGATAAAATTACAATCAAAAAGATAAAAAAATTATTAAAAAGGAGGAATGTTTTGTTGCAGAAAAAAGAACTGAGTACTGACAAAGCTCCATCTGCGATTGGACCT
>SVDS01000020.1:0-1358 GCA_015057715.1 Paenibacillaceae bacterium
GAACTGGATGACGATACAGAGAGTATTATTACAAATGAACGTTATGTATATATCTCTTCTATCATCGATCAGTGTTTAACAAGAAGCATGAAAAATAAACTTACGATTTCCGATAAAATTGACCGGATCGTTACTAACCGGTTTCTGGCACTACCCATCTTTGCAGCCGTGATGTTTATTGTCTATTATGCGTCTGTTACAACAGTGGGATCCTGGGCAACTGATTGGGTGAATGACAGTCTTTTCGGTGACGAAATGAATCTTTTCGGTCTCCAGCTTCCTGGCATACCAGTCCTGGCTGAAAGCTTTTTAACTGCAATTGGCTGCGCAGACTGGCTCCAGGGTCTGTTGGTTAACGGAATTATTGCAGGTGTTGGTGCAGTTCTTGGTTTTGTACCTCAGATGCTGGTGCTTTTTATCTTCCTTGCATTTTTGGAGAGCTGCGGTTATATGGCCCGTGTTGCCTTTATTATGGACCGTGTATTCCGTAAATTCGGTCTTTCCGGTAAGTCTTTTATTCCCATGCTGATCGGCAGTGGCTGCGGCGTACCTGGCATTATGGCATCACGAACCATTGAAAATGATCGTGACCGTAAGATGACAATTATGACAACAACCTTTATTCCCTGTGGTGCCAAGCTTCCCATTATTGCACTGATTGCAGGCGCACTTTTTGATGGAGCTTCCTGGGTTGCACCAAGTGCCTATTTCGTAGGAATTGCAGCAATTATCTGTTCCGGTATTATTTTAAAAAAGACCAGAATGTTTGCTGGTGATCCGGCGCCTTTCGTTATGGAGCTCCCCGCTTACCATATGCCAACAGTTGCGAATGTTTTAAGAAGTATGTGGGAACGCGGATGGTCCTTTATTAAAAAAGCAGGAACAATCATTTTATTATCTACTATCGTTGTATGGTTTGCTTCCTATTTTGGCTGGGTAGACGGCCAGTTTAGAATGCTGGAGGCAATGGAACTTGACCACAGCATACTGGCTAAGCTGGGAAGTACAATCAGCTGGCTCTTTATTCCTCTTGGCTGGGGAAACTGGAAGTCTGCAGTAGCAGCCATTACAGGACTGGTAGCAAAAGAAAACGTAGTTGGAACCTTTGGTATTCTCTACGGCTTTGCTGAAGTTGCAGAAGATGGTTCTGAGATCTGGGGTACTCTTGCAGGTAGTATGACAGCAGTTGCTGCGTATTCTTTCCTTGTATTTAATCTTCTCTGCGCACCTTGTTTTGCAGCAATGGGTGCCATCAAACGTGAGATGAATAATACCAGATGGTTTTGGTTTGCAGTTGGATATCAGACACTTCTGGCATATATAGTAGCGCTTTGTGTCTATCAGGTAGGAACTTTAAT
>SVDS01000020.1:1458-47479 GCA_015057715.1 Paenibacillaceae bacterium
ATATCAGGAGGTATCATATGGGAACGTTAGCAGTATCAGCAGTTGTCATCGGAGCGGTGGCACTGATTATCAGAAGCATGATTCGGGATAAGAAGAACGGAAAATCCATTCAGTGCGGCGGACAGTGCAAGGACTGTGGCGGACATTGCCACTAAGAGACTGCTATTTGTTTTTCGTACTATATTATACGTCTTAATGGAGGTGCCAAAATGGAAATGCACACAAACATGATTGAAAAGAGAAAAGTAGCTGATTCCAGAAGCTATCACAGAACCAGGATGCAGAAGGATCTTATTATTGAACGGCTGAAGGGTAAGGGTTGCAGAATTACAAAGCAGCGTCTTACACTTTTAGATATTATTCTGGAGCATGAATGTTCCAGCTGTAAAGAAATCTATTACAAAGCGTCCAGGGTAGATGAGAGCATCGGAGCTGCTACTGTCTATCGCATGGTTAATGTCTTAGAGGAAATCGGAGCCATCAGCAGGAAGAATATGTATAAAATTGCTTACTCAGACACCTGTTCCATGGAAGATGCCTGCACGGTAGTTCTGGATGATGAAACCACATATCATCTCTCTGCAAAAAACTGGAATTCCGTTGTGCGGGCTGGTTTAACCGCTTGCGGCTATCTGGAAGATCAGAAGATCTCTTCAATTTCGATTAAGCCTTGCGGATGTGAGAATGCCGGTTGCTATTAATTGCAAGTTAGCTAGTGCTAACCAGTAAGACAGGTAGAAAAGAGCATGAAAAATGAATCAGGATTTGAGTTATGCAGGAACGGCATTGATTATCATGAAATTATCGAATGCATCGTCAGCGCATTAGATGCCAAAGATCCCTATACGGCGGGGCATTCTCAAAGGGTCAGCGATATGGCGCTGGCCCTTTCCGGGTTTTTAAAGCTTGACAGAGATGAGACAGAGCGGATTCATATTGCCGCTCATCTTCATGATATTGGTAAAATCGGAGTTCCTGATGCAGTATTAAACAAACCAGACAGGCTTTCTCAGGACGAATGGGCTGCCATGAAAAAACACCCTCAGACCGGTGCCCAGATATTAAGTAAATCCCGTCATTTGAATGAGCTGAAAGACATTGTTCTTCACCACCATGAACGATATGATGGAAACGGTTATCCTTACGGACTGAAGGGAGATGAAATTCCTGTTGGTTCCAGGATTATCTCAATCTGCGATTCCATCGATGCCATGACCTCCGACAGGGGATACAGGGATGCATATTCACTGAAGTATTGTTATGAAGAAATAAAGAGAAATCTGGGCATTATATACGATCCCCGGATCGGAGCTGTTGCATTGGAACATTGGGCTGATTTGACGAAATATGTGGCGGAATGATTTGTGGATTTTGATACTTGTTATTCTGATAAAATCGTGCTAACCTAGGAGGAAGTGGGATATTTTTCCATAATAACTAATCAGCAAAGGATTTGAATGAATGAGCAGGAGACAGAGTCATGCAGGTACCGTAGGGATAATTGCTTTTCTGACAGCGGTTTTTATGCTGGCAGGAAGTGTAGTTGCACTGGCAGATGATGCTTCTAAGTTTGTGCCCGGAACAAAGATCAACGGAGTTTTGGTGGGAGGTATGACTGTAGAGGAGGCAAAGGTACAGATTGAAGGCTTTTATGGAAGAGAGTATCAGCTTACCATAAAGGCAAAAGGAGGAGCCTCTGAAGTGATTAAGGGATCAGATATCCAGTATCAGGTGGTGATTACCGATGGACTTCAGAATATACTGGCGCAACAAAATAGTAACGGACGTGTGGCAGGTCCTGATATCGACAACAGCAGTGTCCTTAAAAGTACGGTGACCTACCAGGAAGAGAAGCTGAAAGAACGGCTGGATTCTCTTGCCTGTGTCAGCAGCAAGGATATTGTGGTTACTCAGAATGCAAGAATTTCCGCCTGGCAGGAGGGACAGCCCTTCACTGTGATTGCTGAGGTACAGGGGAACAGTGTTAACAGAGGGAAACTTGATGAGGCGGTGAAAGCTGCGTTAACTCAGGAGAACAGGCAGATCAGTCTGGAAGAGAAAAACTGTTATGATACGGTGACCGTAACATCCACGGATTCAGAGCTGGTAGCAAGATGCGCTGCCTTAAATCAGATCAGGGATATGAAAGTCACATATCTATTTGGCAGTCAGTCGGAAGTACTGACCGGAGAACAGCTTTGTACCTGGATTGATGGTGCAGATCAGACAGGAATCCATATAAACGGAACAAAAGCTGCGGAGTACATTCAGTCACTGGCCGGCAAATATGATACGGCCGGAAAAGCCAGAGCCTTTAAAGCAACTGACGGAAGAGATCTGTCTCTTTCTGGTGCATATGGATGGCGAATGAATCAGGAAGCGGAGACACAGGCTCTTATGGCTATTATTAAAACAGGCCAGAGCCAGGAGCGGACTCCCCAGTACAGTCTGGCAGCAGCTGACCGTAATGTGGACTGGGGCAGTACTTATGTGGAAGCAGATATGGCAGCCCAGCATGTGTACCTGTATCAGAATGGTAGTATCGTATGGGATTCTCCCTGTGTAACAGGGAATGTGTCAAAGAAGCTTACCACACCGGAAGGCATCTATACGCTTGCTTATAAGCAGACAGACCGGGTGCTTCGGGGAGATAAAAAGCCGGATGGTACTTACGAATATGAGAGTCATGTGGATTACTGGATGCCTTTTAACGGAGGAATCGGTTTCCATGATGCCAGCTGGAGAAGCAAATTCGGAGGAACCATTTACCAGACAGGTGGAAGTCATGGCTGCATTAACCTTCCGCCCCAAAAGGCAAAGGCCCTTTAT
Organism: Paenibacillaceae bacterium; assembly: GCA_015057715.1. Taxonomy (GTDB): domain Bacteria; phylum Bacillota; class Clostridia; order Lachnospirales; family Lachnospiraceae; genus Lacrimispora. The sequence continues at coordinate 4,288 of SVDS01000020.1, forward strand.
GGTTTAATCAATACGGGAATCCCTGTTATTTGCCATTATTAATAAAAAAGCTGTCTTACAGCCTGATAAATGGGCGGATAAGACGGCTTTTTTTCATGCATTTACTCATCAGGGTTACAGAATACGATAATCTTCTGGGGGGTCACTTCTACTGAAGGATTCATGGAATCAGACATGTACAGAATAAAAAGATAGTGATCTCCAGGATTATAAGTAAAATTTTGTCCATTGATCAGAAGAACCTGAGTGCTTCCATCTGACGGAATGTTTAGTTTCATTTTCTGATCCACGCTTAAAAGATCTTCATCAAAATAATTCAGTGCAGCCCGGTAGCCGAAGCTGTTTTGTGCCAGAACAACAGCCTGGTACTGAGGAGGATAGATCAAAGGAACCGGAACACTGGTGTCATATATGCCGATAATGGGCTCACCCTGACCAAACGTGTGCTGTTCCAAAACAAAGGTTTGGGGAGAAACAACAAAATTAATCTGTCCCATGCTTTGGGTATTGACAGAAATAAGCAGGGAGCAGCTGTGGTCAGATACCGTGGTGTAAAAGGGAGTAACGGAACCGACAATTCCGTATACGGTTGAATAATTAGCCATAAATTTGTTCTTTCCGATTGTTCTTACCCATATCTTATGAAAGGCAGGAAGTCAATATGAATTTTCTGGAGATGTCAGGTCAAATCGTAATAAAAAAGTCAAGAAATATACCATAAATATTTAGACATGTTTCGTTGTTTTACGATATAATAATACCTGAATAAAAAGGCTAGTAAAGAGGTAGGAAATAAATGGAAAAGCAAATGCCCCACAGCAGGAAGAAAAAGTCATTGGGAATCGGGGGTCTGGCTGTAATCGGAGGCGGTTCCGTTGCCGTTGTCGCATTAATTGCGGCACTTACATATTTACAGATGGGCAGACAGTACAAAGAGGTGTTTTTCCCCAACACGATTATTAACGGTATGGATGCATCTAAAAAATCCATTGATGAGGTTAAGAAGATGGTAGCAGCCGGTATCGACGGTTACCAGATTACAATTAAGGAACGGGGGGATAATACCGAGACCATAAAAGGTACTGATATCGGTATGGAAGCAGTTTTTGACGGAAGCGTCGAAAAACTTCTGGAAGAGCAGAATCCTCTGAAATGGGGAGAGCATAATAGCAAATTTCAAAATTTTGATATTGGAACTCTGGTAAAATACAATCAGGAACAGTTTGATGAGGCAGTATCAAAGCTGGCCTGTTTTCAGGAAGATAAGATAAAAGAACCCCAGGATGCCACGGTTTCTCAGTATGAGTCCGGGAAAGGATATCATATTGTTGCAGCAGTAGATGGAAGCCGCCCGGATCCGGAGAAGGTAAAATCACTGATTGCAGCAGCTGTTTCAGACTTTAAGACAGAAGTGTCCTTAGAGGATGGCGATGTTTATACAAAACCAAAGATAACAGCAGATAATCCGGATTTAATCAATCAGGTCCAGACCTTAAACCGATATACCAACGTTAAGGTAACCTATAAATTTGGAGATAAGAGAGAAGTATTAAACGGTGATACCATTTCCAAATGGGTGGGAATCGGGGAAGACGGAAAAGCATATTTAAGCAGTTCTGAAGTAACTGCCTATGTAAAGGGTCTGGCCTCCAGGTATGATACTGTATCAAAGGCAAAGACTCTTAATACTTCTTACGGAAAACCAGTAAAAATAACCGGAGGAAGCTATGGCTGGAAGATAAATCAGAGTGCGGAAGCCGATGCGCTGGCAGAAATTATCCGATCCGGAGAAAGTCAGGAACGGGTGCCTGAATATAAACAGGAAGCGGCAAGCTACGGAGAGAATGATTATGGCAACACCTACGTGGAAGTAAACCTTACCGCACAGCATTTATATTTTTATAAAGACGGTAAACTGGTACTTGATACAGATTTTGTATCAGGGAATGAATCCAAAGGCTGGTCAACACCGGCTGGCGTGTATTCCCTTACATATAAGCAGAAAGATGCAACTTTAAAAGGAGAGGATTACAGAACTCCAGTTGCTTACTGGATGCCATTTAACGGTAATATCGGGTTTCATGATGCAACCTGGCGAAAGCAGTTTGGAGGCAGCATTTTCAAAACAAGCGGCTCCCATGGCTGTGTAAACCTTCCTCCGGCAATGGCCAAAACTCTCTTTGAAAACATTCCGTCTAAAGTACCGGTGCTTTGCTACAACTTACCTGGTACAGAAACAAAGACGACTTCAAATGGAACAACAAAGACTGAAACCGCCGGAACGACACCGACAACAGCTCCAACAACAGCAGCACCTACCCCGGCAGCAACAGCTCCCACAACGGCTGCGCCTACTACACCAGCGCCTACCACAGCGGCACCTACCACACCAGCAGTAACGACTCCTGCCACTCAGGAAGCGCCTGTTACAAACAATCCACAGCAGGAAGTGGGACCAGGTGTTTCCAGTTCCACAGGAAAGAAGAAAACAGGTCCGGGCGTTAAATAAGGAGATGATTGATCGATGCTAAAGAAAGAAACCTTTGTTCCAATCCAGTTTTTTAAAAAAGAGGCATATACGGGAAGCATGAATGGGATGCGGTATCGGATTAAAAAGGAAGAAGAGGGACTTGAAGCAACCGTTTACCCCCAGCCATACTGTTACGAAGCGACTGCCGATGAAAAAAAGACGAAAGCAGTATTTCCATTTTCAGAGGAAGGAAGGCAGCAGGCACTGGAATGGATCAATCAGCAGTTTGTGGAGAAACAGGATCTGTGGGCTGCTGCAGAGAGAAAATAAACAGAGTTATAAAAAGATAGAAAAGAGAGCTGTCTTGTCACCTGACAATTGGTTGACAAGGCAGCTTCTTTGTGTTAAATTCAGAGAATAGAAAAGGAAGGAGATGGTAGTTTTGGCAGAAATTATGCCCCATATCAGGCTTTCAGACAGTCAGGCAGCTCCTTATGCGCTGCTGCCGGGAGATCCTGCCCGATTAGACCGGATTGCTTCCCACCTTACAAATGTGGAGCAGCTTGCTTACAACCGGGAATACCGAAGCATAAAAGGGTTCTATCATGGACTACCTGTGATGGCGGTTTCTACGGGAATAGGAGGAGCCTCTGCAGCAATCGCTGTGGAAGAGCTTTCCAGAATCGGAGTACGTGGAATGATCCGGATCGGCAGCTGCGGAGCTCTTAAAAAAGGAATCCGGCTTGGGGATTTGATTCTGGTAAACGGAGCTGTCAGAGATGATGGTGCATCGTCGTCTTACATTGACTCCAAGTATCCTGCAATTCCAGATACAGATCTTTTAATTGCCTGTATGGAGAGTGCCAAGGCACTGGGTGCAACGGCACATGTGGGAATTGCCAGAAGCCATGACAGCTTCTACATCGATGAGGAAGAAAAAATCTGTGCTTACTGGTCGGGAAAAGGTGTTCTCGGATCAGACATGGAAACAGCAGCCGTATTTGTAACCGGAGGCTTACGTGGTGTAAAGACAGCCTCCATACTGAATACGGTGGTGGAATTTGAGGAGGAGCTGACGGAACAGATTAACAGCTATACCGACGGCGAATCTGCTATGATGAGAGGGGAACAAATGGAGATCCTGACTGCGCTGGAAGCGTTTGTTCGAATGGATCAGTCAGAATTATGAACGGAGGATTGAAGATGAATCATTTATTTAAAACCAGGTTAAACGCGGCTACATTTGTATTGATACCTGCCTGTATCGGAATCAATTATTTAGGAAAACTATTTGCATCTGTTCTAAAACTTCCCCTTTGGCTGGATTCCATCGGCACCTGTATTGGCGGTGTACTGGGAGGTCCCGTAATCGGAGCTGTCTGCGGGGCTGCCAATAATCTGATTTTTGGCTTTACCACCGGTGATTCCATTACTTTGATCTATGCCCTCACCAGTCTTGGAATCGGAGCTGCAGTGGGTATTATGGCAAGACTGGGTCATATGGAAAAGCTTTCAGGAGCAATTCTTACAGCAGTGGCTGCAGGACTGACAGCAGTTGTTATCTCCACTCCTTTAAATGTTATTTTCTGGGGCGGAGCAACCGGTAATGTTTGGGGAGACCTTTTATTTGGCTGGTCTCAGTCGGCTGGCCTGCCTGTATTTTTGGGATCATTTCTCGATGAACTGGTTGTTGATGTGCCGGACAAGTTGATTACAGTCCTCATTGTTTTTGCTATTATGAAAGGACTGCCTAAAAAACTCACCTCTCTTTATGATGTGAATGATGAGGTAGAAAGTCTGGATTAAGAAAGGGTTTATTCCTATGAAAAGCATCAGTCTCTACGTAGATAAGGACAGCTATTTAACCAGACTTCACCCCTTTGCCAAGATGGTATATATTCTGGCGGCCATCAGCGTGCCTCTTATTGGAGGCGCGCTGTGGATGTATGGACTGTTTCTGGCGATCAGTCTGATCCTTTTGATCAGCGGAGGAATCCTTAAAAAGGTTTTTCCGCTGATTGCATTTTCATTTACCATTCTCATTACTATTTTTTTGATCCACGGTCTGTTTAATAAAGAGAATGAAACCATCCTGTTTCGAGTGGGAGCCCTGACATTTTACCGGGAAGGTCTTCTTTATGCATGCCGGATCGGTCTGAATATTTTAAATATGCTTCTGGCATTTGCTGCGTTTGTTCTTACAACCAGACCGGCAGATCTGGTAGACGATCTGGAGCAGATGGGATTTTCTCCCAGATTCGGATATATGATCACCTCTGTTTTTCAAATCATTCCTCAGATGATGGGAACCATGAATACTATTTTAGATGCCCAGAGAAGCCGGGGAATGGAAACCGAAGGAAGTTTATTTACCAGGGCTAAGGCATTTATTCCCCTGATTTCTCCAGTAGTCAGCAGTTCCCTCATCAATACCAGAGAACGGGCGATTGCTCTTGAGGTCAGAGGGTTTGGCTCTAAAAATAAAAAAACATTTTTAAGAGAGCACCGGCTGTCAGGAGGGGACAAAGGATTTATGATTCTTATGGCCCTTCTGATTGCGGCCTCGGCTGTCTGGAGGATCGTATATGGCATTCATTGAAGTAAAAGGATTAAAATATAAGTATCCCCATACCAGTAAGCTTGTTCTTGACGGAATTGATTTTGAAGCGGATAAGGGGCAGTTTATCGGGATTATCGGTGAAAATCAGGCGGGAAAAAGTACACTCTGCCAGGCTTTTGCAGGGCTTGTTCCAACCATGTTCCGTGGAGCGTATGGGGGAAAAGTGATCATTGACGGTGTAGAGGCATCAAAAGTACCAATCGCAGTCCTCTGCCAGAAAGTGGGCCTTGTGTTTCAGAATCCGTTTAATCAGCTGTCCGGTGCAAAAGATACGGTTTTTGAGGAAATTGCATTTGGGCTTCAGAATCTGGGGATTCCGAGGGAAGAGATCGGAAAAAGAGTGGATAAAGCACTGAAGCTTTTAGATATTATTAAATATAAGGACAGGAATCCCTTTGATTTATCAGGGGGACAGATACAGAGAGTGGCAATTGCCAGTATTCTCGCCATGGAACCTGAGGTTTTAGTTCTGGACGAGCCCACATCCCAGCTGGACCCTCAGGGCAGCGAAGATGTGTTTTTGGTGGTTGAAAAACTGGCGAAGACCGGAATCACCATTATTATGGTGGAGCAGAAGATGGAAAAGCTGGCGGCCTATTGTGATAAAATACTCCTGCTTCATCGTGGATCACAGGTGGCTTATGATGTTCCGGAACGCATTTTTTCCAGAGAGGATTTAAGGGAGCTTGGAGTGGAGCCACCCGTCTATACCCAGGTTTCAAAAGCACTTTCCGTTTATAGGAAAGAGGGTGATGACTTACTTTATCCTGTAACCTTAAAACAGATTCAAAACCACAAGGATCAGTTTCCCCCTGCCCTTTCGAAAACGGCAGGAGATCGTAACCCTGACAAACAGGTGGAGGATATATTTACCATAAAGGATCTGGGCTTTCATTATATACCCGGTGCTCCGGTAATTTCAAACCTCACCCTTTCCCTTGATATAAGGCCAACTGCTGTGATTGGTCAGAACGGTGCCGGAAAAACCACACTGGTTAAGCTGCTTAAGGGACTTCTAAAACCTAAGGCAGGAACGGTACTTCTGGAAGGGGAGGATATCTCCGGGCGGACCGTAGCCCAGCTTGCAAAAAAAGTGGGATATGTATTTCAAAATCCCGATGACCAGATTTTTAAGAATCAGGTTTTAGAAGAGGTGATGGTAGGTCCCTTAAACATCGGTATGACAAGAAAAGAAGGGGAACAGCGTGCCAGGGAAGCTCTTGAGATGGTGGGTCTCCTCCATGCAGAGAAAGAAAATCCTTATGATCTGGACTTGTCTGAACGAAAGATGGTAGCAATTGCATCCGTCGTGGCAATGGATCCCAAGGTGCTGATATTAGATGAACCCACCATCGCCCAGGATGCCAGGGGGCGGGAGGTACTGGGACAGCTGATTCGTACCATGACAGAGAGAGGGAAATTTGTACTTGCAATTCTTCATGATATGGATTTTGTTGCCCAGTATTTTGAACGGGTTATTGTTATGGCAGGAGGAACGGTGATTTCAGACGGACCGGGAGAGAAGATATTTTATGAGAAAGACACTCTTACAAAAGCCCGGCTGGAACCGCCTCACATCACAAGGCTTTGTGAGATCCTTGGATACGAAGGCACATTTTTGACAACAGAGGACATCAGAAAAATAAGGCAGGAGTAATAAAACGTGGAAGGCAGCAGCAGAAGAAAGAAAATTGTGGAACTGTTAATGGAAGAAGGAAAGCCCATATCCGGGGGAGATTTAGCCCAGAGACTTGGCGTCAGCAGACAGGTGGTGGTACAGGATATTGCACTGTTGCGTGCAGAAAATAAAATGATCCTGTCCACCAATAAAGGCTACCTTCTTCATTTGGAAAAGAGAGAAGAGGAACCTTCTTTTGTAAGAATTTTCAGGACCAGGCATAAGACAGAAGATACCCTGGAGGAACTGAATACCATTGTTGATTATGGCGGGAGAATCCGGAACGTGTTCATCGAACACCAGTTATACGGGCAGATTGAGGTGGATTTAATTATTAACAACCGTCTGGATGCGGCGGAATTTATGCAGCATTTAAATACCTCCAAAGACCAGCCCTTAAATGTGCTGACAGGAGGCTGCCATTATCATACCGTAGAGGCAGACTCGGAGAAGAATCTTGATTTTATTGAGGCAGAGCTGAAAAAGAAAGGCTATCTGTTATAGGATAAGACGTTTTCCCCCTTTTCGAATCGTTTGAAGTATGATATGATATTGTATTATTGAAGTGACTGATATGGAGGAAGAAAGATGGAAGATAACAAAGAAGAAATAATTTCTAAAAACTTTATTGAACAGGAGATAGACAAGGATCTTTCAGAAGGCGTTTATAACCATGTGCAGACCAGATTTCCGCCGGAGCCAAACGGTTATCTGCATATTGGACATGCCAAATCCATCCTGTTAAACTATGGCCTGGCAAAAAAGTATGGCGGAAAATTCAACCTCCGTTTTGATGATACAAACCCGACAAAAGAAAAGACGGAATTCGTGGAATCTATTATTGAAGATGTGAAATGGCTGGGAGCAGAATTTGACGACAGACTTTACTTTGCTTCCAACTACTTTCAGGAGATGTACGACTGTGCCGTTCTTTTAATCAAGAAGGGAAAGGCATTTGTCTGTGATTTAACTGCCGATGAAATAAGGGAGTACCGGGGAGATTTTAAAACTCCTGGTAAGGAGAGCCCTTACAGAAACCGGAGTGTGGAAGAGAACTTAAAGATGTTTGAAGAGATGAAGGACGGTAAATACAAAGACGGCGAAAAGGTTTTAAGAGCCAGAATTGATATGTCATCTCCGAACATCAACATGCGTGATCCGGTTATCTACCGTGTGGCACGTATGACCCATCATAACACCGGGGATACATGGTGTATCTACCCCATGTATGATTTTGCACATCCAATTGAAGATGCCATTGAACATATAACCCACTCCATCTGTACACTGGAATTTGAAGATCACAGACCACTGTACGACTGGGTGGTAAAAGAGTGTGAATTTGAAAATCCTCCCCGTCAGATAGAATTTGCAAAGCTTTATCTGACCAATGTGGTAACTGGAAAGCGTTACATCAAAAAGCTGGTAGAGGATAATATCGTTGATGGTTGGGAAGACCCAAGACTGGTATCCATCGCAGCATTAAGAAGAAGAGGCTATACGCCGGAATCCCTTCGCATGTTTGTTGATTTAGTAGGTGTTTCCAAGGCTAACAGCTCTGTTGATTACGCGATGTTAGAGTACTGCATCAGGGAAGATTTAAAACTGAAAAGACCCAGAATGATGGCGATTTTAGACCCCATCAAGCTGGTAATTGATAATTATCCGGAAGATACCACAGAGTATCTTGATGTGGCCAATAACCTGGAGAATCCGGAACTGGGTGAAAGAAAAGTTCCATTTGGAAAAGAACTTTACATCGAACGGGAAGATTTTATGGAAGAGCCCATTAAAAAGTACTTCCGCCTATTCCCAGGCAATGAAGTCCGTCTCATGAACGCTTATTTTGTGACCTGTACCGGCTGCGAAAAAGATGAGAGCGGCAATGTTACGGTTGTTCACTGCACTTATGACCCGGAGACAAAGAGCGGTTCCGGATTTGAGGGCAGAAAAGTGAAAGGAACCATTCACTGGGTAGCTGCTTCAACTGCACAGAAAGTGGAGTGCCGCTTATATGAGAACATCGTAGACGAAGAAAAAGGAAAGTTAAACGAAGACGGAAGCTTAAACTTAAATCCCAATTCCCTGACTGTTTTAAAGAACTGTTATGTGGAGCCCAGCTTTGAAGGAGCCAGGGCATATGACAGCTACCAGTTTGTAAGAAACGGCTTCTTCTGTGTTGACTGCAAGGACAGCACACCGGAGCATCTGGTATTCAACCGGATTGTATCCTTAAAGAGTTCTTTTAAAATTGGAAAATAGTACAGCTGAACAAAAATGCCGCATGACCGCAAGATAAGGGACGTGCGGCATTTTTTCCTATCCGGTAAAGGAGGATTGTTGTTACCATGGAACTGATGATACCTTTAAAGAACCAGCCAGGCTGGCCCTATTACAGCCAGATTTACAGTTACATTAAGAATGAAATTGTAAAAGGCAATCTAAAGCCTGCGGTTCGCCTCCCCTCCACCAGACTTTTGGCGGAGCATTTAAAAGTCAGCAGGAGTACCACCCAGATGGCCTACGAGCAGCTTTTATCAGAAGGCTATATTGAGTCGGTTCCCTGCCGTGGTTATTTTGTACTGAAAATCGACGGACTCATTCATACCGGACAGGAGACTTTGAAAAGCCAGCCCTCTTTTTTTACTGCTGCAAAAGAGGAAGGGGAGAAAATAAACTGGGCTGTGGATTTTTCCCCAAGAGGAATTGATCTTTGTAATTTTCCCTTTAATACATGGAGGCGAATATCAAAAAATACGCTGATCGATGATAACAGAGAGATCTTCGCAGCGGGAGATCCCCAGGGAGAATACCTGTTTCGGGAAGCAATCCGTTCCTATCTTCATTCTGCCAGAGGAGTTAACTGTCTCCCGGAACAGATCATTGTAGGCGCAGGAAGCGAATATCTTCTGATGCTCCTGTCCCAGATTCTGGGAAGGGACAGAACCATCGCCATGGAAAATCCCACTTACAGACAGGCATACCGGGTGTTTGACAGTCTGCAGTATCAGGTGGTACCTGTTGATATGGATCAGTCGGGAATGGATGTCTCGCTGCTTGAAAAAAGCGGTGCAGATATTGCCTATGTCATGCCCTCTCATCAGTATCCCACTGGCATTATTATGCCGGTAAAACGAAGACAGGAGCTGCTTGCATGGGCCTATGAACAGGAGAACCGGTATTTAATTGAGGATGATTACGACAGTGAGTTCCGTTATAAGGGAAAGCCCATTCCTGCCCTGCAGGGTATGGATGACAGGGAGCGGGTGATTTACTGCGGTACCTTTTCCAAATCCATTGCTCCTGCCATCCGTGTCAGTTATGTGGTATTACCCATCCCCCTGTACCAGATTTACCAGAAACGGATCAGTTTCTATGCTTCCACGGTATCAAGAATTGATCAGAACATATTGTATCAGTTCTTGTCTGAGGGACATTATGAGCGCCATTTAAACCGGATGAGAGCCGTTTATAAATCCAAGCACGATGTGTTAACTGCCGGTTTAAAGTCCTTTGAAAATCAGTTTTTAATTGGGGGAGAACATGCAGGACTGCATCTGCTGCTGACAGACCAGAAGGGAAGAAGCGAGGAGGAACTGGTTTTAAGGGCAGAGAAGAGAAATGTGAAAGTATATGGTTTGTCCGGATCCTTTATTCATAAGGAACATAACAAATATCCACCTACGGTCATTCTTGGATTTGCAAATTTGACTGAGACGGAAATACAAAAAGGGATTGCTCTTTTAAAAGAAGCCTGGTCGGTTGACGACAGTAAGGGGGGAAGTTCGTGAATTATGATGGAAATAAAGCCAGAAGAGAAGAAAATATAAGAATTGGCGTCACCATTGCCCTGGTATCCCTGTTGATGCTTCTTTTAAGTGTGGCAGGAACCATAAGAAACAGTAAGGAAGTACAGAATAAGGATAAACAGCTTAAGAAGTCAGAGTTATCTCAGATTCAGGAAAAAGACGCACCACCGCCAGAAACGGCGGTTACAGAAATGGCGGATACAGGAATTTCTCTGACTGCTGCCAATCGTGAATTTTTAGAAGGGCTGAGCGGCAGATTGAAAGACGGGGATCTGGAAGGAGCTGCAAGGTTAATAGAAACAAAGGGTGATTCCATTGCCCAATTTCCCTGTATGTATTCGGAAGAGATGTTAATACGTGAAATCAAGGATGGAACTGGAATCGTATTTTTAAAACCCACCGTTGTATTTTATGGAGATTTTAAAAATGGAATGCCGGATGGAACTGCTTCGGCCATCTCAGTCCTTAGTCTGGAAGAAGGCAAACGGTATGATTATTCCTATGGAAGCTGGAAGAATGGAAAGATGAACGGCAGTGGTGAATGCGGTTACCGCTATTACGATGGAGTGACTCAGGATATTACTGTTAAAACCTCTAAAAACGGAATGTTTCAGGATGACCTCATGCAGGGAGACATCACTTATTCCAGTACCAACAGGCAGGGTGAGACTGCTGTGTGGCAGTTTCAGACGAAAGATGGAGTGATTGTATTAAATGACCGGTGGATCAAAGAGACAGATGCAAAGGGGGCAGTGATTTATAAACTCCTTGCCAATGGGGAAAAGGACCACGCCTATGCTCTTAGTGAACGGGCCATAGGTGAGGATCGATGGAGAAACTTGATTTCGTTCTCCCAAATTGAAGGAGGCACCAGTCAGTGAATCAGGAGATTATAAACCGTCTTGCAGTGATTACCGAGGAGGAACGGGAGATCATAAACGGTCGGACGGAAATTGACAGGAAGCGGTATACAGAGGGGCAGGAACTGGTGATCGACAGCAGAAAGATGTTAGAGCATGGTAAAATGATCCGCATCAGACCTCACACCAGATTTGTCCATTTCCCAAGACATAAACATAATTATATAGAAGTGATTTATATGTGCCAGGGAGAGACCACCCACCGGATTGACGGGGAAGAGGTAGTATTAAAAACCGGGGAACTGCTGTTTTTAAATCAGCATGCAACACAGGAAATACTTCCTGCAGGTGAGGGAGATATTGCCGTTAACTTTATCATTCTTCCGGAGTTTTTTGATACTGCCTTTCAGATGATGGGAGAGGAGAAGAATCTTTTAAGAGATTTTCTGGTAGGCAGTCTTTGCTTTGATCCACGCTATGCCAGTTACCTGCATTTTCAGGTAGCTGACGTTCTTCCAGTACAGAATCTGGTGGAAAATATGGTATGGACTCTGCTCAACGACCAGCCAAATAAAAGAAGTATCAACCAGGTTACAATGGGGCTTTTGTTTCTTCAACTCATGCACTACACCGATAAGATCAGCCATACATCAGAAAGTTTTGATCAGAAGCTGACTTTTCAGGTTTTAAAGTTCATTGATGAAAATTATAAAGATGGGGAATTGACAGAACTTGCCGCCAGCTTAAATTACAATATTTACTGGCTGAGCAGAGCAGTAAAACGTCTCACCGGCCGGACATTTAAGGAACTCATTCAGATTAAGCGGCTGAATCAGGCATCCTTTCTTCTTCTGAATACCAGACTCTCTATCACGGATATATCGATTGCAGTAGGATATGACAACACCAGTTATTTTCATCGGATTTTCCGGAATTACTACGGCATGTCTCCAAAAGAATACAGGGTTAAGAATGTAACGCTGCCATTTCCCGATGGGAAGAGATAACAGTATTAAGGAGTATCCCTTTTCTTCTTTGTTAAGGCTGAAAAACCGGAAGAGATGATTTAAAAATGAAGAAAAGAAAACAAAGATAATTTATTAATAACTTGTATTTTTGTAATAATGAAAATCTTTCCTGCATATACTTGGTTATATATGGTTAATTAATAATATCTGTAAAGGAGAGGACCAATATGCCAAGAGGAGTCAGAAAAACAGCGCTTGAGAAACTTCAGGAAGAGTTAATGGAAGTTCAGGAATCCATCAAGCAGTATAAGGAAAGTCTTATTACACTGGATGAAAAGGAAAAAGAAATTCAGGATAAAATAAAGCTGGAACAGTTTAAGGAAGTATCCACAATACTGGACGAGCACGAAATGTCTATTATGGATTTAAAGGAATTACTTATTTCTTCCAAGGCTGAGTAGGAAAATTAAAGCAATTGGGTGAGGATGCGAATAAGGACGCAGTTTTAACTAGATTATTTCAAGTGTGGAAATAACAATCAAGCGTCACGGAAATACTGAATTTCAGTATGCCGTGACGTTTTGAATTGTCGTTGATTATTAAGATTTGTCTTTGTGTGGGCATGTTGGATAATGAAATATGACTTTAAAGACCTTATGGCCTTTGGTATGTTCATTTTAGCATTGCTTACCTTTATTTTTTATAATTGTAAGTAGCGTTTTTCTATAAAGTCTTTAAACCAGTCTTTTATTTATACAGAAGAGGATAGAAATAAAAAAAGACCACTCGAAAGCAGTCTTTTTAATGTTTATGCCAGGTTAACGTTTACAGCTTGTAAGCCACGATTACCTTCTGTAACATCAAATGTTACAGACTGTCCGTCATCTAATGACTTATAACCGTCCATAGCGAGACCTGAGAAATGAACGAAAATTTCGTTACCCTTCTCGTCGCAGATAAAACCAAATCCCTTTTGTGCATTAAACCATTTTACTGTACCTTTATTCATTAAAGATACCTCCTTAAATTAAAATTATATTTGATAAAACTAAAAATCGCACATATGCGTAAATCATCAATAGAATAATGACTTACGTATACATGCGAAATCAAGACTTTATTAAAATACTATTTGTAGTGTAACACGATAATTTGAATATGTCAAGAAAAATTAAAAAATAATAAATTGAACAGCCGGGAGTTTATGGGTGCTCAAGTCTAGACTTGGCAAAATATCGTTTGTCCGAGTTAAAAGGTAATCTAATGATTAGTTAAGTTTGAGCCAACCACTAGATACCTTATGATGGACTTCTAAGTGGTGATTATTTCAACTTTTAATATTTTGCTATAAATTCAGGTTCGTTTTGCGTTAAAACAGATATTATCTGTGGGAAAAACAATAATGAAATAAGGGGTTGATTTGTATGAGATTAAAAGTGGTCTTGACATGCCAATAAGGAATGAAATTAAATTAATCGATTACATGTAAAATGGGTTAGCATCACTGTTCATAAATAAACGGAATAACCTCTTCACGCTTGATGTTCAATACATAAGCAAACTCCTCGCAAAGCGCTTTTTCAGCATCCTTAAGAAAGTCTTCATCGGAAATCTGTAGTTTATTGTTTTTATTTGTGTTTTTTAGCTCTTGTTTGTGCCAACGTAAAGTTTTTATCATTCTTACAAGTTCGGAACGATTACCATCTGCAAGAATCTGGCCGTACAATTCTTTTCGCTTACGATTATCATTATTCCAAATGTGATCTTTATCCGGCATTTTTTTTAGTAGAGAGAAAATTTCATCGGCAGAGAGAATGTGGCGAATTTCAGTTTTTCTTCTGCTACTTATAGATGAAATGTATACTGTAGCGGTAGCATGGTAAACAGGTTTGAGTACATAATATTGGCCGATTTTTTCATCCATACACATTTCCTGTAATCCGGTAACCTCACAAATACCATGACTTCCGTATATAAAGACATCACCTATGTTCATAATATCTCACCTCTTTCTAATAAAATAAAAAATGCAGTTCACTAAAACCGGACTTACGTACCCGTAAAGCAAACCACACCTTTGATATCTATATTATAGCACAAATGCAGACGAGGTGTATACGGCGGTATTACCCAAATTTACGATTATATTATAGGTTAATCTATTTAATATTTTCCAGAGTACCGGTAGAAAGGGAAAAGTATGAAATTAATCTATGCAATACAATGTAAAAGTAGATAGAAAAGAAAAAAGACAGTCATTCATTAAAAGTCTGAAGTCGAAAAAATCAAACTTTTGAATTAACAGGTAGGGGAGTAGAGATATTGTAAGTCCATTAATGGGTCAAATATGCGGCAATGGTAAATAAAATAAAAACGCATCTTATAAAATGTAGTAAATACACGACTTTAAAAGAAAATGCAAATAAGGACGCAGTTTTAATTAAACACCGTCCTTATTTTTTATTTAAATATCCGTTATGATATAAATAGAAATGTGGGTGGGCAATAATAGTAAAATAACATGCGGGTATCCCTTTATGCCCAGAGAGCGTGGGCAATAATAATGATACACCCTGCGGGTATCCCTTTATGCCCAAAGAGCGTAGGCAATAATAATGATACACCCTGCGGGTATCCCTTTATGCCCAGAGAGCGTGGGCAATAATAATGAAAGAGTGTGGTGCGTATGGAAAAATATTATCTTGCCGTAGATATTGGAGCCTCTAGTGGTCGTCATATACTCGGCACTGTGAAGGACAACAAGATAATTCTGGAAGAGATTTACCGTTTTGACAACGGCATGAAGCAGGAGAATGGTCATTTATCCTGGGATGTGGAGTCCTTATTTGCTGAAATAAAAGAGGGACTGAAGCAGTGTAAAAAACTTGGTAAGATACCCGTCAGCATAGGCATTGACACCTGGGCAGTGGATTTTGTCCTTCTTGATGAGGAGAATAAAATTCTTGGAAGGGCAGCAGGATACCGGGATGACAGAACAACGGGAATGGATGAAAAGGTATATGAAATCATTTCCCAAGATGATTTATATAAGAGAACCGGAATTCAAAAACAGATATTCAATACGATTTATCAGCTGATGGCTATTAAGGAGAAAGAACCAGATCTTCTTAAGAGAGCAGAATCGCTCCTTATGATTCCGGATTACTTTCATTTTCTGCTGACAGGAGAAAAGAAACAGGAGTATACCAATGCTACCACTACCCAGCTGGTCAGCCCTGTAACCGAGGATTGGGATTATGAGCTGATTCGTATGCTTTCCTATCCGGAGAAATTATTTAGACCACTTTCCATGCCTGGAACTAAGGTAGGCCAGTTCACTGAGGAGATCATGAAAGAGGTGGGATTTTCCTGTACTGTGGTATTACCTGCCACTCATGATACCGGATCTGCGGTAATGGCTGTTCCTAAAGTTCCTGGAAAAGAAGAACTTCAGGAGGATATACTCTACATCAGCTCAGGAACGTGGTCGCTTATGGGAACCGAACTTGCGGCCGCCGACTGTTCTATCAAAAGTATGGAAGCTAATTTTACCAACGAAGGCGGGTACGATTTCCGTTATCGGTATTTAAAAAATATTATGGGACTTTGGATGATACAGTCGGTGAAAAAAGAGCTGGCGGGGAGAGGAGAGATTTATTCCTTTGCAGAACTGTGTGAGCTTGCATCAAAGGAGAGTATTCCTTCTCTGGTTGACTGTAACGATAACTGTTTTCTGGCTCCAGAGAGTATGATAAATGCGGTTGCTGAGTTCTGTCAGAGAAATAACCAGCCTGTACCAAAAAGTGCAGGAGAAATTGCGGCAGTGATTTATAACAGTCTGGCTGTATGCTATAAAGAGACAGCCAAAGAGCTGCAGTCCATTACAGGAAAAACATATTCCAGTCTTCATGTGGTGGGAGGCGGTTCCAATGCAGCTTACCTAAATGAATTAACTGCAAAACAGACGGGGAAAATTGTTTATGCCGGACCGGGAGAAGCCACTGCAATTGGAAATCTGCTGGCTCAGATGATCTCATATGGAGAGTTTGAAGATTTAGAAACTGCAAGAGAATCAGTATACCAGTCATTTGCTGTAAAAGAATATAAGCCGATGGTAACGGCTGTGGATGGGAGAGGAACTATATGATCAGAAAATCATTTAAAATGTATTTAAATGAAGGAATGGCGGAGGAATATGAGAAACGCCACAATCTGCTTTGGCCGGAAATGAAAGAAATGATTCATGAATGCGGCGGACATAATTATTCCATATTTTTGGATGAAGAAACCAATGTGCTTTATGGGTATATTGAAATAGAAGAGGAAGAAAAATGGGCTAAATCTGCAGATACTCCCATTAACCGGAAATGGTGGGATTATATGGCGGATATTATGAAAACGAACCCTGATAACAGCCCAGTTTCTGACGGGTTAAAACCGGTATTTCATCTAGATTAAAAAAAGAAAGGAAGAAATAAAACATGACAATCAAAGAAAGATATGAAGTAGCAAAGGAATCATATAAAGCAGTAGGCGTTGATACAGACCAGGTGCTTCTTGCACTGAAACAGATCCCCATTTCCATGCACTGCTGGCAGGGAGACGACGTAACCGGATTTGACGGAGCCGGTGCATTATCAGGAGGAATCCAGACCACTGGTAATTATCCCGGACGTGCACGTAATCCTAAAGAACTGATGGCAGATATGGACAAGGCGCTTAGTCTGATCCCTGGAAAACACAGAATTAATCTTCATGCTAGCTACGCAGTCTTTGAAGAGGGAGAATGGGCTGACCGGGATCAGCTGGAGCCAAAGCATTTTGCAAAATGGGTAGAATTTGCAAAAGAGAGAGGAATCGGCATTGATTTTAATCCTACCTTATTTTCCCATGCAAAGGCAGAGCATGCCACTTTATCAAGCGAAGATCCTGAAA
The DNA here is from genome assembly GCA_015057715.1 of Paenibacillaceae bacterium. Taxonomy (GTDB): domain Bacteria; phylum Bacillota; class Clostridia; order Lachnospirales; family Lachnospiraceae; genus Lacrimispora. Next base: position 21,628 of record SVDS01000020.1, read on the forward strand.
TAAGAGCATTCTGGATCCGCCATGTACAGGCATGCATCCGCATTTCCCAGTATTTTGCAGAAGAGTTAGGTACACCCTGTACCATGAATATCTGGATTCCGGACGGATTTAAGGACATTCCTGCCGACCGTACCTCACCAAGAGCAAGATTAAAAGATTCCCTTGACCAGATTCTTTCAGTGGATTACGATAAGTCTAAGGTATTCGTTGCAGTGGAATCAAAGGTATTTGGCATTGGTATGGAAAGCTGTACCGTAGGTTCTCATGAATTTTATATGAACTATGCATCAAAGAATAATATTCTCTGCCTGTTAGACAGCGGACATTATCATCCGACTGAGGTCGTTTCCGATAAGATCTCTTCCATGCTTCTGTTTTTTGATAAAGTAGCACTTCATGTAACCAGACCCGTTCGCTGGGACAGTGACCATGTGGTACTGTTTGACGATGAGACGAAAGAGATCGCGAAAGAGGTTGTGCGTGGCGGAGCAGACCGTGTCCTTTTGGCTCTGGACTTTTTTGATGCCAGCATCAACCGTTTAAGCGCCTGGGTAGTAGGAATGAGAAATATGCAGAAAGCTCTTTTAAACGCCCTTCTGCTTCCCAATGAGAAACTGGCTGCTTTACAGGAATCCCGTAATTTCACAGAGCTTATGATGCTTCAGGAAGAGTTAAAGCTCTATCCGATCGGTGATGTATGGAATTATTTCTGTGAGTTAAACGGAGTACCTGCAAAAGAAGACTGGTTCAGCCAGATTACCGCATATGAAAAAGAAGTGCTGGCAGACCGCAAATAGAGGAGAAAAAAATGAAGATATTAGATGCAGAATTTGTAAAAGGCTTTATCCGTATGTGTGACGATGGTTTTAAACAGAACTGGCATGAGAGAAACGGAGGCAATTTAAGCTACCGGATTAAGGCAGAAGAAGTGGAGTCTGTAAAGGAAGAGTTAGATCATAATACTTCCTGGCAGCCCATCGGAACAACGGTTAAGGATCTTGCAGGAGAATATTTTATGGTCACTGGAAGCGGAAAATATTTTCGCAATGTGATTTTAGATCCAGCTGCCAATACCTGTATCATAGAAATCAATGAATCCGGAGAAAATTACAGGATCTGCTGGGGACTTATAAATGGAGGACGCCCAACCAGTGAGCTGCCTTCCCATTTAATGAATCATGAAGTAAAGAAGAATGCAACCAATGGTATGCACCGGGTTATTTATCATGCTCATCCTGCTAATGTAATTGCATTAACCTTTGTGCTGCCATTGGAAGACCGTGTATTTACAAGAGAGTTATGGGAGATGGCTACGGAATGTCCCGTCGTTTTCCCAAGTGGTGTTGGTGTAGTCGGCTGGATGGTGCCAGGCGGACGCGACATTGCAGTTGCCACCAGTGAGCTAATGAAGAAATATGACGTGGCAGTATGGGCTCATCATGGTCTCTTTGCTTCCGGTGAAGATTTTGACCTGACCTTCGGATTAATGCATACGGTTGAAAAATCAGCGGAGATTCTGGTAAAGGTTTTATCCATACGTCCGGATAAACTGCAGACTATCACACCACAGAACTTTAAAGACCTTGCCCGTGATTTTAAAGTTACCCTTCCGGAAGAGTTTCTTTACGAAAAATAAAGTAAGTGGATATAATAAAATAATCAATTGTTAACCTTTGATCACAATGTGGTTGACAATTCAAAAATCCCTTTGTATAATGATGAAAAATGACATCATTCTACAGGGGGATTTTTCATGAAAAATTTAAAAACAAAAGAAATTACCTTATGTGCTTTGTTTGCGTCTCTGACTGCAATCCTGTCTCAAATTACCATACCCATCGGACCGGTTCCCGTTAATTTTGCCCATCTTTCCACCTTTCTGGCAGCGGGTTTACTGGGATCAAGGCTGGGGGCGTTAAGCCAGCTTACCTTTGTTTTAATGGGAGCAGCAGGTCTTCCGGTTTTCTCCGGATTTAACGGCGGGCTGACAAGGATAGCGGGTCCTACGGGGGGATATATCATCGGTTATGTTGTATCAGCCTATGTGACCGGCTGGGTTTTGGAGCGATTTGGAAAACGAACGGTAAAAACCCTTGCTTTGTCCATTCTGGCCGGCTGGCTGGTTACTTACTCATTTGGAACCCTGTGGTTTTCCTATATTACCCACACCTCTTTTACAGCAGCGCTCAGTCTTTGCGTAATCCCGTTTCTGCCAGGTGATTTATTAAAGACATGCATCACCATCGTTTTAGTCCGCCGTTTATATTCAGTATTTCAAAGAACTCTGCAGTGGTAATGAGGAATAAAAGGAGGACAGAAAATGACAGATCCGTACATAAATATTACAAAGGAAGATGCCAGATCCATTCTTCTGATGCCGGATGAAGAACTTCCCAAACTTCTTGAAGCGGCATATACATTACGAAAGAAGCATAAAGGAAATATGGTGAGTATCCATCTGCTTACCAATGCCCGCAGCGGTAACTGTTCCCAGAACTGCGCTTACTGTGCCCAGTCAGGACAAGCAAAAACAGACATTGATACCTATGAACTGATCACCAGTGAGAAGCTTTTGCAAGACGGTTATCTGGTTAAAGAAAAGAAGCTGTCAAGGCATTGCATCGGATTAAGCGGAATCCGTTTTTCTGATCAGGAGATTGTGGCATTTGCCAATGAGATTAAGAATCTGAAGAAAGAAAGCGATACTCCGGTCTGCTGTTCCATCGGATTTCTCACAAAAGAGCAGGCGATGATCTTAAAAGAAGCCGGTGTGGACAGAATCAACCATAATTTAAATACAGGCAGAAACTATTATCCTAGTATCTGCACCACCCACACCCATGAACAGCGGATTGCTAATATTCAGATGTTAAAAGAGATGGGGTTTGAACTTTGCTGCGGCGGAATCGTGGGATTGGGAGAGAAGCCGGAAGATGTGGTGGACATGATGTTTGAGATTCGGGATTTGAGTCCAAAAGCAGTTCCCATTAATTTTCTGATACCCATAAAAGGTACGGCACTGGAGCATCAGAGTACAGCTATTCTCACCTCTGAATATTGCTTAAAAGTACTTTGTCTGGCCAGACTTTTAAATCCCCAATCAGATATCCGGTGTGCGGCAGGAAGGGAACTTTATTTAAAAGGAAAAGAAAAATGGATGTTTTATGCAGTTGATTCTGTATTTGCTTCCGGGTATCTTACTGCTGGCGGGGAAAGCATTGACAGCACCATAAAAATAATTGAAGAAGCCGGGTTTGAGTATTGCATTGAGCCCTGACGTTTATAAGAATAACAAATAAAGGAGCAGATTCCGAAACGTATCTTATGGAATCAGCTCCTCTTTTCTGCATTCAGCAGAATATTTATTGCAATTCTTCCTCCACAATGGTGGTGGTATCATCTGAAGATTCCTGTGTTTTGGAATCTGTGTTATCTTCTTGTGCTTCATTTACAACAGGTTGTCCGGATTCAGAAGCGGAATAGTCAAGACCACCGTCTTCAGTGATATCCATATCGTCCTCTTCCATATCTTCCTTCTCCATTGCAGAATCAAACATATCCCTGGCTGTGTCAGCCACTGCAGAAGCTGCTTCCTTAGCTGTATCACTGACAATGGTAGCCGCATCCTTCATCATATTTTTAGCCGCATTCGCTGCGTCTTTTGCTGCATCTGCCATATCGGAGGCTGCTGTCTTCAGCTCATCCTTGTTTGCATGAAGGGAAACATAGTTGCGGTTCATCGTACTGTCAATTTTGGAAATGTCATCATTCCCGTCATCTTCAAAATCATGGAAGTTTTCTTCCAGCTCCTTATGGAAGGATTTGTATTTTGTAAAATAAGAGATGCCGGCGGCAACAGCACCGGCGATAGTGGCAAGTGCCACGAATTTCCCAAAACCATTACCTCTTTTTGCCATTTTAAACACTCCTTTCATTCTCTTACCTATTGTAATACTTACCCGGAAAAAAATAAAGGTATATAATAAGAAAATTTCTATAAACTATGTAAGTAACGGCTCAATCCGTTTAAATATGGTAAATTTGTAAAAAAAATATAAAGTTAGCACTCAACTATTGACAGTGCTAATAATGAGTGATATAACATATTATGTGAATAAAATATAACTTCTTTCTAAAGGCCAATCAGAAAGAAATAATAAGAAGGTTATGAGGAGGAATTGCAATGAAATTAGTACCATTATTTGACAAAGTTGTGTTAAAACCATTGGTTGCAGAGGAGACAACAAAGTCCGGTATTGTTCTGCCGGGTCAGGCAAAAGAAAAGCCACAGCAGGCGGAAGTCATCGCAGTAGGACCTGGCGGTCTTGTAGATGGTAAGGAAGTTTCCATGCAGGTGAAAACAGGCGATAAAGTAATCTTCTCCAAATATTCAGGAACAGAGATCGAAACCGGAGAAGACGACGAGAAGTATGTAATTGTAAAACAGAGCGATATTCTGGCAGTAATTGAATAATTAACGCAGTACCGGCAGGTAACAGCAGATTTTGATAAAAAGGTGTGATTTCCTTATATAAGATCACAAATTAAACTTTAAACTGGAGGAATGAATCATGGCAAAGCAGATTAAATATGGCGTAGAAGCCAGAAAAGCACTTGAATCAGGAGTGAATCAGTTAGCAGATACCGTTCGTGTAACCTTAGGTCCGAAAGGAAGAAACGTTGTACTTGATAAATCATTTGGAGCACCGTTAATCACCAACGATGGTGTTACCATTGCAAAAGAGATTGAGCTGGAAGATGCATTTGAGAACATGGGCGCACAGCTTGTTAAGGAAGTTGCTACCAAGACCAATGATGTTGCCGGTGATGGTACCACAACAGCAACTGTACTGGCTCAGGCTATGATTAATGAAGGTATGAAGAACCTGGCAGCTGGTGCAAACCCAATCGTTTTAAGAAAAGGTATGAGAAAAGCTACCCAGGCAGCGATTGATGCAATTGCAAAGATGAGCGAGCCGATCAAAGGAAAAGCTTCCATCGCAAGAGTTGCAGCTATTTCTGCAGCAGATGATGAAGTTGGCGAGATGGTAGCTGACGCTATGGAGAAGGTTTCCAATAACGGCGTTATCACCATTGAAGAATCCAAGACCATGAAGACAGAGCTTGACCTTGTAGAAGGTATGCAGTTCGACAGAGGATATATTTCCGCTTACATGTGCACCGATATGGAGAAGATGGAAGCTAATCTTGACGATCCATATATTCTTATTACTGACAAGAAGATTTCCAGCATTCAGGAGATTCTTCCTTTATTAGAGCAGGTTGTTCAGTCCGGCGCAAGACTTCTCATCATCGCAGAGGATATTGAAGGCGAAGCATTAACAACTCTGATTGTTAATAAATTAAGAGGAACCTTTAATGTAGTTGGTGTGAAAGCTCCTGGCTACGGCGACAGAAGAAAAGAGATGTTACAGGATATTGCAGTATTAACAGGCGGTACAGTAATTTCTGAAGAACTGGGTTACGAATTAAAGAACGCAACTCTTGATATGTTAGGCCGTGCAAAATCAGTGAAGATCCAGAAAGAGAATACTGTTGTTGTTGACGGATATGGTGACAAAGCTGCCATTGATGCAAGAATTGGTCAGATTAAGAGCCAGATCGAAGAAACAACTTCTGAATTTGATAAAGAAAAATTACAGGAAAGACTTGCAAAATTATCTGGCGGCGTAGCAGTAATCCGTGTTGGTGCTGCAACAGAGACAGAGATGAAGGAAGCAAAGCTTCGTATGGAAGATGCTTTATCTGCAGCAAGAGCAGCAGTTGAGGAAGGCGTAATCGCAGGCGGCGGTTCTGCTTACATTCACGCAATTACTGAGATCGAAGGTCTCGTAAATGAACTGGAAGGCGATGAGAAGACCGGCGGAAAGATCATCTTAAAGGCTCTTGAAGCTCCGTTATACCACATTGCAGCCAATGCAGGACTGGAAGGAAGCGTAATCATCAATAAAGTAAAAGAAGCTAAGGTAGGCACAGGCTTTGATGCATACAAAGAAGCTTACGTAGACATGGTTGATGCAGGTATTCTTGATCCTACCAAGGTAACAAGAAGTGCACTTCAGAATGCTACCAGTGTTGCCTCCACCTTATTGACAACAGAGTCTGTTGTTGCTAATATTAAGGAAAAAGCACCTGCAATGCCGGCCCCGGGCGGAATGGATATGATGTAAGATTTATACAGAAGAGACGCCTTGCAGGTATGAGAAAGGATCCAGTATTATTATGAATGAAATGTATGCAGAATGGCTTGTAAAGAGGAAGTCTCCGGCTTATACCATGTTACTGAAAATTGTGATGGGAATTCTATGTGTAATTGCATTTTTCCTGTCCATCTCTCCGGTTTTCGGTATCTTTGGAGTAATAATTTTGTTTGCTGCCGGAGCGGCAACCTACGTCGTATTCCGAAATAGTGATGTGGAATATGAGTATCTGTTCGTGACCAATACCTTGTCCATAGACAGAATTTATGGTAAAAGCAAGCGTAAGAAAGGCTGGGAAGGATCGATGGAAGAAATTCAGATCGTAGCACCTACCGGTTCTACAGAAGCCAGAGATCACGAATCAGGCACCATGAAAGTACTGGATTTCTCTTCCAAAACACCTGATGCTAAGACTTATACACTGATTAGCCAGTCTGGTTCAGAACGGACGAAGATTATTTTTGAACCAAACGATAAGCTGCTCCGCTGTATGAAGATGACTGCACCACGCAAAGTTGTATCTCAGATATAATAACAGGAATCAGACGGTTTAACAGGCCGCCTGATTCTTTTTTTGCTTTATGGGATAGTGCCTGCTTTGCAGTTTGTTTTATTTGACTGACTTATACGTATATGTTACAATGAAATCAATACTTATCAGAAATATAAAAATAAACCCGGTAAACTGGAGGTTAAACAATTATGGAAAGTAAATACAGGCATCTTTATAAGTTGCTTTTAGATAAGATTGACAGGCGGGAATATGAGCCAGGAGATAAGCTTCCGGCGGAGGGCGAGCTGATGGAGACTTACGGCGCTTCCAGGGATACGGTACGCAAGGCTCTGGAACTTCTGGTCCAGGACGGTTATATTCAAAAAGCCAGAGGAAAGGCGGCGGAGGTTCTGGACAAGAACAAGTTTAATTTCCCTGTATCGGAAATCGCAAGCTTTAAGGAAATCTACCGGTTTTCTGCTTCTAAGCCAAAAACCATTGTGGAAAATTTAGAAATAGTCAAGGGAGATAAAAAGCTGATGGCTGCCCTGCAGATCGGACCCGATGATGAGGCATTTTTGCTTGAGAGAGTCAGGGAGATCGAGGGTGAGAAGATCATCATTGACAAGGATTATTTTTCACGGAAGGTGGTGGAAAATCTGCCTCTCCGTGCGGCTCAGGACTCTGTTTACGAATATCTGGAAAAGGAGCTTTGCCTGAAAATTGGATTTGCCATGAAAGAAATCACAGTACACATGGCTACAGATGAGGATTACCGCCTGTTGGATATGGGAAGCTACGATATGATCGTTGTGGTGAAGAGCTATACTTATCTGGAGGATTCCACCCTGTTTCAGTTTACCGAATCCCGTCACAGGCCGGACAAGTTCAAGTTTGTGGATTTCGCCCGAAGGAAGCTGTAAGAAGATAGATCAAAAGGCAGGAATATATTTTTCATATATGTTGACAAAGATATACGTATATGTTATATTCAAAACACAATAATAACATATAAGTTGCAACTATTTTAAAAACATATTGAAAAGGAGTATGGATATGGGGAAATATGAAGATGATTCCAGGCAGCTTTTGGACCTCGTCGGAGGTAAGGGGAATATAGGGGCTGTGACGCACTGTATGACCAGAATGCGTTTCGTGCTGTCAGATCCGTCAAAGGCTGATACGCAGAAGATCGAAGCATTGAAAAGCGTTAAGGGCACCTTTACACAAGCTGGACAGTTTCAGGTTATCATTGGAAACGACGTACAGACTTTTTACAATGAATTTGCAGCGATTTCAGGAATAGAAGGCGTATCAAAGGACGAAGTGAAGAAGGAAGCTAAGGGCAACATGAACGCGCTGCAGAGAGTGGTAGCAGATATTGCGGAAATATTCGCTCCCCTGATTCCAGCCATTATCGTAGGCGGTCTCATCCTGGGCTTTCGGAATATTATTGGTGAAATTAAATTCATGAATGGTGGGACAGAGACTTTGGTGGCCGTTTCCCAGTTCTGGTCAGGCGTTTACAGCTTCCTATGGCTCTTAGGCGAGGCTATTTTCCATTTCCTACCGGTGGGCATCACATGGTCCGTGACGAGAAAGATGGGAACCACCCAGATTTTGGGAATCGTGCTGGGTCTGACTTTAGTATCTCCCCAGCTGTTGAACGCCTATGCCATGGCGCCGGGCGTAGAGATACCGGTTTGGGATTTTGGTTTTGTAAAAATGAGAATGATTGGTTATCAGGCTCAGGTTATTCCGGCAATTTTAGCAGGCTTTGTACTGGTTTATCTGGAGAGGTTCTTTAAGAAGATCACTCCTCAGGCCATTTCCATGATTGTTGTTCCTTTCTGTTCCCTGCTTCTGGCAGTGATTGCCGCCCATGCAGTAGTTGGCCCCATCGGCTGGGCCATTGGCTCCGCTATATCAAAGGTGGTTTATGCAGGGCTTACTTCTAACTTACGCTGGCTGTTTGCCACCTTATTCGGCTTTGTATATGCGCCCCTTGTTATCACAGGGCTGCACCACATGACCAATGCTATTGATCTCCAGCTCATGGCGGAGTTTGGCGGAACCATGCTGTGGCCAATGATTGCTTTGTCCAACATTGCGCAGGGCTCTGCAGTACTGGGCATGATCTATTTACAGAAAAAGGATGAGGAATCAAAACAGATATCCATTCCAGCCTGCATCTCCTGCTATTTAGGGGTGACAGAGCCGGCAATGTTTGGTGTAAACTTAAAGAGGGGCTTCCCCTTCCTTTCTGCTATGATTGGTTCTGCCATTGCAGCAACCGTTTCCGTTGGAATGAACGTTATGGCTAATTCCATCGGAGTGGGCGGCATTCCGGGAATCCTGTCCATACAGCCTCAGTATATGGGAATCTTCGCCATCTGCATGCTGATTGCTATTGCAGTACCCTTTGGGCTGACTGTCGCTGTGGGCAAAAAGAAAGGAATTTAGTAAATGCAGAATTTTAAGAAATCTTGTGTTTATCAGATTTATCCAAAATCCTTTATGGATACAGACGGTGATGGAATCGGGGATTTAAAGGGCATTATTGAAAAGCTGGATTATTTAAAAATGCTGGGTGTGGATTATCTCTGGCTCACTCCGTTTTTTGTATCGCCTCAGAATGATAACGGCTATGATATTGAGGATTACTGCCGGATCGATCCCTTATTCGGAACCATGGAGGATTTGGAACGGCTGATCTTTGAAGCAAAAAAACGTGATATGAGACTCATGCTTGACATGGTTTTCAACCACACTTCTACGAGACATGAGTGGTTTTTGAGGGCTCTTGCCGGTGAGAAGAAATATCAGGATTATTATTTTTTTAAGGATGGCACGCCGGGAAATCCGCCCACAAACTGGCAGTCCAAGTTCGGGGGAAATGCATGGGAATACGTAGAAGAAATGGGAAAGTATTATCTGCACTTATTTGATGTGACCCAGGCGGATTTAAACTGGGAGAACCAAAACGTGCGGGAAGAAATAAAAAATGTACTCCGTTTCTGGAAAGACAAGGGAATCCGGGGCTTCCGGTTCGATGTCATCAATCTTGTTTCCAAGCCAACTGCCTGGGAGGACGACGAGGAGGGTGACGGACGCCGTTTCTACACGGACGGTCCCCGGATTCATGAGTTCCTGCGGGAAATCGTTGAAGATACAGGGCTTGATGCAGAGGATGTGGTTACGGTAGGGGAAATGTCGTCCACAACCATTGACCATTGTATTCATTACACAAATCCGGAGGAAAAGCAGCTGAAGATGTGCTTTAACTTTCATCACCTGAAAGTGGATTACAAGAATGGGGATAAATGGTCCTTAATACCCTATGACTTTGGAAGGCTGAAAAAGATTCTCCACACATGGCAGGAGGGCATCGCCGGGGGAAACGGGTGGAATGCTGTGTTCTGGTGTAATCACGATCAGCCGAGAGCGGTATCCCGGTTCGGTGACGACGAAATCTTTAGAAAGCAGTCCGCCAAGATGCTGGCTACGGTGATTCATGGAATGAGAGGAACGCCCTTTATCTACCAGGGAGAGGAAATCGGCATGACCAATGCCAAATTCACGGACATTTCCCAATACCGGGATGTGGAAAGCCTGCACTATTTTGATATTTTAAAGGAGCAGGGGCAGAAGGAAGAAGATATCTACCGGATTTTGCAGGAACGTTCCAGGGACAATGCCAGGACCCCGATGCAGTGGGACGGAGAGGAAAATGGTGGATTTACTTCCGGAACGCCGTGGCTGATTGTCAACAAAAACTGCAGGGAGATCAATGTGAAAGAGAGCCTTTCTGATCCTGATTCCATTTTTACCTATTATCAGAAACTGGTGGAATTGCGAAAACAGTATGATATTATCAGCGACGGGAGCTATGAACCGGTTTTTGTGGATAATCAGGGCATCATGGCCTATAAAAGGGCCTTGTATGGAGAAAAGCTGCTGGTATTTGCCAACTTCACCGGGCAGGAGCAGATAGTGAAACAAAAAGAGGTATTGGATGACTGGGAGGTATTGCTGTCTAATTACGAAAATGTAAAAATTTTTGAGGACAGAGTGACGCTGAGCCCCTTCGGCGCGATGATGCTGTACCGGAGAGGCTGACCTGCAGGCCGGTACAGGGTCTGGAGCTGGAAGTGAAAGCTTTGGACCCTGTATTTCCCGGTGAGACATTTGATGTGGCGTGTTACTGCCAGTGCAGAAAAGATCGTACAGAATTCATTGCTTTAATCAGCAGAAGTGAATTCCTGCCGGTCTTTTTTTATGCGCCTGGAAACTGTCAGGCTTAAAGCCGGATTGGTGGACCTGGTTAAGCAATTATTTATTAGAAATGTTCATTTTACTGTCCACAGAGGGCGGAAAAAAACAGGAAAATGTCCGTTGACAACCAAAGCAAAGTTTGCTAAACTATTTAACTAATAAGCAAAAATGTTTATTTTAAAAAGTATAAAATTAAGCGAAGGAGAGGAAAATAATGGGTACAATTATTGGCGAAGGCATTACTTTTGATGATGTGCTGTTAGTTCCAGCTTATTCAAACGTAATACCCAATCAGGTTGATTTATCGACCAACCTTACAAAAACCATCAAGCTGAACATTCCACTTATGAGTGCAGGAATGGACACCGTTACCGAACACCGCATGGCAATTGCCATGGCAAGACAGGGTGGAATCGGCATTATTCACAAGAACATGTCGATTGAAGAGCAGGCAGAAGAGGTTGATAAGGTTAAGAGGTCAGAAAACGGCGTCATAACGGATCCATTCTATCTTTCCCCGGAACATACATTAAAAGATGCGGACGAGCTGATGGCCAAGTTCCGTATTTCCGGCGTACCGATCACAGAGGGAAAAAAATTAGTCGGTATTATCACAAACCGTGATTTAAAGTTTGAAGAGGACTACAGCAGAAAAATCAAAGAAAGCATGACTTCTGAGAATCTGGTGACAGCAAGAGAAGGAATTACTCTTATGGAAGCGAAGAAGATTCTTGCAAAGGCAAGAGTTGAGAAGCTGCCCATCGTTGATGAAGAATTTAACTTAAAAGGTCTTATTACCATCAAAGATATCGAAAAGCAGATCAAATATCCATTGTCTGCAAAAGATGGACAGGGAAGGCTTTTATGCGGAGCAGCTGTTGGAATTACCGCCAACGTTCTGGATCGTGTGGCAGCCCTTGTGGAAGCCAAGGTAGATGCTGTGGTTCTTGACTCTGCCCACGGACATTCAGAGAATGTAATCAACTGCGTCAGAATGATCAAGGAAGCCTATCCAAACCTTTCTGTCATTGCCGGTAATGTAGCGACAGGTGAAGCAACAAAGGCTCTTATAGAAGCAGGAGTTGATGCGGTTAAGGTGGGAATCGGTCCTGGTTCCATCTGTACCACCCGTGTAGTTGCAGGAATCGGTGTACCGCAGATTTCAGCAGTTATGGACTGCTACAACGTAGCAAAGGAACATGGGGTTCCGATCATTGCAGACGGAGGAATCAAATACTCAGGAGACTTAACAAAGGCCATTGCAGCAGGCGGAAGCGTTTGTATGATGGGAAGCATGTTTGCTGGCTGTGATGAAAGCCCGGGAACTTTCGAACTGTATCAGGGAAGAAAGTATAAGGTTTACCGCGGCATGGGCTCTATCGCTGCTATGGAAAACGGAAGCAAGGACCGTTATTTCCAGACAGATGCGAAAAAGCTGGTACCAGAAGGCGTGGAAGGCCGGGTGGCATATAAAGGCATGGTAGAGGATACGGTATTCCAGATGCTTGGCGGTCTCCGTTCCGGTATGGGATACTGCGGAGCTAAAGATATTAAGACACTTCAGGAAACAGGCAGATTTGTTAAGATCTCAGCTGCTTCCTTAAAGGAAAGTCATCCTCATGACATTCATATTACAAAAGAAGCACCCAACTACAGCATTGACGAATAATAAAAAGCAGGCGGAATTTACATCCCGCCTGCTTATTTTTAACCCTGTTTTTCTTTATGAGGAAGGCGTCCCCGGAATAACCTTTTTTTCAGCTCTTTTAAGTGAAGGGGAATCAGGGGATAAATATAGCTCTTACCTGCAATGGTTTTATTAAATACAACAGCACATATAGACAAAATAAAGCCAATGATGAAGCCCCACACATTAAAAAGAGCGATTAAAACTAAGAGCATCATACGGATAAACTTAAATGCGTAGCCCAGTTCAAAGCTTGACTGGGAATAGTTTGCCACTGTTACAAAAGCCATATATAACATGGTCTCACTGTTAAACCACCCTGATTTAACAGAGTATTCCCCCATTACAATACCGGCAATCACACTTAGGGGAGTGGTCAGCATGCTGGGCGTGTTCACAGCAGCCAGCCGCAGTCCGTCAATGGAGAATTCCAGAATCATAAGCTGGAAAAAAAGAGGAACCTGAGGTTCTTCCGATAAACGGATGAAGCGCAGCCAGTTGGGTATCATATCCGGATTTTGCATGAACATCAGCCAAAGGGGCGTTAAATACAACGTGAAAACGGATATAAAAAGCCGTGAAAGCCGCAGATAGGTTCCTGTGATGGGAGGAAAATAATAATCATCGGCCTCCTCTATGATATCAAAGACAGAGGAAGGAAGAATCATGGCGGATGGGGAGTTATCCACCAGAATAATAATATTTCCCTCTAACAGGGAGGCAGCTGCAGTATCGGGACGTTCTGAATATCTGAATTTTGGAAAAGGGTTGTACCATTTGTAGGGGTAGATACATTCTGCCAGACTTTCCTGGTTCATGGTTAGGGCATCTACATGGAGCTTATTAATTCGTTCCTTTATTGTAGCAAGAAGCTTTTCATCCACCCTACCTTTAAAATAGCATACAGCAATGTCTGTATGGGAACTTTCACCAGTATTCATGATTTCCATTGTTAATTTGGGGTCCCGGATTCTTCTTCGGATCAAAGCGGTGTTAAAAGTAAGTGTTTCAACAAATCCATCTCTGGATCCCCGCAGAACTTTATCTTTTTCCGGCTCTGAAACACTTCTTGCAGGATAGCTTCTGCAGTCCAGAGTAAAGCATTTGTCATATCCGTCAATAAACAGGCAGGAGATTCCGGCAAGAAGCTGCTTAATCATTGCTTCTTCCTCTTTCACCAGTCCTACCTGACTGTATGGCAGATATTTTTTAGAAAATTCATGAGCGTCAGGAGGCAGATCTTCTGGTTTAATGGAAGCAAAGTCCTCCATTAATTTTTGCCAAACCTCTCCTTTTGTAAAGCCTTCAATATAATAAATACATGCTTCTTTTCCAGCCAAATAGAACGTTCGGTAAACCAGATCAAAGTTCCCCACCACATCCAGCTTTTTATCTAAATAATTCATAGTATCAGAAAGATTCGTCGTAAATTCCATGGTATAATCTCCTTACATAGGTTATGGAAAGTATGTGCATTTTCATGAAAAATATGTTTTATTAATTCTGCATGGTGTGAAAGGTTTTTTTTTATCTATTTTATTGGAAAATATGCAGTGGTATTTGGTCGGATCCTGTTGTTTTTTGGCAAAATACACTAAAAATATTGACTTATGAGCCAAAAGATGGTATTATCGTCCATGTGAGAAGCACAAGGGGTGCCTTGCGTGCGGTGTTTTGATGTGGGGATGTCAAAGCACAAAACTACATAGTGTGACGGTTTTAGATCGTGACGGAGGATTGCCTTCTGTGGGGGAAGGGCAGTCCTCTAATTTTTTTATATTTGCATTGATAGGCAGGAAAATCTTACATATAATATGAGATGTGATAAGGAGGAATACTATGTGGAAAGAACTGAGGAGAGATAAGCGGGTCCGTAATATCATGACAGCACTGGCAGTGATAGGATCAGCGCTATTACAGACGTATGTGATTCAGGCTTTTATCAGGCCTGCTGGATTATTGTCGGGAGGATTTACAGGTATTGCTATTTTAATAGACCGGATTACCTCTCTGTTTGGATTTAATATATCAACCTCTCTGGGCATGATTGTACTCAATATACCTGTTGCATGGGCATGCAGTAAAAGTATCAGCAGACGGTTCACTTTTTTTTCCCTGCTGCAGGTATTGTTGGCCAGTACATTTTTAAGAGTGTTTCATTTTACGCCCATCTTTGATGACAGTATATTAAACGTAATCTATGGCGGGGTGCTTTATGGGTTTGCCATTGTACTGGCTCTTCGCGGGAATGCATCCACAGGCGGTACAGATTTCATTGCCCTTTATGTTTCCAATAAAACCGGCAATTCCATCTGGACCCATGTGTTTGTGGGAAATGTGATCCTGCTCTGCATTTTCGGGGCAATATTTGGCTGGGATTATGCCGGATATTCCATTTTGTTTCAGTTTGTGTCCACAAAGGTTGTATCTACCTTCCATCATCGTTATGAACGTGTGACACTTCAGATTACAACAGTAAAGGGGCCGGAGCTGGCAGGGAAGTATGTGGAAGACTTCCGCCATGGCATTTCCTGTGTGGATGCAGTGGGCGGCTACAGCAGGAAGAAGATGTATCTGCTCCACACAGTGGTGTCCTCTTATGAAGTAGAGGATATCATCGCGCTGCTTCATGAAGTTGATGATCATGTGATTGTGAATATGTTTAAGACTCAGCAGTTTTACGGAAGATTTTACCGAGCTCCCATGGAGTAAGTTTGCTGCAGCAGTTCTTTGAATAAGATAGCGGGATTTTTATTGCACATAGTATGCAATGAAAGTCCCGCTATTTATATGTGTATTGTCTGGCACCTTTAAGATGCAGGAAAAGGCACTGCCCGTTTACTGCCAGAAAAACAAGTAAATATTTGCACAGTCATGGTGCAAATATTTATTCGAAATTCGATGGGCAGTCAGATATAATAAACTCAATTAACAGAAAGGAGGAATTAAGAAATGAAAAAATTAAGAGTTCTTTTAGTATGTGGCTCAGGAGCTTCCAGTGGGTTCATGGCAGCTAATATCAGGAAGGCTGCTAAAGAAAAGGGAATGGAAATGGAAGTACAGGCAAGAAGTGATTCTGAAATTGATAATTATATTGAAGACGTTGACTTAATTATGGTGGGACCACATCTTGAGTATGTTATGGATGATCTGGAGGAATATACTCAGGAATATCCAGTAAAAATTGCATTGATGAAACCGGATTATTATTCCAGATTAGACGGTACAAAAGCAATAGAACACATTTTATCACTATACGAATAAAATGAGCGGAGGAATGGATGATGGATAAGTTAATTAATTGGCTGGAGAGCAGCTTTGCACCTAAAATGAACAAAATAAGTCATAACAGCTGGGTTGTTATTTTAAAAGATTCCATTATGCAGACATTGCCATTTATCTTACTTGGTTCTGTATTCTGCTGTTTAGCAATTTTAAATGATTATATCCCCGGGTTACCCAGTTTTTGGACTCCCTTTGGCTGGACTATGAGTAAATTGTCACTCTTTGTATCCTTCTTAGTACCATTCAATTATTGTGAGAAAAAGAAACTGCGAAAACAAAGGCTGATAGCTGGTTTAACAGGTTTGATTTTCTTCTTGATCTGTGTGACTCCGGTAGTTGTAGCGGAAGGAACAGTGGGGTTTGGATCATCGGCACTTGGTGCGGGCGGCATGTTCGTGGCAATGATTACAGGTGTAATCACATCACTTATATTCGCATTATTTGCTAAATTCAGTTTTTTTAAGCAGGATTCGGCTATTCCGGATTTTGTAAGAACATGGTTCGATCAGATGTTACCGATTGCAATGATAGTCTGCTTTGGCTGGATCGTAGTGTTAATTAAAAATGTAAACCTGTATCAGATCATTGTAAATATTTTCATGCCTTTGCAAGGTTTCTTAAATACCTGGTATGGTTTTACTTTCATGTGTTTCATAAGCTGCTTTATCTATTCAATGGGTATTTCAACATGGGTATTAACACCAGTAGGACAACCCGTCAGACTTGCCGGTATTACCGCTAACCTGGCAATGGTAGCAGCAGGGACAGCAACAGTTTCATCAATGAACATCTATACAGAAGGATTGGTTTATTGTACCTATATGTGGATAGGCGGTGTGGGCTGTACATTGCCCCTTGTAATTATGTTAATTCGTGCAAAATCAAAAAGGTTAAGCGCATTAGGAAAGGCTTGTTTGCTGCCTGGTATTTTCAATATCAATGAGCCGGTTGTATTCGGTTGTATTGCATGGAATCCCCTTTTAATGCTTCCAATGTGGATCATAGGTCTTATCATTCCACTGTTAACATGGTTTTTCGTAAAAGTCCTTGCATTTGCACCTATTCCAAGAATTCAATTCGAATTATGGTATTGCCCATATCCAATTTCTACATGGATATCAACAGGCTCATTAAAAGCAATTATATTCCTCATTATTTCAGCTGCTGCAGCATCTTTAATCTGGTATCCATTCTTCCGGGCATATGATAAGCAGGAGACAGAAGCTGAAGCAAATAGCGTAGAATAATGAATGGAGATAAATAAAAACATGAATGAACAGATTTTAGAAAATGCTATGAAAATTATTATGAATGCCGGAGATGCAAGAGTCTGTAATAAAAAAGCCTTAGATGCCCTGGCAGAATTCGATGTGGAAAAAGCAAAAGAACTCATGAAAGAGGCAAGTAAGTATATCACAGAAGCACATAAGGTACAGACGGATGCGATACAAGGCGAAACAAGAGGAGACAAAACGGAATATACATTATTGTTTGCTCATGCTCAGGATACTCTCATGACCATCTATAGCGAAATTAATATAGCAAAGCAATTGATTAAAGTCATGGAGGCAGTTAATAAACGTCTGGATGCACTGGAAAATAAGTAATTTTTAAATTAAATACAAAGAAAGGAGTTTGAAATGAAAAAGGTAGCGGACGTATTTCCCAAAGATTTTCTATGGGGCGGTGCATTTGCAGCAAATCAAATGGAAGGCGCCTATTTGGAAGATGGAAAAGGATTATGTGTTGCAGACATTAATGAATTTAGAAACGATATTGATATACAGAAGAAGTATAACGAGGAGGTAACATCTGCCTATATTAAAGAAGCGCTGGAAAGTGAAACAAAAATTTTTCCAAAACGCAGGGGGATTGATTTTTACCATACCTACAAAGATGATTTGAAATTATTAGGAAAAGATGGCCTTGGGATGAAGACATATCGCACATCCATTAACTGGGCAAGAATTTTTCCAAATGGTGACGAAACACAACCAAATGAAGCAGGACTTGAATTTTACGATGCTTTATTTGATGAAGTAATTAAAAACGGTATGGTTCCTATGGTAACAATGTCTCATTACGAAATGCCGCTGTACTTAACCCAGCATTACAAAGGCTGGTATTCAAAAGAAGTGATTGATTTCTTTACAAGATATGGGAAAGTAATCCTGGATCGGTTTCATGAAAAAGTAAAATACTGGATCATTGTAAACCAAATCAATTTAATTCTTCACGAAAGCTTCAACCACCTTGGAGTACCGGAAGATGCAGTAGACCATGTTACAGAAGCCAAATATCAGGCAGTCATAAATGAGATGGTTTCCTGTGCTCAAATCACAAAATATTCTCATGAAAAATATCCTGATGTGCAGATTGGTATGATGCTTTGCGGCGGGCCTGCATATGCCGCGACGTGTAAACCAGAAGACGTATTAGCAGCCATGCGGCATAATCAAATGGAATATTTTTATGGTGATGTATTGTTAAGAGGTCATATCCCAGGATATGCAATCCGATATTTTGCAGATCTGAATCTCAATATTGAGCTGACACCGGATGAAGAAGAAGTATTAAAAAACACCTGCGACTTCTTTTCATTCTCCTATTATTATACAAGACTTTGCAGCAAAGAGAGTTTTGAAAATGGCAATGGCGTATACAGGAATCCGGAATTACCGGCAAATCCCTGGGGGTGGTCAATTGATCCCATTGGTCTTAGGACCCTGTTAAACGAATTCTATGATCGTTATCAAAAACCAATTTACATTACAGAAAATGGTATAGGACTTTACGACCAGCTGGGAGAAGATGGGCAGATTCACGATTCCTACAGAACGGAATATTACAAAGCCCACATTGAGCAGATGAAGGAAGCAATTAGAGACGGCGTAGACTTAAGGGGGTATTACGCGTGGGGACCGCTTGATATTGTAAGCTGCTCCTCTTCGGAAATGAGCAAACGATATGGATTCATCTATGTTGATCTGGATGATTATGGGAAAGGCTCAGGTAAGAGAATAAGAAAAGATAGCTTTGAGTGGTATAAAAGAGTTATAGAATCTAATGGTGAGATCCTTTAATCCACAACAGCCTGCTGCTAAATTAAACACTTACAAAGGAATATGACAAAATGAAAGAGATAAAGTTATCATTAGTTTATGTGATTCTGGCAGCAAGTATGTGGGGAACTACTGGGGTATCCATCAGAATTCTTTCACAGTTTCATTTTTCAACCGTGCAGATAGTGGTTGCAAAATTGATAATGGCAGACATTTTTTTAACTGGATTCCTGTTACTAACTGATAGAAAAAAGTTGAAAATTGAACGAAAAGATATCAAATGGTTTTTAGGTACAGGAATCTTAAGTATGTTGTTTTTTAATGTTTGCTATAGTATTACGGTTCAACAAACTTCCTTATCGATTGCAGCAGTACTTTTATATACTTCACCTGTTTTTGTAATGTTATTTTCGATTCCTATATTCAGAGAGAAGATTACACGATATAAGCTGGTAGCAATTCTCTTATCGGTGGCAGGCTGTGCACTTGTTTCCGGAATTTTTTCAAGTGATATCGGACAGATTACGAAGAAAGGACTTGGGTTTGGAGTATGTGCTGCAATCGGTTATGCATTCTATAGCATATTTGCAAGGATTCTATTGAAAAAGTATCACTCTTTAACGATAATTAGCTATACTTTTTTAATTGCAAGTGTGGGAGGTGTCTTTATTGGAAATGTACCTGGGATTATAGAAATTTGCATAAAGACACCAATTGCAATAGGGGCGGTTATTGGATCTGCCTTGATTTGCAGTGTATTACCATATGTTTTATATACAAAGGCTTTAATTAATATGGAGGCAAGCAGAGCATCCGTCATCGCTTCGGTGGAGCCGGTTGTTGCGACCATGATTGGTGTTTTTGTGTTTTCAGAAAAAATAACAGTATCTGCTGTTTTCGGTATTGCCTGTGTTCTGGTGGCTATTGGAATATTGAATGTAAAGCAAAATTAGTGGAAGAAAGGTAATAAGAATGAAGGACAATTGCAAGAGACTTATTAAAATTATGCTGTCAAATGAAGAATGGATCAATGCCGGTTATTTGGCCGATGTAATGGGAGTCTCTGAACGAAGTATAAAAAATTACATTTCAGAAATTAATAGCTTTGAGAAGGATTTGATTCTTTCTTCCAGGAAAGGGTATCAGATTGATTCGAAAAGAGGAAAGGCTTTTATTCAGAGTAAGGGGAGAAATATTCCGCAAAATGCCCACGAACGAATCAATTATATTATAATCCGCATTTTATCAAATGATACAGATCAGGGGAGTAAAACGGATCTATATAGTATTGCAGATGAAATTTATGTTAGTTTTGAAACCATAAAAAAGGATATGTACAAAGTACGTAAGAAATTTATGGAGCATGATTTATACTTAACAGCCACAAACTCGTTTGTGGCTGTAGAAGGAAATGAATTAGACAAAAGAAAAGCACTAAGCAGCGTTCTTTATGAAGAATTTACAGATCATGTTATGAGTATTGATGTTATTAAAAATATATACCCATTGTATGATCTGGAATTACTGCAGAAAATTATTGAAACAAAATGTGAGGAATACCATTATTTCATTAATGAATACGCTCTTATCAATTTAATTCTGGATATCGTTATCGGGATAGACCGTATGAAAAAAGAAAAGACCTTTGAAAAAGAAAAAAAGGATGATAAGCGTATTGGTATTCGTGAACAGGAGCTTGCCAGAAATATTGCTACAGAAATTGAACATCATTTTGGTGTCACATACAGCATTACAGAATTTGAAGAATTAACTATAATTTTATTAAGCCATTTGATGAAAATGGATTTTAATGCAATTAATAAAGAAAATTTAGAACTTATGGTTGGAAGCGAATGTGTAAACATTGTGAATCAGTTAAGCGATATACTGAAAAACACATATTTTGTTGACATAGACAATGCGGATTTTATTATTAAATTCACATTGCATATTAAAAATATGTTAGTCAGATTACGAAATGGGTATAAAATCAAGAATCCTTTAGTGAATCATATTAAAAACACATGTCCATTGATTTTTGAATGTGCTGTAGAAGTTTCCAATAAAATTCATGAATTAACAAGTTTTGATTTGTCAGAGGATGAGATCGGTTATATTGCATTACACATAGGCGGTAATCTGGAAACTCAGAAATCCAAACGAAAAGTGATCAGCTGTGTTATCCTGTATCCGCAATATTATGATTTTTCCAATAAAATGATGGAAGAGATAAAAAATCATTATCAGGAACAACTGGAGATAAAGACAGTTATTACATCATTAAATGAAATAAAAAATCTGGACAAGACAGATTTGATTATTTCAACCATTCCAATAACGGAACTGATACGGATGGAAGCGGTAATTATTACCCCCTTTTTAAATGAAAAAGATTACAGAAATATTAGCAGTGTTATTGAGAAAATAATTTTAAGAAAAAAGAAAGCCAGATTAAAGCAACATTTGATGCAGATCTCAAATCCATTGTTTTTCTATAAGAATAAGGAATTTGAGGGAAAAGAAGATGCAATTTCTTTTATGGTCGATATTATGCAAAAAGAGGGATATGTAAATGCAAATTTTGCACAAGAGATTTTTGAGCGGGAAAAACAGTCTTCTACCGCATTTGAGCATATTGCTGTTCCCCATTCTATGTACATGAATGCAAATAAAACTGGAATGTTTGTGTTATTAAATGAAAAAAAGCCGATTAACTGGAATGATAATTTAGTCAGTATTGTGATGATGTTTGCTATCAGCAGAGAGGAAAGAGCAATCTTTCATGATGTATACGATAATTTAATAGTCTTGCTGATTGATAAACCGAATGCGGTGAAAGTATTAGAAAGCGCTGGTTATATAGAATTTATAGAATCAGTAATTAGCTGTTTCAGTTAGAAAGGAAATAGAGATGAAGAAATTTGAATATATAATAACAGAACCAGCTGGAATTCATGCAATACCGGCAGGTTTGCTGGTTAAGGAAGTCTCTGTTTATAAAAGTTCGATTACAATAGAAAGAAATGGTAAGATAGCTGATGGGAAAAGACTTATGCCAATCATGGCGCTTGGGGTAAGGTGCGGGGAAAAAGTGACTTTTATTATCGAAGGAACAGATGAAGATGAGACTGCGATAAAGTTAGAATCATTTTGCAGAAAAAATTTATAAAGTATTCAATCAAAATAGACGTATTTTCCACCAGGTGCAACTATCATGCCCATGGCTATCAGGAAGATACGTCTATTTTTCTATTGCAGATATTATGATTTACAGCAGAACGGTCTTTTTTCTCTTCAGCCGGCTGAAACAATGAAAATAGATCAGGAACAAAATGGATGTAACTGTCCACGTCAGTGGGTAACAAAATACTACAGTCTCAATAGCCGGATGAATCGGCACTGCAGTACAGATCCACACGATCCTGAGTACACAGACTCCCAGGCTGGTAAGGATCATCGGGATCCAGCAGTCGCCGGTTCCCCGCAGAGCTCCGGAATAAATTTCCACACAGACATAAGTAAAAAAGGTGGGAACCAGATACCGGAGAATCTGTGTACCCTTGTCAATGACTGCTGCGTCAGTTGTAAACAGGAGGAATACCAGACTACCGAATGTGTAAAGCAGGAAGCTTAATGCTATCGCTGAAAGAAAGCACATAAAAAGGCAGACCCGGATGCCCTTATATACTCTGTCTAATTTCTTGGCACCGTAATTCTGTCCCACAAATGTGGTTATGGAGATTCCAAAGGCACTGATCATCATCCAGAACAGAGTGTCTATCTTGCCATATGCAGTCCAGGCAGCCACTGTATCAGTTCCAAGTGCATTGACGCTTGACTGAATAATAATATTTGACGAAGTGTACATGACAGATTGCAGTCCTGCCGGAAATCCAATCCTGATAATTCGCACCAGCATGTCCTTATGAAACGTTAAAGAAGATAGCATCAGTTGGTATGGCTGTCTGGTACGCATTAAAACCATCAGAACCAGTACGGCACTGAGAAGCTGGGACAGGATGGTTGCAACGGCTGCCCCCATGACGCCCATATTCCAGAAAACCACGAAGATAATATCTAAAACGATATTGGTAAAACAGCTGGCAATCAGAAAATAAAGGGGACGCCTGGAATCTCCCACGGCCCTTAAAATCCCCGCTCCCATATTGTAAATAAGATTTGGAATCACCCCAAGAAAATAGATCCTCATATATAAAACACCATAGGGAAGAATATCCGCCGGAGTATCCATGGCTTCCAGGGCAAATGGAGCAAGAACGATTCCAATGATCATAATAAAAAAGCCGCAGACAGCAGAAAAAGCCATGGCTGTATGCACCGCCTGGCTCAACTGCTTTTTCTGACCAGCCCCGAAAAACTGGGATATGATTACGCCTGCGCCGGAGGAAAGCCCAATAAAAAAACCGATAAAAAGGTTAATTAAGGTTCCGGTAGGGCCTCCAACGGCAGCAAGTGCTTCCTTTCCCACGAACCGGCCAACAATGACTGCATCGGCCGTATTATAAAGCTGCTGAAAAAATGTTCCGAATAAAATTGGAAAGAAAAACAGAAGAAGCTGCTTCCATATCACTCCCTCTGTAATCTGATTCGACGTCCCTTCGTCTTTAATTCTCGTATTCTTTTTCATAAAATTTCCTCGTTTAAGTAATTATGTAGTCATTTTTCATTATACCGTCTGGATATAAAAAACACAATCCCCTGTCTCAGTCGGTTTTTTGAGCTTTGGTAAGTGCCTGATCCACTGCTTTTAACAGAACACTGGAGGTGTAGCGGGACTCAGACGGATAGGAAATGTTTTTGGTTGACTGATTCTTTAAAATCTGCGGAGATAAATTATCCATGGCGGGCTGCATCAGTGGATACATGGTGGTAACCGCCTCGCTTAAAGGAACCAGTGTAACGGAAGTGATTTTCTTTGAATCAACTGTGACCTCAACATTGATATCCTGGCTATTCAGCGTAATGGCAGAGGAATATACACCCGGTACATAGGCCACAGCATCGCCGGAAGTGGGAACAGTATCCTTTTTCGGGCGGAACATGACTAGAAACAGGGTAATGAGGAGGATTCCAAGGCCAACGAAGATCGCAGTATAGATGATCTCTTTCATTCGTAAAACAACAATTTTTGTTTTTGAGCTCATAAGACAGAAGCCCTCCGTATAGTTTTGTTATAATGTATGAACGGATTAGGGGATTTCATTCCTAAGATTTCATTGTTGTAACAGGAAATCTGTGCTAAGATAATAGACAAACGTGTGTTTTGGGAAAGGAAGAAAAAGTATGTCCCTTCAATTTATTCTGGGTGGATCCGGTTCCGGCAAAACCCGCCGTCTTTATACGGAATTGATCCGTCAGTCGGTGAATGAACCGGATACCCAGTATTTTGCCATCGTGCCGGAGCAGTTCACCATGCAGACCCAGAAGGAGATCGTCTCCCTGCACCCCAGCTTCGGAGTGATGAATATTGATATTGTCAGCTTTAAACGTCTTGCCTACCGCATTTTTGAGGAACTGGCAGTTGTTAATCCCCAGGTTCTTGACGATATGGGGAAATCCATGGTCCTTAGAAAAGTAGCCGCAGACAAGAAAAAAAGCCTTGTATTTTATAAAGAGCATTTGTCGAAAGCAGGGTTTATTTCCCAGTTGAAGTCCATGCTTTCCGAGCTTTACCAGTATGGAATTACTCCCGATATGCTAAAGGAGAAGATTCCGGAAAACTTAAGCCCAGTGCTGGCTCAGAAACTGTCGGATATTACTGTCGTTTATGAGGGATTTAAAGATTATATTGAAGGTAAGTTTATTACTTCAGAAGAGATATTAGACGTGCTCTGTAACGTTCTTCCAAAGTCTGAACTGATCAAAAACAGTGTGATCACCTTAGATGGATATACGGGATTTACCCCTGTCCAGTATCGGATTTTGGAACTGTTTTTCCGTTATAGTAAGAAAGTAATGATTACTGTGACCATGGATCCGTCAGTGAATATGAGCAGAAAGACCGGGGTTCAGGAGCTGTTTTACATGAGCCGCCAGATGATAAAAAAACTAAATGACCTTGCCATGGAGACAGGGATAAGCCGGGAAAATGACATCCTGCTTACGGATCATCCGGCAGTCCGTTTTTCAGCAGATGGAAATAACGCCCCCTGTTGTCTGGATTTTCTGGAACAGAATCTCTATCGCTATACAGGAAGGTCGTTCAAAGAACAGCCGGAATCCATAAATTTGTATCAGACCCGGAATCCATCGGAAGAGATTGCATTTGTAATACGCTCCATGGAAGAAAACATTAGAAGAAACGGACTTCGATACAGGGATATGGCGGTTATAACCGGAAGCTTATCCAGCTATGCAAACGAGATGATTCATCAGTTTCAGTTAAACCATGTGCCATTTTTTCTGGATGATAAAAAAAGCATATTAAAAAATCCCATGGTGGAACTGATTCGTGCCGCCATCGAGATTGTTCAAAAGGATTTCTCCTATGAATCCGTGTTTCGCTACATAAGAACCGGGCTTGTTGTTTCACAGGATCAGATGGATCAGGTGGACAGGCTGGAAAATTACGTCATAGCCATGGGAATCAGAGGATTTAAAAAATGGAATGCTGAGTTTGAGGGGTGGTATAAGGGAGCCAGAGAGTTAAATCTATTGGAATTAAATCAGTTTAAAGCGGAAGTATTGGAACCTCTTAATCATCTGCGTGAAGAATTTAAAAGAGAAGATTCTACAGTCAGAACCATGACTGCAGCGGTGACTGCACTTTTAATGGAGACAGGCATTGAAGAAAAGATGCTTGGTTTCG
>SVDS01000272.1 GCA_015057715.1 Paenibacillaceae bacterium
CATTAATGGAGAATACAGGATTTTTACTTTTCCTCCTGCTGCCTTTGCTTCTGTTAAGGACATGCTGCTGCCTTTTACTTTCATCATATCGCCAAAGGTCAGAACACAGTGATCCTCCTTTAAGGAAAACTCTGTCAGACGGTCGATATAAGCAGCTGAGGTAACACAAACCGGACAACCAGGGCCGGAAATCAGTTTAATTTTAGGAGAAATCATACTTCTGATTCCGTTTTTAAAAATGCTGGAAGTATGGGTTCCACACACCTCCATGATTTTTACCGGTTTCCCGTCATAAGATTTCAGTTCATCAATCACTTCCTGGATCTTCATACCTGTCCTCCTGAAGTTCTGAAAAAAGGCCTAAGATATCCTGGGCCATTTCCCCGCTTATTACTTCTATGGCACAGCCTGCGTGGATCAGAACATAATCTCCGATTCCAGCATCCACAAGCTTTATATTCACATCGGTGATATTCTCCATTACATTTACTCTTGCATAATCGCCCCGTATCTCTATGACTTTTCCTGGTATTGCAACGCACATGAGATTTTCTCCTTTCTTCCAGTTACATGTTGCCTTCCTTCCAATGTTCTCTGCCTAAGTAGATCTGTCCAAGACTCAGTCCGCCGTCCCCCGGGGGAACAAGGCGGTTTACGTATACCCGAAAGCCTTTTTCCTTTAAAAGGGGAATCGTCAGTTCTGTAAGTACCGTGTTCTGAAATACGCCTCCGCTTAGTGCCACCTCACTGGTATGGTAACAACTTCTCAGCATTTCACAGATTTCTACAATTCCTTCTGCAGCTGAATTGTGAAAACTCAGAGCAAGCGCACTGGTTTTCTCTCTGTCTTTGCAGTTTACTGCTGCTTCAAAAAATGGTCTGGGGTCCAGTTTTAAAACGCCCTCCTCTTTTGTTATCAGAAATGGCAGGGACGGAGGTATTATATGTTCTCTTCTGGCAAGTTCAGCCTCCCGCTCAAGCAGTATGGCGCATTCTCCCTCATACCTGTTCTCATGGGCAATCTGAAGGACAGAGGCCGCTGCATCAAAGAGCCTGCCCATACTGGAAGTTAAAACCGTATTAATTTTTTGATCCAGTGCAGCCGTTATAAGCTGTTTTCTTTCATCTGGAAAGAAACTGTCAAGACCTGCATGATGGAGATAACAGACTGCGGTCTTTTTTCCATCCCGCATGGACTGATCACCACCAAGAATCGGGAATGGGCTCAAATGAGCAGCCCGCACAAATTCCGTTCCTTCGCAGATTAAGTATTCCCCTCCCCATATGCTCCCATCGGTTCCATAACCGGTTCCGTCAAATGCCACGCCTATTACAGGGCCTTTCAGCCCATGCTCCGCCATAACAGATGCAATATGGGCATGATGATGCTGAACTTTTACCATAGGGAGCATCAGACTCTGGGTAAAACGGGAAGAGTAATAATTGGGATGCAGGTCACAAACTGCCAGCCCTGGGTTGATGTTTAACAGACCCGTCAGATCTTTGTAGGATCTTTTATATTCCTCCATAACACTACATTCTTCTAAATCACCGAAATACTGGGATACAACTGCTTTTGCCCCACGGCTGAGACAAAAAGCAGCTTTCAAATCTCCTCCCGCAGCAAAAACCTCTGCTTCCCCAGCCTTTTCTTTTTGCAGAAAAACCGGATAGGGAACATATCCCCGGCTCCTTCTGATAAGCTGAGGGCTGCCTGCTACAATCTTAGCCACAGAATCATCTACGGATCTTACAATTCTTCTTCTATGATACAATATTCCATCAAGGTATGGATCCGAAAGAGAACACATACAATCATCTTCACGGATAATTGGCTGTCCTGATACATTGGCGCTTGTCATAATAAGAGGGCCAAGTTCTTCCGTCAGCAGATGCTGGAGGGGAGTATAGGGCAGAAATGCGCCGCAGTACAGGCTTTTCTTATTGGTGGACGGGGCCATGAGGTCTTCCTGCATGGGTAACAGTACGATGGGTCTTGCTTTGGATGTAAGCAGTATTTCCTCTTCTTTCGAAACATCACAGTACTTCCTTATTTCTGAAACAGAATGAAACATAACGGCAAAAGGCTTTTCTTCCCGTCCTTTGCATTGACGCAGCCGGACTACTGACTTCTCCAAAAAAGGCGAACACACCAGGTGATAACCTCCGATTCCCTTTACTGCCACGATTCCTCCATTTTCCAGAACCTTTATGGCTTTTTTTAAGGCCTCCCGGTCGGTTAGCTCTTCTGCCTCCTGCTTCCTGTTATCCTGGTAAAAAAGATAGGGTCCGCAGTCATTACAGGAAATTGTCTGCGCATGAAATCGTCTGCTTTCTGGAGAGGTGTATTCCTTCTTGCAGGCACTGCACATGGGGAAATCCTTCATGACAGTGTTATCTCTGTCATACGGCATTTCTTCTATTATGGTGTATCTGGGACCGCAGGTCATACAGCTGATAAATGGATTGCCATATCTTCTGTCTGATGGATCAGCAAGTTCTTTCAAGCATTCCGGGCAGACTGGCAGATCTGCAGGTATCATGGAAACTTCTTTTACTTCACCGCTTGGTATAATAGCAAAATTATCAAAAACAGAGACTGGCAGAGCTTCCATCTCCATATTTAAAATTTCATATCTTTGATTTTTATTTTCTTTTAAATCAGATAAGAACCGGTCAAGTGCTGTTTTTGATGCCTGTGCCACAATTTCTACATCACCGCCAACATTTCGTACCCAGCCTTTCAGCCCCAGTTCTCTGGCTGCACGATAAACAAGGGGTCGGAATCCAACCCCCTGTACAATACCGCAGACTTTAATTTTTACTGCTGTTTCTTTATTTTTTCCACTATCCATTCTGCTGCCTTTTCATAACCTTCTCCGGTCTTTCCTGAAACCTTGATTACCGGAGCAGTTTTATTTAATGCCCGTACTCCCTTCATGAAAAAGTCTTCATCGAAGTCTACATAGGGCAAAAGATCACATTTGTTTAACAGAATTAAATCTGCCTTTTCAAATGCCAGGGGATATTTATAAGGCTTATCGCTTCCCTCTGTTACAGTGGATATCAGCATTTTAGCATGCTCACCAATCATAAATTCGGCAGGACAAACCAGATTTCCAATATTTTCAATAAATAATACTCCATCACTGATGTGAAGATCCTCTACCGCCTGTCCGATTAACGGAGAATCCAGATGGCAGGCTCCGCCGGTGTTGATCTGAATCGCTTTTAC
>SVDS01000021.1 GCA_015057715.1 Paenibacillaceae bacterium
TAAAAATGTCTTGACATTTTAATTTTATCTTATTATAATGGTGACAATATTACATTAAAATATGAAATGCTATGAAAGTGCAAGTAGAATCTTAATTTCTATCAGAGAGAAGGGGTCACCGGCTGAAAGCCCTTTTAAGTTCAATTAAGAGTTCGAATTTCCCACTGAAGCAGCATGGCTGAAACCTGTGAATTTATTTAGTTGGCAGGCGGGTAGGTCATGACGTCCTTACACGTTACGTATGCCGAGTGCCTGCTTTTGATGCAGGAATCAGGGTGGTACCGCGAACACAGCTTCGTCCCTTTACAGGGATGGAGCTTTTTTTAATGTATCAGGGAATGAATCAAAGAAGGAGAGCATGATGAAAGATCAATTAGAAAAAATCAAACAAGAAGCGTTAAAGCAAATTGAAGCTTCCGATGCGCTGGAAAGACTGAATGACATTAAAGTTGCTTATCTTGGAAAAAAGGGAGAACTGACCAGCGTTTTAAAGAGCATGAAGGACGTTACTCCGGAAGACAGACCTAAGATTGGACAGATGGTGAATGAAGCCAGAGAAGTAATTGAAGGTAAGCTTGATGCGGCCATGACTGGGCTGATGAAAAAAGCAAGAGAAGAGCAGTTAAAGAAAGAGGTTATTGATGTCACTCTTCCAGCGAAGAGGAACCGGGTTGGGCATACTCACCCTAATACCATTGCATTAGAAGAGGTGGAGAGAATTTTTGTGGGCATGGGTTATGAAGTAATTGAAGGCCCGGAAATAGAGTATGACCATTATAACTTTGAAAAACTGAATATTCCGAAGAACCATCCGGCAAGAGATGAGCAGGATACGTTCTATATCAGTGACAGCATTGTTTTAAGAAGTCAGACCTCTCCCGTTCAGGTTCGTACCATGGAGGAGGGAAAACTTCCCATCCGAATGCTGGCACCAGGCAGAGTATTCCGTTCTGATGAAGTAGATGCAACACATTCTCCTTCATTCCATCAGATTGAGGGGCTGGTAATTGATAAGAATATTACATTTGCAGATTTAAAAGGAACCCTGGCTGAATTTGCAAGAGAGTTATTTGGACCTGAGACAAAGGTGAAGTTCCGCCCCCATCATTTCCCGTTTACTGAGCCAAGTGCAGAAATGGATGTTACCTGCTTTAAGTGTGGAGGAAAGGGCTGCCGTTTCTGCAAAGGATCTGGATGGATTGAGATTTTAGGATGCGGAATGGTACACCCCAACGTGCTTGCCATGAGCGGAATTGATTCCAATGAATATTCCGGATTTGCATTCGGAGTTGGCTTAGAGCGAATTGCCTTGTTAAAATACGAAATTGATGACATGAGATTATTATATGAAAATGACATCAGATTCTTAAAGCAGTTCTAGAAACAGGAAGGGAGATAGATTGATGAATACACCATTATCATGGGTTAAAGCATATGTACCGGATTTAGAAGTGACACCTCAGGATTATACAGATGCCATGACACTGACCGGAACGAAGGTTGAGGGCTATGAATGCCTGGATAAAAATTTGGAGAAGATCGTAGTTGGTCAGATCTTATCGATTGAACGCCATCCGGATGCAGATAAACTGATTGTCTGCCAGGTAAATGTGGGTTCTGAGACCGTTCAGATTGTAACCGGCGCATCAAACGTTAAAACAGGGGATATGGTACCGGTTGTTTTAGACGGAGGAAAGGTTGCAGGAGGCCATGACGGCGGTCCTCTTCCGGAAGATGGAATTAAGATCAAAAAGGGCAAGTTAAGAGGAATTGAATCCTGTGGAATGATGTGCTCCATTGAAGAACTGGGATTTACAAGCGAAATGTATCCAGATGCTCCTGAAAGCGGAATCTATATTCTTCCTAAGGACTCCGTACCGGGAACCGATGCAGTAGAGCTTCTTGGTCTTCATGATTCTGTTTTTGAATATGAAGTAACCTCAAACCGTGTGGATTGTTACAGCGTGATCGGGATTGCCAGAGAAGCAGCAGCTACCTTTAACAAAACCTTTGTTCCTCCGGTAGTAACTGCTACCGGCAACAGCGAGGATGTTCATGATTATCTGAAAGTAACTGTAGAAGACAGCCGTCTTTGTTCCCGTTACTGCGCAAGAATGGTAAAGAATATTAAGCTTGCTCCTTCTCCTGTCTGGATGCAGAGAAGACTTGCAGCCTGTGGAATCAGACCAATCAATAACATTGTTGACATTACCAACTATGTAATGGAAGAATACGGCCAGCCAATGCATGCCTTTGATTATGAACAGCTGGCAGGTCATGAGATCGTTGTCAGATGTGCAGAAGATGGAGAGACCTTCCAGACCTTAGATGGCCAGGAAAGAAAACTGGACAGCACCGTACTCATGATTCGTGACGGAGAGAAGGCAGTGGGTATTGCCGGTATTATGGGAGGGGAAAATTCTAAAATTACTGATGAAGTCCAGACCATGGTATTTGAAAGTGCCTGCTTTGATGGAACCAATATCCGTCTTTCCTCTAAGAAAGTTGGTTTAAGAACCGATGCTTCCGGCAAATTCGAAAAGGGCCTTGATCCCAACAATGCAAAGGCTGCAATCGACCGTGCATGCCAGCTGATTGAGGAGCTTGGCGCAGGTGAAGTAGTTGGCGGCATGATTGATATTTATCCGGAGAAGAGAGAGGAAAAACGTGTTGCATTTGAACCGGAGAGAATGAACCGTCTTCTTGGTACCGATATTACAGCAGAGACAATGCTTGAGTATTACAATCGTCTGGAACTGAAATATGACGAAAAAAACGGAGAGATCATTGTTCCTACATTCCGTCAGGACTTAGAATGTATGGCGGATCTGGCAGAGGAGACAGCGAGATTTTATGGTTATGATAAGATCCCGGTTTCCCTTCCTACCGGTGAATCCACAACTGGTAAACTCTCCTATAAATTAAGAGTGGAGGAGCTGGCAAGAGAGGTTGCGGAATTCTGCGGATTCTCTCAGGGAATGACATATTCCTTTGAAAGTCCTAAGGTTTTTGACCGTCTGCTTCTTCCTCAGGACAGTCCTCTTCGGGTTACTGTGAATATTTTAAATCCCCTTGGCGAGGACTTCAGTGTAATGAGAACAATTCCTCTTCACGGAATGTTAAATTCACTGTCTACAAACTACAACAGACGTAATAAAAATGTCCGCCTTTATGAGCTGGCGAATATTTATCTGCCAAAGAGCCTTCCTCTTACAGAGCTTCCAGATGAAAGAATGCAGTTTACTCTGGGCTTTTACGGAGATGGTGATTTCTTTGACATGAAGGGTGTGGTTGAGGAGTTCTTTGAGAAAACCGGTATGAATTTAAAACCTCATTATGATCCAAAAGCAGGAAAGACGTTCCTTCATCCGGGAAGACAGGCAGACATTATTTACGATGGTGTAAATATCGGATATTTAGGAGAGGTTCATCCAGAGGTAGCCGATAACTACAAGATCGGAGACCGGGCTTATGTGGCAGTGATCGATATGCCGTCTATGATACCATTTACAAGTTTTGACCGCAAATATACTGGAATTGCCAAATATCCGGCAGTTACCAGAGATATCAGTATGGTAGTACCAAAGAATATTCTTGTAGGTCAGATTGAGGAAGTCATTGAACAGCGTGGAGGTAAGATTTTAGAAAGCTACGAGTTGTTTGATATTTATGAAGGTGCACAGATTCTGGCTGGTTTTAAATCAGTTGCCTATTCCATCACATTCCGTGCAGCAGATCATACCCTGGAAGAACAGGAAGTTTCAGGAGTTATGAAAAAAATACTCAACGGTTTACAGGCACTTGGTATTGAGTTAAGAGCGTAAAAATATTTTATAAAAAGATGTCGGAAGAAAAGCAGAACGCTTCCGGCATCTTTTTTTGTTTGCCTGCATGGAACTGAAAAATCCAGTCAATCCTTACGGTAAAGGAATGTTTGAAAACAGGGAGGCAAAACAGATGCTTGATGATCTTGATATTAAACTCATAAGAGGAAGAATGCTTTTTGATTCTGGAGGAAATCCGGCTGTGGAAGCAGAAGTAATCCTGGAAAATGGTGCACAGGGAAAAGCTGTGGTTTCGGTTTTTGATGAAATGACCGGAGAGGAAGAAGCAGATTATATCAGGGAATGGCTGTCGGAAGCAATTCTATTTGAAGATGCTGCAGAACAAAAAAATATCGATAGTCTGCTGATGAAACAAAGAGAGGCAGACGATGCGGATCATAAAGAAAACGGCAGAGGAAAGGCCGGAGTGTTAGCGCTGTCCATGGCAGCAGCAAGAGCGGCCGGAGCAGGCCTTGGACTTCCACTATACCGTTATTTAGGTGGATCTACGGCTCCAGTCATGCCGGTTCCGGTCATGAGCATGATTGACGGAGGAAACTGGGAAAAAGGAATCGATTTTAAAGAAATTATGATTATACCCTTAAACAGGAGTTCTTTTGCAGAAGGACTGCGGCTGGGTGTTGAAGTATATCAGACATTAAAGCGGCTTTTATCCTTAAACGGAATTGATACATCAGTGGGGGAAAGCGGAGGTTTTGCAGCAGACGTAAAAAGTGCAGAGGAAGCGCTTCATTATATAATGGATGCAGTCAGACTTTCCGGCTATGATCCGGATACCGATGTGGCCGCTGGTATTTCCGGATATGCAGACCATCTTTATGTAAAAGATGAAGGAATTTACCATTTTGATAAAGAAAGCCTGAATAATGGAATTCTGGTACACAGAAACCAAAAAGATATAATTTCCTATTATTTAAGGCTGGCAGACGGATTTCCTCTGGGACTTGTGACAGAAGGACTTTGGACAAAAGATCTTGAGGGAAGAAACCGGATGTATCAGATGTTTCAGCATCGTTTCACCATAGCTTCCGATGACTTTTTTGCATCCAATGGCGTGGAGATACAGTTGAAGAAAGCAGGTACTGTAACTGCTGCACTGGATATGGCTGAGAGAGCAGGAAGGCTTGGGCATAAAGTGATCTTTTCAAACAGCCATAAGGAAACAGAGGAAGTGTTTCTAAGTGACATGGCAGCAGCAGTTGGAGCTGACTATATCAAATGCGGTGCACCCTGCAGAGGAGAATGCACCGCAAAATACAACGAACTATTAAGAATTGAGGAATTCTATAGCAGACAGCGGTGAAAAATAGAAAAAAATATTGTATTTACTGAAAATTTATGGTATGATAAACGTTGTTTGACTTAAGGAGGTGGGAAAATGATCCGGATTATATTATCAATTGTGTTCGTTATTATATGCGTTGCTTTATCAGCGATTATCCTGTTACAGGAAGGAAAGAGTCAGGGTCTTGGTTCTATCGGTGGTATGGCGGATACTTACTGGGGCAGGAACAAAGGACGTTCCATGGAAGGAAAACTGGAGAAGTTTACAAAGTACGGAGCAATCCTGTTTTTTGTCCTGTCATTAGTACTGAATCTGAATATACTGTAGCGATTAAACACTCTTGTGGTATAGCAGCAAGGGTGTTTTTTTCGCATTATGGAAAAATTCTGTCATACCATCAGGTGAAGTGCAGATAATAAAAATAGATAACAACTTGTTAGAAAAATTGTGAAAAGAGAGGAAAATAATGACAGAAGAACAGTTAATGCAGCGGAAAGCCATGTTTATGGAACTGTTTTCAGATCCGACTTATAAACCGATGAAATTAAAGGAACTTTCCATGTTATTCGGGGTTCCCAAACATCAGAGAGATGAATTAAAACAGGTACTGGATGCCTTGGTGTCAGAAGGAAAAATCGGAGTATCCCAGAAAGGAAAATACGGAAAACCCGATATCGGTTCCATGGCAGGAGTATTTTTCGGACACCAGAAGGGCTTTGGTTTTGTATCGGTAGAAGGTTTTGAGAAAGATATCTTTATCCCGGAGGATAAGACTGGCGGCGCTCTTCATGGAGATACCGTACTGATATCTGCGGAAGCGGAAGGCTCTGGCGGCAAGAGAGCAGAAGGCCGGGTTATTAAGGTGCTTCAGCATGCAAATGAAGAGGTTATTGGATTTTATCAGAAAAATAAAAATTTTGGCTTCGTCATTCCGGATAACCAGAAGATTTCTAAGGATATCTTTATTCCCCAGGGAAAGGACATGGGAGCAGTAAACGGACATAAGGTAGTGGTGAAGATCACCGATTTTGGAGGAGAAGGGAAAAAGCCGGAGGGCGTGATCAAGGAGATCCTTGGACATGTCAATGATCCGGGAACTGACATTCTTTCCATTGTGCGTGCTTACGGACTTCCGGAGGAATTCCCTGACAGTGTGATGAGACAGGTAGAGTCAGTCCCTGATTCTATTTCCGGTAAAGATATGCAGGGGCGTCTGGATTTGAGAGAATTACAGACTGTCACCATAGATGGAGAGGATGCAAAGGATCTTGATGATGCCATCACCATAACAAAGAAAGACGGGGCATATACTCTGGGAGTCCACATTGCTGACGTAACCAATTACGTAACAGAGCACAGCCCTCTTGACGAAGAAGCTTTAAAAAGAGGAACCAGCGTCTATCTGGTGGACCGGGTTATTCCCATGCTTCCCCACAAGCTGTCTAACGGTATCTGCTCTTTAAATCAGGGAGAAGATCGTCTGGCGCTGAGCTGTATCATGGAAATCGACGGAGACGGAACGGTAACCGGTCACAGAATCGCAGAAACGGTGATTAATGTAGACCGTAGAATGACGTATACAGCTGTAAATGCAATCATAACCGATCATGATGAAGCGGTTATGAAAGAATATGAGGCATTTATCCCCATGTTTGAACAGATGAAGGAACTTGCTGATATTTTAAGAGAAAAAAGGAAAAAAAGAGGTTCCATTGACTTTGATTTCCCAGAAACAAAGGTGATTCTTGATGAACGGGGAAAGCCATTAGAGATAAAACCTTATGACCGGAATTCAGCCACTAAAATCATTGAAGATTTTATGCTTATGGCAAATGAGACGGTTGCAGAGGATTATTTCTGGCAGGAAATTCCCTTCCTCTACCGGACTCATGACAACCCGGATCCGGAGAAGATGAAAAGTCTGGCTACGCTGATTAATAATTTCGGCTATTCCATTCGCTTTCATAACGGAGAAGTATACCCAAAAGAAGTCCAGAAATTGCTTGCCAATGCAGAGGACACTCCGGAAGAAGCATTAATCAGCCGTCTTGCCCTTCGTTCCATGAAGCAGGCTAAGTATACCGTTGGAAACACCGGACATTTTGGTCTGGCTGCCAAGTATTATACCCACTTTACCTCGCCTATCCGAAGATATCCGGATCTGCAGATCCACCGTATCATTAAGGAGAATTTAAGGTCAGGACTCAGCGATAAGCGTGTCAGCCATTATGACAAGCTCCTGATGCAGGTGGCTGTTCAGTCCTCTTCTCTGGAGAGGCGGGCAGATGAAGCAGAGCGGGAAACCATTAAGCTGAAAAAATGTGAGTATATGTCCCGGTATATCGGACAGGAGTTTGAGGGAGTCATTTCAGGAGTAACAAACTGGGGGCTTTATGTGGAACTTCCCAATACAGTGGAAGGTCTGATCCATGTCAATGATCTTCAGGATGATTATTATCATTTTGATGAAGAACATTATGAACTGGTGGGAGAAATGACCAGGAAGACGTTTAAACTTGGTCAGCCCATTCGGGTAATCGTATCGGGTACGGATAAACTGCTTCGTACCATCGACTTTATTTTAGGAAGAGATTTTGACGGGGAATAACAAATACCAAATTGGCAGGATAAAAATAATTTGTTTTTATCCTGCCTACATTATATCAGGGAGTTGCTAGGTATGAAAATAAAACATTTAATTAATGCATGCATGATGGCAGCATTGTTGCTTACCATGACTGGATGTGCAAAGGAAAGAAATAAGATCACGGTTCAAGAGCCTGAAAATACTAAAACAATCATTGATGAATCGAAGAAGGAAGAAAGTGAACGAAAGATAATCGTTGATAAAACTGAGCGTTTGGAACATATAATGATTAGTGACTGGTTTGATGATGATACTGCAATTGTTTCAAAAGATAATGAGTCATTAGGAAAAATGAGCTTATCAGAACTATCAGACCAGTATCCAAAGAGTCTGTATTTACTCAATATTAACTCAAAAGAATATCAGCTGGTCAAGGAACAAAAAGATGTATTGCTTGGGGGAGCTGTGTTCTCCAGGGATAAGAAATATCTGATATACGATGAATATGTTTTAGGGGATCCTGCTTACTTCATTATGAATATGGAGAATCATGAGAGCATTGGGCTTAAGGGAGAACCGATTGGTGGAGCAAAAAGTGCGCACTGGGCAGATAACGAAACTATTATCGGTTCAGCATATAGCGGTGGTGTTTATATGGCTGACAGAACTGGAACTATGAGCTTGATTGATGAATTAAAGGATGAAGGAATATTTCTTGTTGAGAAACTGGGTAACAATATTTATTACAATACACAATCAGATTTAACTTTAATGGCCTTAGACCTGGCTACGAAGAAGAAGACCAGTCTTAATCTGGGACAGGTATCTGAAATCATACCGTCTCCTGACAATAAAGAAATGATAATCTTACAGAATAATGGTTCCAAAAGTTCCATGATTATTTATAGTCTTGAGCAGGAAGAAAAAATTACAATTGCAGAGAATTCTGAATTGTACGGAGTATCCTGGTCACCTGATCAGAGGATGATTGCTTATGGCATGAAAGAGGATAAAAATAATGCAACAGAAAGAAGTCTGTATGTATATGATATACTTACTGGAAAATCCATAAAGATTGCTGGGAATACTGAACCCATAAATACTAATTGGAGTCCTTCTGGTAAAAGATTATCATATACGGAATGGGATGGAAATCAGTATACCAGCAGTATTATTTATTTTAAATAGAGACTTTACTGATTTTCTCATCCTTTACGGGATATAAATAATGTAGTATGATTGTGTAAAGTTTTAATAAGGGAGATTTATTAATATGGGAGAAAATTTTAAATTGATCGCCAATAACAAAAAGGCGTATCATGATTATTTTATCGATGAAAAATATGAAGCCGGTATCGAGCTGTTTGGCACTGAAGTAAAGTCCATACGTATGGGTAAATGCAGTGTAAAGGAGTCTTTTGTCCGTGTTGACAAAGGTGAAATTTATGTATTTGGCATGAACATCAGTCCTTATGAAAAGGGGAATATTTTTAACAAGGATCCACTGCGTATCAGAAAGCTCCTCCTTCATAAATCGGAAATTCAAAAACTGGATGAAAAAATTGCACAAAAGGGATATACTCTGGTTCCTCTTTCCGTATATTTTAAAGGCAGTCTGGTTAAAGTGGAGATCGGTCTGGCAAGAGGTAAAAAGCTTTATGATAAAAGGGATGATATCGCAAAGAAAGACCAGAAGCGGGAACTGGAACGTGATTTTAAAGTACGCAATTTAAAGGTGTAATGGCTGTATGACGAAGAAATTGCCCGTCTGTACAGAACATCGATTGGATGGTAAAATAGGGGTATAAAATAATGGGAGGAAACTGCGGATGGCACTATATGATTATGTAGGGGCATTAAGAAAAGGGCGAAGGCAGTACCAGGCATCCGTATCAAGGGGAGAGTATCCGTATCTGCCGGTGCTTGATGATATCTTATCGTATTCTGATATCGTTTCTGAAGTCAATTTAGGAATTATGGACATTCCTCTGGAGAAGGTAATCGGCACCAAGACAGAAGGACGGACCAATGCATTTGCCAGTAATTTTATGCCCCTCTTGTCGGAAAAATCCGAATTTGGAGCGAAGTGGGCCTACCTGTATGATCACCAGATTCAGGAAGGAATTCATGATCCGATCGTTGTTTATGAATTCATGAATCAATATTATGTTCAGGAAGGCAATAAAAGGGTCAGCGTATTAAAGTATGTGGGAGCCTTCAGCATCGCTGCCTCAGTAATCCGGATGATTCCAAGGCGTACGGATGATTTAAACAACCGGCTTTATTACGAATTCCTTGATTTTTATCAGGTTTCCTTTAACTGTGATATCTGGTTCAGCAAGGAAGGCAGCTATGATAAGCTTTTAAAGGTAATGAATAAAATTCCGGGAGAACAGTGGAGCGAAGAAGACAGGCTGGTGTTTAAGTCTGCATATGACCGTTTTTCCAAAGCATTTCACGCATTTGGCGGTGATGATTACGACATGACCTGTTCCGATGCATTTTTAGTCTATGTGGAGCTGTTGGGTTATAAGTCGGTGAAAGACCGGGTGGAAAAGCAGATCAAGAAGGATCTGGTTAAGATTAAGGATGAACTTCTTCTGTCTTCCAGAGGCAATAAGATTGCGCTGGTCGAGCAGCCGGAGGAGACTTTAGAGGGATCGGATAACACCACGATGAAGCTGATCAACTGGCTGCTTCCCAATCCGGGCCTTGACCCTTCCATGCTTAAAATAGCATTTATTCACGCAAAGACAGCGGAGACTTCCAGCTGGACTTACGGTCATGAACTGGGCAGAATGTATTTGGAGCAGGCATTCGACGGAAAGACGGAAACCATGGTGTTTTTCCATGCGGATTCGGAAGCGGAGACAGCAAAGGCATTTGATGCCGCGATTGCAGGCGGCTGCAACATGATTTTTACTACAGCCTCCCAGATGATTAATTTAAGTGTAAAGACTGCCATTGATCATCCGGAAATCAGAGTGTTCAACTGTTCGGTCAATATGTCCTATTCTTCTGTCTGCACCTATTATGGAAGAATGTACGAATCAAAGTTTTTAATGGGAGCTTTGGCTGCTTCCATGTCACGGGATGATAAACTTGGTTATATTGCAGATTATCCCATATACGGCACCATTGCCAATATTAATGCATTTGCTTTGGGAGCAAGGATGATTAATCCTTATGCAAAGGTATATCTGGAGTGGTCAAGGATAACAGGGCGGGATGCTCAGGCGGAACTTGAGAAGGAAGGTATCCGCTTTATATCCGGTGATGATATGATTACTCCTCAGGCACCTACAAGGGAATACGGTCTTTATCAGAAAGCTGCAGATGGAAGCCTGAGAAACCTGGCTACTCCAATCTGGCATTGGGGTAAGTTCTATGAAAGAATCGTAAAT
Organism: Paenibacillaceae bacterium; assembly: GCA_015057715.1. GTDB lineage: Bacteria > Bacillota > Clostridia > Lachnospirales > Lachnospiraceae > Lacrimispora. The sequence continues at coordinate 11,122 of SVDS01000021.1, forward strand.
CTCACCTGCCACGGCTCTGTTGACAGGAAAGAAATGAAAGGGAAGCAGGCGATTAACTACTGGTGGGGAATGTCAGCCGATGTCATTGATGTGATCTGCTCCCAGAATCTCCCTCACGGCACAAACCGGCTGATTACATTTTTGAAAAATTCCATTCGGGCAGGAAGCTTCCAGCCATTTGTTGGAACGATCTATTCCCAGGATGGCACAATTCAGTGTGAAGAAGGGTTAAGTCTCACACCGGAGGAGATTACTACGATGAACTGGCTTACGGAAAATGTTGTAGGGCAGATTCCTGATTTTGAAGAATTAACAGAAGAAGCCCGGTCATTGGTTCGTCTTCAGGGTCAGACAATATACGAGAACATGGATACGGAGGAACTTCAGCGTGAAAATTCTGGTACTGGCGGATCATGAGTCCAAGTCGCTCTACGAATTCTATACACCGGAGAAGCTAAAAGACATTGATTTAATCATTTCCTGCGGAGATTTGAGAGCAAATTATCTGACTTTTTTTGCCACCTGTTCTCACGCGCCGGTCTATTACGTAAGGGGAAACCATGATTGTCAGTATGACAGATGTCCTCCGGAGGGGTGTATCTGCATTGAAGATGAAATTGTTACCTTCAATGGAGTAAGAATTTTGGGGCTGGGTGGTTCCATGGAATATATTCCTGGTTCACCCAACCAGTTTACAGAAAAGAAAATGGAACAGAGAATCAAGCGCATGTGGTGGAAGTTAAAGAAAAATAAGGGGTTTGATATTCTTGTAACCCATGCGCCAGCTTTTGAACTGAATGATCTGCCGGATCTTCCTCATCGGGGATTTTCCTGCTTTAAGATGTTAATGGACAAGTATGCTCCGAAGTATTTTCTTCACGGTCATATCCATGCCAATTACGGAAATGCTTTTAAGAGAGAAGATCAGTATGGAAGTACCGTTGTGATCAATGCTTATGAATATTGCATTATTGATTATACGTAATATGGTAACTTATTCAGAAATACGTTCATATTCTATAACAGAAGCCCGTTTTCGGGATTAAACTCTTTGCACTGCACATGACTCTACAGTACAAACTGAGCAGGCGTCAGCTTTTAACAGCTGTAAGCCGGGTTGCATTTGCAACAGCAGATGATTTGAAAGCATCTGTGGGACAGTAGTTAACTCTAATTGTTCCGCAGGTGCATTTTTTATTTATCGGCAGCAGGGGTTTTTTGGAAGATTTATGGGCAATGTAATAAAACTGGGGGAATTGGTATGAAACGTATCACTGGAACAAAAAAAGAAAAAGATGGAAAAAGTATTGCCATGCACGTATCAGTGGTGAGCATTGTCATTAATTTACTGCTTTCTGCTTTTAAGCTGGCAGCTGGTCTGCTTGGTCATTCTGGAGCAATGATTTCGGATGCAGTTCATTCTGCCTCCGATGTGTTCAGCACATTTATTGTTATGATCGGTGTGAATCTGGCAGACAAAAAATCAGATAAAGAACACCCATACGGTCATGACCGGATGGAATGTGTTGCGTCTGCAATACTTGCGTGTCTGTTAATGGCTACGGGCGTTGTAATTGGTATCACAGGTATTAAAGTTATAATAGGGCAGAATGGAAAGGCGGCAGAAATACCCGGATTGGTTGCTTTGATTGCGGCAGTTTTATCAATCGTGGTAAAAGAGTGGATGTACTGGTATACAAGAGCAGCAGCCAGAAAGATAAATTCCGGTGCGGTTATGGCAGATGCCTGGCACCATCGCTCTGACGCTTTGTCATCTGTGGGAGCTATGATCGGAATTGGCGGTGCAAGAATGGGAGTTTGGGTTTTAGATCCTCTGGCCAGTATTGTAATCTGCATTTTCATTGGTAAGGCAGCTATTGATATATTTCGTGATTCCATGAACAAAATGATCGATAAATCCTGTGATGAGGATACGGTTCAAAAGATGAGGGAATTTGCAATGTCGGTTATTGGTGTTAAACGGATTGATGATATCAGGACCAGAATGTTTGGTGCAAAAGTATATGTGGATATCGAAATTGCAGCAGAAGGAAAACTGGAACTGGTAAGGTCACACGAAATTGCAGAAAAGGTGCATCTGTGCATAGAAGAACACTTTCCTGATGTAAAGCATTGCATGGTTCACGTGAATCCGGTTCTTGATATGGAAGAAAACGATCAAATATGTCTATAGGTATAACTCCAGATTATAATACACATTCCTATTATTTAGTTGACAAATAACAGTTACATTGTTATCATTTAAATATTATACAAAAAGGCAGGGATGTGAATGGAAAGAATCGTATTATCATTGTTGGTTGATAACACTGCCGGCGTTTTAAGCCGTGTAGCCGGACTGTTCAGCCGCCGTGGCTATAACATTGAGAGCCTTACGGTAGGAGTAACTGCGGATGAGAGATATTCGAGGATGACAGTGGTTTCTGTGGGTGAACAGGAGATCTTGGATCAGATTGAAAAGCAGCTGAGAAAGCTGGAGGATGTCAGGGATATCAAGGAATTAAAGCCCGGACGTTCTGTTTACCGTGAACTTATTCTTATAAAGGTCCGCGCCAACGCCAGTGAGCGTCAGGCGATCAGTGCCATTGCAGACATATTCAGGGCCACCATCGTTGATGTGGGAAGAGATTCTTTAACCGTCATGCTGACAGGCGACCAGTCAAAACTGGATGCGCTGATTAACCTCCTTGGAGATTATGAGATTTTAGAGTTGGCAAGAACTGGTCTGACAGGACTTTCCAGAGGATCCGACGATATCCGCTATCTGCCATAGGCAGTCTTTTGTTGTTAGCTAGAGGTGTTGCCAAAGGCGGACAGTGAGTCGTCGGCATAGTTCCTTTAACAAAATATATTATGAGTCAGTATATGAGGAGGAAAGAAAGATGGCAAAGATTTACTACCAGGAAGACTGCAACTTATCTTTATTAGAAGGTAAGACCATTGCAGTAATTGGATACGGAAGCCAGGGTCATGCCCATGCGCTTAATTTAAAGGAGTCCGGATGTGATGTCATCATTGGACTTTACGAAGGAAGCAGTTCCTGGGCGAAAGCAGAGGCTCAGGGTTTATCCGTTTATACTGCAGCTGAAGCAGCAAAAAAAGCAGATATCATCATGATTTTAATTAACGATGAGAAACAGGCTGCTATGTATAAGGAATCGGTAGAACCTAACTTAAAGGATGGCGACATGCTGATGTTCGCTCACGGTTTTGCAATTCACTTCGGACAGATCGTTCCTCCTAAGAATGTTGATGTTACTATGATTGCTCCAAAAGCACCAGGTCATACAGTTCGTAATGAATATCTGGTAGGCAGAGGAACTCCCTGTCTTGTGGCTGTTCATCAGGACTATACCGGTAAGGCAATGGACAAGGCTCTGGCATATGCATCTGCAATCGGCGGTGCAAGAGCAGGCGTTTTAGAGACAACCTTCCGGGTTGAGACAGAGACGGATCTTTTTGGTGAGCAGGCTGTATTATGCGGTGGTGTATGCGCACTGATGAAAGCAGGCTTTGAGACATTGGTAGAAGCAGGATATGCACCAGAGAACGCTTACTTTGAGTGTGTACATGAGATGAAACTGATCGTTGATCTTATCTTTGAAAGCGGTTTTGCAGGTATGAGATATTCAATCTCCAATACAGCTGAGTACGGAGATTATATTACAGGACCAAAGATTATTACGGATGAGACCAAAAAGGCTATGAAGAAAGTGCTGACAGACATTCAGGATGGCACATTTGCAAAAGACTGGCTGCTTGAGAACCAGGTTGGCGGTGCTCACTTCAAAGCGATGAGAAATGCAGAAGCTTCTCATGAATTAGAGAAAGTCGGAGCAGATCTGCGTAAGCTTTACAGCTGGAATAACGGCGGAAAACTGATCGATAACTAAATTTAATTTTAGAACATGTAAAAAGGCTGATAAAAAGAGAATGTGGTTACACAATTTCTCTTTTCTATCAGCCTTTTATGCGTATTATCCTCTGATTCCGGCTTTCTGCATTGCTTCAAAGAAAATTTCCATTGCTGTGGATACAGATCCCGGGTTATAGGCAAATCCAACCGTACGTTTCTTGATACCAGCTATCATGGGAACTTCAATCAGTTCTTTTTTATCCAGCTCATCCTGGACAAATTCTTTAATCACACAACCGATCCCCAGACCGATTTTAGCGAATTCTATCAGCAGATCCATCGTAGTAATTTCCAAAAGTTGATTGGGAATAATCTGGTTTTCATTTAAATATTCGTCAATATACTTCCTGGTCATATTATTTTTGTCCAATAAAAGAATGTTGCCGGTTTGAAATAAATCTGCATTTTTCCCCTCTCTTAGATATAAATTTTCCAGATAGGCACTGGTTGATACAAAGATATCCTGAATCTCCATAACGGGATTAAATAAAAGGGGACGGCGGTTGGAGGGCTCAGCGATCAATCCTAAGTCTATCTGCTGTTGCTCTAACATGGCAACCGTATGGGTGGTGGACTGGCTTTCTATGGTAATTTTAATATGAGGATACTTTTCAATAAATCCCTTTAAATAAGGAAGAAGAATATATTTGCACAGGGTATTGCTCACACCAATTCTTAAGTGCCCGATATTAAAATCCTTTACTCTCTTAAGCTCCAGTTCCCCTCTGTTTATCGCTTCAAATGCTGTTTTTGTGTGATGAAACAAGAGTTTTCCTTCTTCCGTAAGCTGGACGCCTCTGGAATTTCGGGTAAATAATGCCACACCTAAATTGTCCTCCAGCTTGCTGATGGACTTGCTGATTGCGGGCTGACTGATGAAAAGCTCTTTTGCAGCTTTGGAAATATTACCAGCTTTTGCTACTTCATAAAAAATTTTATATTGAGAAAGATTTTGATCCATATTAATATCCTTTCATTTTATAACTATTCATTATAATAATACGCAATACTATATATTGATATTATATCAGGTAAAATATCGGAATGTAAAGCAGGAAAATCAAGGAGGCAAATGGTCTTGCATGGAAGAAAAGCCGGCATAAGCTTTTGCTGGACAAACAGAGTTTTTCTTATTATGATGTAATTCATAAAACAAAAGGACAGGAGTGATCTGATATGATAAAAACAAATGTAATGAGAATGCTTGATAAAGCGGGGATTTCCTATGATACAAGGGAATATACCGTTGACGAACAGGATTTATCAGGAAGCCATGCTGCGGATATGCTGGGGGTTGACCATGGAAGTGTATTTAAAACGCTTGTATTAAAAGGAGATAAAACAGGTTATTTTGTCTGTTGTATCCCTGTTGACGCGGAACTGGATTTAAAAAAGACAGCAAAGCTTACGGGTGATAAAAAAGTTGAGATGATTTCCGTAAAAGATTTACAGTCTGTTACCGGTTATATCAGGGGTGGGTGTTCACCTGTGGGAATGAAAAAGCAGTTTCCTACATGGATTGATGCATCTGCGGAAAATTATCCTGATATTGTAGTAAGCGCCGGGATCAGGGGGCAGCAAATTGTCATTGCTCCACAGAAACTGGCTGTCTTTATTAGAGGTAAATTCGCCTCACTTACTCTGAATTAGTTTACATAAAACATTTGAACGGTAAGACAGGCCTATAGTACACAGGTGAATAATTAACAGAAATGTAATACTATTGTAAAAAGTTAACACATGTTTAATACAAAAAAACCACATATGTACAAGGAAAAATAGTGTATAACTAACAAAAAAATAAAATCAGGAAAAAATTAAGAAGTTAAATTATCACAAAAATGTTAAATGACCATTGACTTTTTTAACGGGATTCTTCTATAATTACGGACGACACAAAGAAACGGGTACGGAACAGTCCGAAGCCCACGCAAATGAGATTAGAGAAAGAGGAGTATTTATGCTTACACTACGCTCTATCCTTCAGCAGATTAGTCAGTTCTTCAGAGGAATGTCCGTAAGGGTCACAAAGCGAATGTATCGTTCCTCAGCAGTTTTTATGGCAGGTGCCGCAGTAATTACAGTGATTGCTTTTACTTCCACAGGTTTTGGAAGCAGCGGAAAAAATGCATTAACGGCATTTGCAGAAACACGGGCTTTAGAAGACGCTACCGATGATGAGAACGTTGAAGAAGAGGAAACAGCTTCACAAGCAAAAGTACAAATTAACCTTACCGATCCCAAGATGCAGGCACAGCAACTTGCTGGAAATCTGTTGGAAAAAGAAGTCATACAAAAGCAGGAACTGGAAAAAGAATCCTTTACCAGAATCCAGCGCATGAACGAACAGATTGCACTGGAGGAGGAAGCAAAAAAGCAGGCGCAGATAGCCGCGGAAGAAGCCCAGAAGGCGAAAGAAGCGGAAGAGGCAGCTGCCAAAAAGGCAGAAGAGGAAAAAGCAGCACGTGCCACGTCTCTGTCGGATGAAGACTATAATGTCTTGTTAAAAATTGTGCAGGCAGAAGCCGGAGTTTGTGATGATGAAGGAAAGATTCTTGTAGCAAATGTGATTTTAAATCGTGTAAAAAGCGGTAAATTTCCAAGTACAGTGAAAGGAGTTGTTTATTCACCCTCCCAGTTTTCCCCGGTATCCAACGGAAGCATTAATTCCGTAAAGGTTACCAGCAATACCATTGATTGTGTGGAAAGGGCACTGGAAGGTGAGGACTATTCAAACGGAGCTTTGTATTTTATGAATCGAAGGGGTTCAAGGAGCGGTGCAATCAGCTGGTTTGATTCCCATTTGACTTATTTATTCCAGCACGGAAACCATGAATTTTTTAAATAAAAACATTGTTAAATATTCTGTTTTTGGTGTATAATATAGTTTAATAACAGGAATTTCCATCTTTTGTTATAACTATACTGATACATAAAAGGAGAGTATTCAAATGATTTTTGACACAGCAAAAAACCTTGATTTTTACAGAAACCTTGGTGTGGAAGACAGATATGCCAAGGCAGTAGATTTTCTTAAGAATACTGATCTGGAGAAACTGGAGCCAGGTAAATATGAGATTGACGGCAAGAACGTTTTTGCCAATGTAGTAGAATATACAACAATTCCATGGGAAGAAGCGAAATATGAAGCTCACCATAATTATACAGATATTCAGTATGTGATTTCCGGTTCTGAGATTATGACCTACGCAAGAATTGATGAACTGAATGAAAAAGTACCATATAACGATGAAAAAGATGTTGTATTTTACGACAATGAAAACCCAGGCTTAAAAGCGGTAGTAAAGTCTGGAGAATATATGATTTTTAATCCCTGGGATGGCCATAAACCAAAGGCTGCAGCCGGAGAACCAGCTCCAATTAAGAAAGTAATTGTTAAAATCAAAGAAAATTAAAAAACGGGATTCTGTTCTTTTCTAAGGAACAGAATCCCGTTTTTTTAAAACTTCCAGCCGTCAGATCCGGATAGTACGGCATCCTTTGTATATTTCACAAGATCAGTATCCTTCAGTCTGTAAATCCAGTCGGGTCTGTGATCCATGTTACCTTTGGGACCGAAGCTTCCATATTCGGCATAGAAAGCATTTGTATGAGCGCCCTCTTTGTTCCAGTCATGCCATCCTTCCCGGCAGATGTGGTCGCCAATATAGCAATTGATTAAAACTGTCTTTGCATATTCTCTCCACGGACGTCCCAGGTAAGCATTATCAGGAGGACAGTTTCCTTCAAAACGGCAGTTTTCCATGACATAACCGTATTCCTGGCCTTCCGGAGTTGATGCGGCAGTTACATAGCTGCTGATTTCTTTCCCGGTATATTTGGAAAAGAACGTGCAGTTCTCAAAGTAGGCAGTCGCGCTTCCAAAAACGAAATCAATATCACCCTCCAGATAGCAGTCCTTATAATAATGCCTTCCATTGATTCTGGGAGCATGCTGCTTTGGTCCGATAAATCCGTTTGGCTCAATTTCCTTTGGTGGCAGAGGACCAGTAAATATGGTGTCCTGATTGCCAAGGAAACGGCAGTTATCAAAGGAGAGACGATCGCCGTCTGCATAAACAGCAAGAGCCTGTCCCACATCAATTCCTTTTCCGGCACTGTTTTCAAACGTAATATTTTTTGCTGTAAAATCATAAGTATCGATTAAACAGGAATAGGTTCGAAACGTTCCCCGCTTCATACCGTCTTCCATAGGCATATGGGCATATAAGCCATATGTCAGTATGGTTTGATTTTTATCTTCCCCAAGAAAGGTTACGTGAGGGGTGGTGATTGTGATCTGCTCCTCATATACTCCTTTGTGAATGAAAAGAGTATATTCAGCTGTGCCGTTTTGGGGCAATGAGTCAAGCGCTTTTTGTATGCTTTCAAAATCTCCGGTGCCATCTTTGGAAATGTGTATCATATTTGACCTTCTTTCTAGTTGTTGTATACATGATGCATAATGCACATTAAATATAAACAATTTTTGTGGAAAATGCAATAGAAAATATTGACTTTTTCTTAACAAAATGAGATAATGAGAGCAAATTTGAATTTTATAAGGAGGATTTTTATATGTCAACAAAAGCTTATTACCCAATTAATGAAATTGGAAAAGGAAAGCCTGGCTTTGCAACGACACGTTCAATTATCGAGGCACCATTCTATGGGAATAACGTTATTAAAGTTAATACGCTTCGTGAGGCATATGAATTGGCAAAAAACTCACCAGGAACGATTGTCACAGATATGCCGGTTTATAGAGGAGAAGAATTTGGTCTGGATAAGGATGCAAAAGTACTTTTGTTTAATGATGGTGCAATTACCGGACGGTATGCAACAGCCAGAAGAATTGCAGGAGAACCTGGAGTAAACTGTGCTGCTCTTGACAAAGTTGTTATGGATGCTGTTTATGAGACACGGTGGAAAACCATGTATCATGCAGAGGTATACGCTGGCCTTGATCCGGAGTATATGGTGAAGGCGCATCTTCTCATTCCGGAAGGCGAGGAGAACATCTTATATAACTGGATGCTGAACTTCCAGTATATGTCTGATCAGTATGTCAACATGTATAAGGCTTCTAAACCGGTAGGAGATGGCAAAGAGCCTGATATCTATATCTTCTCTGATCCCCAGTGGAATGGTTCTGACCGCCCTGGTGTAGATCTGTCCTGTTTAAGCGATCCTAAATGTCTATGTTATTTTAACACGGAACAAAACTGCGCTGCAATTCTCGGCATGAGATATTTTGGAGAGCATAAGAAAGGTACACTTACCATGGTATGGGCACTTGCCAATCGTAACGGCTATGCTTCCTGCCACGGCGGACAAAAGGAGTATACCCTTTCTGATGGTTCCAAGTATGTTGCATCTGTATTTGGATTATCAGGATCCGGTAAATCCACCATTACACATGCAAAACACGGTGGCAAATACGGCGTAACCGTACTTCATGACGATGCATTTATCATTAACACCGATACCTGCGCATCTGTTGCAATTGAACCTACATATTTTGATAAGACACAGGATTATCCTACCGGTTGTGAGGACAACAAGTACTTACTGACTGCACAGAACTGCTCCTGTACTCTGGATGAAGACGGAAAGATCCAGCTGGTAACAGAAGATATCAGAAACGGTAACGGACGTGCAATTAAGTCTAAATTATGGTCACCTAACCGTGTGGATAAAATTGAATCTCCTGTTAACGCGATTTTCTGGATTATGAAGGATCCTACCATTCCACCAGTAGTTAAATTAAAAGGAGCATCACTGGCATCTGTTATGGGTGCAACTCTTGCAACCAAGAGATCCTCTGCAGAGAGACTTGCTCCAGGAGCAGATCCTAACGCGCTGGTAGTGGTTCCTTATGCGAACCCATTCAGAACCTATCCTCTTGTTAATGATTATGAAAAATTCAAAAAACTGGTTGAAGAAAAGAACGTAGACTGCTATATTATTAATACAGGTGATTTTATGGGCAAGAAGGTTCAGCCTAAGGATACACTTGGAATTCTGGAAGCAATTGTTGATAAAAAGGCGGAGTTTAAACAGTGGGGACCATTTACAGATATTGATATCTTTGAGTGGGAAGGATTCGTTCCGGATCTGAATGACCCGACTTATGCAGAGCAGTTAAAGGCTCGTATGCAGGATCGTGTGAAATTTGTTGCTAATATGTCAGTTGCAAAAGAAGGATACGATAAGCTTCCTGATGATGCGTTAGAGGCAATCCAGAAGGTTGTTGATCAATTGAAGTAATTGTCACAGAGACGAAAAAGGGGAACTTTTTCGTCTCTGTTTTTTAAGGTAGAAGAGGAGATGTTATGAACAAAGATTATTTGCTGTTTGATTTAGATGGAACGCTGACCGATCCCAAAGAGGGCATTACAAAATCGGCCCGCCATGCTCTGCATGCTTTTGGAATTGAAGTGGAAAATCTCGATGATTTATGCTGTTTTATCGGACCACCTTTAAAAGACAGCTTTATGGAGTACTATGGCTTTACAGAATCGGATGCCCAAAGGGCAGTGGAGATCTTTCGGGAATATTTCTCCTCCCAGGGAATCTTTGAGAATAAAGTATATGAGGGAACCAGAGAGTCTTTAGAAGCACTTGTGAGATCAGGGAAAAAACTTTATGTTGCTTCATCAAAACCGGAAGTCTTTGTAAGAATGATATTGGAGCATTTTGAACTGGATTCTTATTTTGAATTTATGGGAGGAGCGGATTTTGAAGAAATCCGTGTGAAAAAAGCAGATGTGATCCGTTATGTGCTTGATACCTGCGAAATCCGTGATATATCAAAAACAGTGATGATCGGCGACCGAAAACATGACATTCTGGGTGCAAAAGAGTTTGGAATGGAATCTGTAGGGGCATTGTATGGATATGGGAGCAGGGAGGAACTTACTAAGGCAGGAGCAGATTTTCTGGTAGAATCAATTTTTGATTTGCAGAATCTTTTCTAGTGTGCTATACTAGGGCTTTAACAGGAAATAGTCCTTTTGATATCGGTATTTGGAAGACGAAGCACCAGCGAAAGGAGAATTATTGTGATTGAATTGGAAAGAGATGAGAGACAGATTGTAAGAGAACTTTGCAGCATGAGCAAAGAGGTGATACCCTCTGCTGTTGCAAAAGGGCGTATCGGAAAAGTCTGGGTCCCCGAGCGGGATAATCCGTCCTTTTGTTTGATTCATTCGGGTAATTTTGTATATCTGGCCGGAATTTGTCCCAAGGGTGAGCAGGCTCTTGAGCTCAGGGAACTTTTAATTAAAAACTGCAGTAAGGGTTTTATAACCCCTTCCGACGAACGCTGGTCTGAATGGCTGGAAGAGACGTTTGGAGGCAGTTGCCGGATTATGTCCCGTTATGCCATGAGAACAGATGAAGATCTTTTCTCTAAGGAGACTCTGAATAATTATTTGAACTCCATTCCTGAAGGAATTCAAATTACAAAAATGAATGAGGGTCTTTTTGAGAAAGCCATGAGTTCAGAGTGGAGCAGAGAGATCTGTTCTGATTTTGAAACCCAGAAGGATTTTATCCATCACGGTTTTGGATTTGCAGCACTGGACGGTGAAAGACTGGTTTCCGGTTGTTCGGCCTATCCAATCAGTGAAGAGAAGATTGTGGTAAAAGTTGCGACACAGAAGGAATATAAGCGCCGGGGTCTTGCTCTGGCATGCAGTGCAGGATTAATTTTATCCTGTTTAAAACAGGAGATTTTTCCAACCTGGGATGCGGACAACATTCCTGCCGCCGGACTGGCGGAAAAGCTTGGTTATATTTTTGAAAAAGAATATCAGGTATACAGACTTGGAAATCTGGAGAATGGACTGTATTAGACGCAAGAAAAATCAGGAGGATTACAGCAGATGAAAAAGGTTAGGATCGGTTTTTGGGGCATGGACTCCATATTGGAATTTGTGACCATAGCCGGTAAATGTAAAGAAAAGATGGAATTGATGAATGGAGACTGCATTGTGAATGCAAAATCACTTTTATCTGTTCTTTCCCTGGTAACTGCTGAAGCGGTTGAACTGATTATACAGGAAGAATCCTGCGATTCCCTTTTAAACCGGTTGGATTTATACGTGGAACACGGAAGACTTCTTGGCGGTAAGAATATTGTTTTCTGATCAGTAAAGTAAAAACTGTCAGGAAAAGGAACTTGAAAATTCTCTGGAATTGTTGTATACTGAAGCCATAGAAAATAGAGACTGTAATTCCTGAGATGTGCGATAATCTTACCTTTTTTGAACCTACATTATGACATAAGGGATTCCAATATTTTCAGGCGGATGTCAGGCCTCCTTTGTAGTGGAAGGCAGATGCCTGAGTGAGGTTGCCCACCTAGCTTAGCTAGGCGTCAATAAGTAAGAACCGGCATTTTGGGGTTACAAAAGAAAAAAGCAGCGAGAAATCGCTGCTTTAACTTTATGGTAAAATATGGTAAAGTATCATAAGACATATATTAATTTCAACCATATAGGAGATGAACATGAAGGATTTTAAATACCGCAGTTACGTTTGCTGGGGAGTAACCGCTCTTGCAGTAATTGCATTAAGCATTGCATTTGCTTTTTTTATTTCCCGGTTTGAATCGGTAAAAGGTACCATGGGTTTGATTGTAGAAATCTTAATGCCTGTCATTTATGGCGCAGTTCTGGCATATCTTTTATTGCCGGTTTATAACAAAACAAGAGATATGGCAGCCCGTATGCTGAATGCGGTGTTTCATAACAAGAAAACGGTTCGCTCCATTTCAAGAGCTCTGGCGACTCTGGTCAGCCTGATTTTTTTGTTTGTGATTGTCATAGGACTTTTCTCAATGATTATACCCGAAATTTATACAAGCATTATGGGGATACAGAATAATTTCGGAGATAACATCAACAATATTGCACTTGGACTTCAAAAGATGTTTCAGGATAATCCTGCTTTTGAAAAAGCCATAATCCCTATCTATGATCAGGTTGCCAGCCGGCTTCAGAACTGGATGACCACTGATTTAGTCCCCAATATGTCTTCCTTAATCGGCAGCTTATCCAGCGGTTTGTTAAGTGTTGTACTGGTTTTTAAGAATATATTAATCGGCGTAATTGTTATGGTATATATTCTTAATATCAAAGAGACGCTTTCTGCACAGGGAAAAAAAATCATTTATAGCATATTTTCCTTAAAAACGGCGAATCAGGCAATTGAAGAAATCCGTTTTGTACATCGTGTATTTGGCGGATTTATTACTGGTAAGCTATTAGATTCTTTAATTATCGGAATTATGTGCTTTGTGCTGCTCAATGCAATGAAGATGCCCTATGTACTGTTAGTCAGCGTAATTGTGGGAGTTACCAATGTAATACCATTTTTTGGGCCTTTCATTGGGGCAGTTCCCAGTGCATTTTTAATACTCTTAGTCAGCCCGGTAAAGTGCCTCTATTTCTTGATTTTCATTTTGCTTTTGCAGCAGTTTGATGGCAATATACTGGGACCTAAAATTCTTGGACAATCCACCGGACTGCCCAGTTTCTGGGTGCTGTTTTCCATTCTTCTGTTTGGCGGATTGTTTGGATTTGTGGGAATGATTATTGCCGTTCCTACGTTCGCGGTGATTTACAGTGTGATTACCAGACTGGTGAACGGGTCACTGTCAAAGAAACAACTGTCTTTAAAAACAGAAGATTATCTGAATCTGGATCGGATTGAAGAAGAGAAAAAAACATATATGAAATAAGAGGAGCGCATGAATAAAAAGTCATTGATCGGATTTGTCGTCGGAATTCCTCTCCTGGTTATCTTTCTCATTATCATTATATTGATGAATGAGCCGGAACCAGAGGGGATCTCAAGGGGGTTGGCATGCAAGTCAGCAGCTCTCCTTCTTACAGACAGAGAAAGCTTGGAAAAAATGCCGGAAAATCAAAAACAGCAATATTTCTCCAAACAGGATCAGAGCCTCTGGTATGCGAAATATATGGATTACCTATATGCCAATGGCTATCTTGATGCTGGGCTTATGCCTGCAGACAAAGAAACTGCACAGGGTTTTTTAACTTACCAGGAAGCAGAAAGTCTGGCAGAAGCGCTGGTTCCTGGTTCTGGAACCAACATTCATGCAGGTAGAAAGAATAAGAGTAAACACATAACCGCTGATGAATGGTGGAATCTGTTTGACGATTTAAAAAAAGCACTTGATAAAGAAAATCAGATAAAAACAATGGATGTACTGCTTTATGGAACGCCTTCTAACATAAATCCCTCATCCGTATGGACTGCCTATACCAGTGAAGGTACCTTCGGGTTTGAAGGCATCAGTCTGGATTCTTATATTGACTGGGAAATAAAGATTCTCGTAAAGGGCAGTGAGATCATTGCACTAAAAGAAGTGGTAAGTGATTCTGTTACATATAAGAATGCCTGGCTGACTGCTGGGGATAATCAGACATTTCAGGTACACTTTGGTTCTGTTATCAGAACTTTTCCTTTGGATGCATCATTAGGGCAGACGGAGGATCTTGTTAATAATCTGGCAGATATCAGTCTGAAACGGGGAAATCTTGAAAAAGTTACTTTGAAGAAAAAGAGAATATCCGGAAAGGTACTTGCCATTACCGATTCTTATATAGAAATTGAGAATTATGGAAAGCTGAAGTTTGATAAGGACTTTAAAGTATACCGTCTGTATGGCCAGTTTGAAGAACGATCTGTTACCGATATTTTAGTTGGCTATGACATTCAGGATTTTGTAGTAGCCCATGGAAAGCTTTGTGCGGCTTTACTTGTACGAGAATTTGATGCAAAGACCATACGGGTGCTTTTGATGAACACGAATTTCCAGTCCATCTTTCACCCATCGGTTACACTCTCTTCTGAAACAGGTCTTACACTGACTTACGATAAAGAGACTGTCCAGGTACCTCCAAAAGCAGAAGTGATCATTGAACCATCAGATGAACGGTTAAAGAGCGGCCGAATAGTAGCAGCTCCTCTGGAAAAAGGCGGGTCGATAGAGGTGAATTCCATAAGCCGTTCCTATGGGACACCTTCTTATGGCGGAAGCATTGAGATCAGAAAGGATTCGGATGGATTGCTTCTGATTAATGAACTGTTTCTGGAGGATTACTTAACAAAAGTTGTTCCAAGTGAGATGCCAGACAGCTACGAAAAGGAAGCGCTGAAGGCGCAGGCTGTGTGTGCAAGAACCTACGCATACCGCCAGATCCAAAGCAATACCTACAGCAAATATGGTGCCCATGTAGACGACAGCACACGTTTTCAAGTGTACAATAATCTTCCTACTGCGCAAAAGACAGAAGACGCAGTTCGGGAAACTTACGGGAAACTGCTTTTTTATGGAGATACACCCATTGAAGCATTCTATTTTTCCACCTCCTGCGGACATACGACTGATGGCAGTGTATGGGGAGGAGATCCAGCTCAGTATCCTTATTTGGACGGAAGTCTCCTTCAGGATGGAGGAGCAGTGTTAAATCTGTCCACCAATTCTGATTTTGAACAATTTATAAAGAATAAGGATTATCCGGCTTATGATTCCTCATTCCCCATGTATCGGTGGGAGACGACAGTAACCAACCGGCAGCTGGAAGAAGAGATTACTGAGGTAGGCTCCATCTTAAACATTACAGTGGTTGAAAGAGGAGTAGGGGGTATCGTAAAGAAGTTAAGAGTCGAAGGCTCGGAGGGCGTTATGACCATAAGCGGAGAGGGTCAGGTCAGAGCTAAACTTGGTAATAAATATATGACACTTACAAAAAAAGACGGAACCCAGATGAAAAATTTTGATTCCCTTCCCAGCGCTTATCTGGCTATAGAGAATCAGGGCGTTGATGAAAAAAACATCACTACGTTTCATATCTACGGCGGCGGCTTTGGTCATGGAGTAGGTATGAGCCAGAACGGAGCCCAGACCATGGCAAAGGAAGGAAAATCTTTTGAAGATATCCTGCAATTTTTTTATCATGATGTCCGGGTATGTGAGGCAGACAGTGTAAAGGAATGAGAAAGAAACATCCTGCGTACAATGTAAAAAAAGCACAGGATATAATATGCAGGATCAGAAATTGGAGAATCTGCTTAATCTCGCTCTCAGTGCAACTCCCGAGGAGCGGGAGAAGTCAGGTAATTTAAATGTAGGATATAATCCGGTGGAAAAAACATGGGATGTGATTGTAAAACATTCCGGAGATATCGGTTTTCTTACCGAGATAGGAATCAGGGTGGAGCCAATGATAAATGAGTATGCCATCTTGAATGTACCGGAGTCCCTGATTGACCAGTTAAGTGATCTTCCCCAGATCGAATATGTGGAAAAACCAAAGAGGCTGTTTTTTGCCATAAATCAGGCAAAAGCGGCCTCTTGTGTCAATCTGGTCCAGCAGGGAACCAACAATCTGACCGGGAAAGGTGTTCTTGTAGCCATTATTGATTCCGGTATAGATTATTATCATGATGATTTTCGCAACCCAGATGGAACCACCCGGATTGTAAAGCTGTGGGATCAGACTCTGGACAGAGTATTTACAAAAGAGGAGATTGATGCGGCTCTGGCAACAGGAAGCAGAGCAGAGGCCAATAAACTGGTTCCGTCCGTTGATATTACCGGTCATGGAACTGCGGTAGCCTCTATTGCAGCAGGAAACGGCAGGGAAAACCGGGGGCAGTACAGAGGGGTTGCATATGAAAGCCCTCTACTGGTGGTGAAGCTGGGAGTGCCTCAGGAAAACGGGTTCCCAAGGACTACAGAACTTATGCGTGCAGTGAATTTTGCTGTGAAAGAAGCAGTCGATATGCAGATGCCGGTTGCCATTAATTTAAGCTTTGGCAATACGTATGGATCTCACGACGGAACCAGCCTTTTGGAAACATTTCTTGATGATATCTCTAATTATGGAAAAACTGTAATTGTGGTTGGTACAGGAAACGAAGGGGTTGGTGCAGGACATATTTCAGGTACATTGACCATGACAAGTCCCCAGGAGATAGAGTTAAGTGTGGGGAATTTTCAGCAGAGCTTCAGCGTCCAGCTCTGGAAATCTTATGCAGATTTATTTGATATCAGCATTGTGACTCCATCCGGAGAAGTGATTGGTCCGATCAGCAGCCGGCTTGGCCCCCAGAGCATCCGGTATGGAAATACGCAAATCCTTCTGTATTATGGAAAACCGGGACCATACAGTGTGGCACAGGAGATTTATTTAGACTTTCTTCCTGCTGACACGTATGTTGACAGTGGAATCTGGAAATTCCGGCTGACGCCCAGACAGATTGTTGAGGGGAAATACGATTTATGGCTTCCCTCCTCTGGGGTGTTAAATCAGTCCACCCGTTTTTTACGGGCAACACCAGAAACAACACTGACGATTCCTTCAACGGCTTCCAAGGTTATTTCGGTGGGAGCATATGATGATACCTATCAATCCTATGCCGATTTTTCAGGAAGAGGTTTCACCAGAAGAACCAATCAGGTAAAGCCTGATCTGGCTGCGCCGGGAGTGGGGATTATTGCCGCATATGCAGGAGGAGGTTATGATGCAGTGACTGGGACTTCATTTGCCACACCTTTTGTCACTGGCAGCTCCGCGCTTCTCATGGAGTGGGGAATTGTGGATGGAAGAGATCCGTTCCTTTTCGGGGAAAAAATAAAAGCATATCTGATCCGCGGAGCAAGAAAGCTACCCGGAATCACCCAGTATCCCAATCCGGAACTGGGATATGGAGTTTTATGTGTCAGTGACAGTCTTCCTGTGTAATACAAAAGAAAATCCGTTGGAAAACAGGCAGAAATGTTTTATAATGGATACAGTACTTTACGGAGGTGTAAAATGGAAATCAGGCATGAGCTGGTAATTCCCAATAATGATCTTCCTTTCCGGCTGTTTATTTTCGAGGGTAGGGAAGGAAACTATAAAGTGACAAAGCACTGGCACCATTCGGTAGAGATTTTTCTGGTACTGGAGGGAGAGATTGATTTTTTTATCAATAACACCCATCTTAAGCTTACCAGAGATGAGTTTGTACTGGTCAATTCCAATGAGGTGCATTCCATCGAATGCCCCAATCCCAATATTACCATTGTCCTGCAGATTCCGGGAGAGACCTTTGAGGATTACATGGGAGAAGATTCCTATGTGAACTTTGAAAGTAAAGGAGAAGAGGCAAACCGCAGGCTGAAGGATCTTGTGACTTCTCTCTTTTTTACTTATGACAAACAGGAATACGGATATAGCTTTCAGGTAAAAAGCCAGTTCTATCAGCTTTTGTATCTTCTGGTAACCGAATTTAAAACAGAAAATATGGATAAAGAGATCATCCGTCAGAAAAAACAGCTGGATAAACTTTCTGATGTAACCCAGTATATGAGGGAGAATTATGATCAGGATTTAAAACTGGACTCGGTGGCATTGCGCTTTGGATTCAGTCCTACCTATTTATCCAGAATTTTTTTAAAGTATGCGCAGGTTAATTATCGAACCTTTTTAATTGACCTGCGTGTCAAATATGCAGTGCGTGAACTTATGGGAACAGATCATGAAATCGGCGAGATTGCCATGAGGCATGGATTTCCTGACAGCAGGGCATTTGCCAAGGCATTTAAGAAACGATATGGCTGTCTCCCCAGTGAATACAGGAAACACATCAGCAGCACCAGATGAACGCAGTGCAAATAATTTAATATAGGGTATTAAAATTACTGAAAATATGATATAATGTACCATAACTTTGCGAAGGATGTGATCGAATGAATATCAGAGAATCCACTGAACAGTGGGAGGAAGCTTATTTAAGTCCTTATGCTGCTTTTAGCAAGAATTCCAAAGGCAGAGAACGGGAAGAAGAACCCTGTGATATCCGCACCGCTTACCAGCGGGACCGTGACAGAATCATTCACTGTAAAGCATTTCGAAGGCTGAAGCACAAGACTCAGGTGTTTCTGGCACCGGAAGGTGACCATTACCGTACAAGACTGACCCATACACTGGAAGTTTCCCAGATAGCAAGAACCATTGCCAAATCCCTGCGTATGAACGAGGATTTAACAGAGGCGATTGCGTTGGGGCATGATCTTGGACATACTCCATTTGGGCATTCCGGAGAAGCAATTCTTAATGAGATCTGTTCCCAGGGGTTCGCCCATTACAGGCAGAGCGTACGGGTGGTTGAAATCCTTGAAAAAAACGGAATGGGTTTAAATCTTACATGGGAAGTGAGAGATGGAATCTTAAATCACCGGACCAGCGGTCATCCCTCCACGTTAGAGGGCGCCATTGTCCGGCTTTCTGACAAAATTGCCTATATTAATCATGACATTGATGATGCAATCCGGGCAAAGATGTTTGTGGAGGAGGATCTTCCCGGCTGCTATACCGATATATTAGGACACAGCGTCAGGGAGAGACTGAATAATCTCATTCATGATATTATTAATAACAGCTATGGGAAGAATGAGATCATCATGTCTTCTGATATGGAAGCAGCCATGCAGGGACTTAGAACCTGGATGTTTCAGCATGTTTATAAGAATGAGATTCCAAAAGCAGAAGAAGGAAAAGCACAGAAGATGATCGCCATGCTTTTTGAGTATTATATGGATCATCCGGATAAGCTTCCCCAGGAATACCGGTATTTAATGGAAAAAGGTACTGCAGACAAGGAACGTGCTGTCTGTGATTATATTGCCGGCATGAGTGACAGCTACGCCATTGACCGGTTTGAGGAACTGTTTGTACCAAAGGCATGGAAAGCAATTTGACAAATAAGCATTTTATCATAAATCTTTGTGAAAGGAGGTTGATAGCTTTATGCGATATTCGGAAGACATAATTGAAGAAGTCCGCGTAAGGAATGACATTGTGGATATCGTATCAGGGTACGTGAAACTGCAAAAAAAGGGCAGCAATTATTTTGGCTTATGCCCGTTTCATAATGAAAAGTCTCCCTCCTTTTCCGTGTCACCGGCCAAACAGATGTATTACTGCTTTGGCTGCGGTGCAGGCGGTAATGTTATTACCTTTGTTATGGAGTATGAGAATTATTCCTTCTCAGAAGCGTTTAAGATGCTGGCAGACCGGGCAGGAGTAAAACTGCCGGTGGAAGAATACAGCAAAGAGGCAAGGGAGCAGGAAGATTTAAGGGCCGCTCTTTTAGAGATGAATAAGCTGGCAGCCAGCTATTTTTATTATCAGCTGAAAAAGCCTCAGGGCGAAGCAGGTTACCGGTATCTAAAGGACAGGCAGTTAAGTGATGAAACCATAGTCCGATTTGGACTGGGATACTCCAATAAAACCAGTGACGATTTATACCGCTATTTAAGAGGCAAGGGGTATGAAGATTCTGTATTAAAGCAGTCAGGGCTTGTGACGATTGAGGAAAAGGGAAGTCATGATAAGTTCTGGAACCGGGTGATGTTTCCCATCATGGATGTGAATAACAGGGTCATCGGTTTCGGCGGAAGAGTGATGGGAGCCGGTGAGCCGAAATATTTAAATTCACCGGAGACAAAGCTGTTTGATAAAAGCAGAAACTTATATGGACTGAACTATGCCAGATTGTCACGGGAAAAATACATATTGATCTGCGAAGGGTATATGGATGTAATTGCCATGCATCAGGCAGGCTTTACCAATGCGGTGGCTTCTCTGGGAACGGCCTTTACCACCCAGCATGCCCAGCTGTTAAAGCGGTATACGGACAAAGTGATCCTTACCTATGACAGCGACGGAGCAGGTCAGAAAGCGGCACTGAGAGCGATTCCTATTTTAAGGGATGTGGGAGTTTCCATTCGTGTTCTGAACATGGAGCCTTATAAGGATCCCGATGAATTTATAAAGAATCTGGGAGCGGAAGAATTTAAACAGAGAATTGAACAGGCACAAAACAGTTTTCTCTTTGAGATTGAAGTTTTGAAAAAGAATTACAAGATGGAAGATCCCGAACAGAAAACAGAATTTTATAATCAAACGGCAAGAAAGCTTCTGGAATTTCCGGAAGCGCTTGAGCGGGAAAACTATTTAGAAGCTGTTTCCAGAGAATTTTTCATTAATTACCAGGATTTAAAACGCCTGGTTAACCGGCTGGGATCTACGCTCGGACCTGTCCGGTCCTCAGTAAGGGGAGAAGAGGAAGATAACGGGAAGAATCAGCGGAAAAAAGATAAAGAAGATGGGGTTATGCAGTCTCAAAGGCTGCTGCTTACCTGGCTGATTGAAAATCCTGTACTATTTGATAAGATTAAAGGGGTCATTACTCCTGATGATTTTATAGAAGAACTGTATCATAAGGTGGCACAGATGGTTTTTGACGGACACGCTGCCGGAACACTGAATCCGGCCGAGATTTTGAATCATTTCATCGATGATGATGATCAATACCGGACTGTCGCTGGTCTTTTCCATGCGAGCTTAAAAGAGTCTCTTGATAATGAAGAACAGAAAAAAGCGTTTTCGGAAACAATAATGAAAGTGAAAAAAAACAGTCTGGATCATGCCAGCCGTCATGCAGCAGGGATAGAAGAACTGCAAAGAATTATAAAGGAACAGGCTGCGCTGAGGGATTTGAATATTTCGCTGGATTAGGGTGTACACTATAGGCAGGCTGTGGAAGGATGGAAAAACATGGACGATAATGTTAAGAAGACAGCAGATAAGATGGTGGGTTCAGGAAAGACAGAAGAGGAACAGGTTTTTGGCAGCAGGCAGGAAGAGTCAACAGCGGCGTTTGAGGAGAAGTTAAACCAGCTTCTCTTATTGGCGAGAAAAAAGAGAAATGTCCTGGAAAATCAGGAAGTACTTGATTTCTTTATTGGAGAGAGTTTGGATTCAGACCGTCTGGATCAGATCTATGATTTCCTGGAGAGCAGCAAAGTAGATGTGCTTTCCATGGGCGGAGAAGAACTGGATTTAGACGAAGATCTGTTTATGGAAGAAGACATTGAGGAAGAGGAAGAAATCGATATGGAAAGTATCGATTTATCTGTTCCGGAAGGTGTCAGTGTAGAAGATCCGGTCCGCATGTATTTAAAAGAGATCGGTAAAGTCCCCCTTCTTTCCAGTGAAGATGAGATTGAACTTGCGAAAAAGATTGAGCTTGGGGATGAAGAATCAAAGCAAAGATTAACAGAAGCCAACCTCCGGCTGGTTGTCAGTATCGCCAAGCGCTATGTGGGGCGGGGGATGCAGTTTTTAGATCTGATACAGGAAGGAAATTTAGGTCTGATTAAAGCGGTAGAAAAGTTTGATTACCGGAAAGGCTATAAGTTCAGCACCTATGCAACCTGGTGGATCAGACAGGCAATTACCCGGGCCATAGCAGATCAGGCTCGTACAATCCGTATCCCTGTTCATATGGTTGAGACCATTAACCGTCTGGTACGTGTATCCAGACAGCTTTTACAGGAACTGGGAAGAGAACCTGTTCCGGAAGAGATTGCAGCAAGGGCAGATATGCAGGTGGAGCGGGTACGGGAAATTATGAAAGTTTCCCAGGAACCGGTTTCTTTAGAAACACCCATCGGTGAGGAAGAAGACAGTCATTTAGGTGATTTTATCCAGGACGATCAGGTGGCAGTTCCTGCAGATGCGGCTACATTTACCATGCTTCATGAACAGCTGATGGAAGTCCTTGACACCCTGACAGAGCGGGAACAAAAGGTGTTAAAACTTCGGTTTGGTTTAAATGACGGGCGCCCCAGAACCCTGGAAGAGGTTGGAAAAGAATTTAATGTTACAAGAGAACGGATCAGACAGATTGAAGCGAAAGCTTTGCGAAAACTGCGCCATCCCAGCAGAAGCAAAAAGTTGAAAGATTATCTGGATGATTAAGAAATAAGACGGAGTTTACTATGAAATTATCAAAACGTTTGGGGATGATCGCTTCCTTTGTACCTGGTGGCAGCCGTGTGGCTGACATCGGTACCGATCATGGTTATATCCCGATTCATTTAGTACAGGAAGGGATTGCAAAATCTGCAATTGCCATGGATGTGAGAAAAGGGCCTCTTTTAAGGGCCCAGACTCACATAAAAGAGGCAGGTCTTACCGATCTGGTTGAAGTCCGTTTAAGCGACGGGCTTTTAAAGTTAGAGAAAAATCAGGCTGACTGTGTTGTTATTGCTGGCATGGGCGGAGAACTGATCATACATATATTGGAGGAGGGACGGCATTTATGGGACAGTATCTCATACTGGGTTCTGTCACCTCATTCGGAGCTTTATAAAGTTCGTAAGTTTCTTGCAGAACATGAATTTTCTATCGGAAGAGAGACTATGATAAAAGAGGACGGAAAATATTATTCTGTCATGGGTGTTACCAGAGATTCTATGATTTCGGAAGATAGCGATCCGGAACTGGGATACCGGTACGGAAAAGACCTGTTAGATTCAAAAAATCCGGTTTTAAAGGAATTTTTACAGAAAGAACAGATACAGATTGGTGAAATTCTAAAAGGACTTCAGTCAAGCGGAACTAAAAATGCAGAAAGCAGAATTGAAGAACTGGAACTGGAGCTGAAGTGGAATAAGGAGGCACAAGATGCAATGCAGCAAACTGATTGAAATACTGGAACAGCTGGCGCCTGTTAAATGTGCCTGTGACTGGGATAATGTAGGACTTCTTGTGGGACGGAATAAAAAAGAGATAAAAAAAGTATTTATCGCGCTGGACGGGGATGAGAGAGCAATAGAAGAGGCAGTGCAGTATGGAGCCGATCTTCTTTTGACCCATCATCCCCTGATTTTTAAGCCTGTAAGCAGAATTACTGACAGTGATTTTATCGGTGAAAGACTGATGAAGCTGATGAAGCATGATATCTGCTGTTATGCCATGCATACCAACTTTGATTCAGCACCTGGATGTATGGCGGATGCCGCTGCGGGAATGTTAGGGTTAGAAAAGACTCAGGTATTGGAACAAGAGGGAATTGTTCCGTTTGAAACACCGGAAGGTATCAAAGAACTTCCATATGGAATTGGAAAGACCGGTTATTTAGAACAGCCCATGACAGTGAGGGAACTGGCTGGTCTGGTAAAGGAACGGTTTAAACTTCCATTCGTTACCATATATGGAGAACAGGATATAAAAGAGCCGGTAACGTTTGTGGCAATCAGCCCGGGCGCTGGTTCCAGCATGATAAAACCAGCGTTAAAAGCAGGAGTAGATGTACTGATTACCGGTGATATCGGACATCACAGCGGAACTGACGCAGCAGCAAATCATATGGCAGTGATCGATGCAGGCCATTATGGACTGGAATATCTTTTTCTGAAATTTATGGAAGATTTTCTAAAAGCGAATACAGGGGAAGAACTGGAGATTGGCAAGGCAGATGTGAGATTTCCTGAGACATTTTTATAAGGAGGAAAAGAATGGCGATTGTAACAATAGATGGAACTAAGAAACAATATCCAATTGGAACGACTTATCAGGATATAGCAAAGGAATATCAGACCCAGTATGAAGATGAGATTCTGCTGGTTGGGATCAACGGTAAATTAAGAGAGCTTCATAAGACTGTTCAGTTTGACTGTACACTCCAATTTTATACCGGTAAAGATCAGCCGGGAATTCAGACTTATCACCGAAGTGCAATTTTTCTCATGATGAAAGCATTTTATGATGTGGCTGGTTCCGAGAACATTGAAAAAGTGACAGTTGATTTTTCCCTGGGCAAGGGCTATTACATTCAGCCCCATGGAACCGTAGAACTGACAGAAGAACTGTTAAACCACGTGCTGACACGCATGAGGGAATATGTGGATCAGAAGATTCCCATTATGAAGCGAAGCGTCAATACAGATGATGCCATTGAATTATTTCACAAACACCGGATGTATGACAAAGAACGACTTTTCCGCTACCGCAGAGTATCCCGCGTGAATTTATACAGCATCGGTGGCTTTGAAGATTATTTTTACGGCTATATGGTACAGAATACTGGATATATTAAATATTTTGATATCATTCCTTATGATGAAGGATTTATGCTCATGCTCCCTCAGAAAGAGAATCCACAGGAAGTACCTGTTTTTGAGGCAGAAAAAAAGCAGAAGCTTTTCGCAGTGCTAAAGGAAAGTGTTAAATGGGGAGAACGTCTGAATGTTTCCCATGTCGGAGCATTAAACGAAGGCATAGCAGCAGGTAACATCAATGAACTGATTCTGATTCAGGAAGCGCTTCAGGAGAAAAAGATTGCTGAAATGGCAGCACGGATTGGTTCTGACAGAAGCAAGAAATTTGTTATGATAGCAGGTCCGTCTTCTTCAGGAAAAACTACATTTTCTCACAGATTATCAATACAATTAAAGGCCCAGGGGATGATTCCACACCCCATAGCAGTGGATGATTATTTTGTAAACAGGGTTAACAGTCCGAAAAATCCTGACGGAAGCTATAATTATGAAGTACTGGAATGTCTGGACATCGATCAGTTTAATAAGGATATGACGGCTCTTTTAGCTGGCGAAACGGTAGAGATGCCAAGATACCAGTTTAAAACAGGGGAACGGGAATATCGGGGAGATTACTTGAAATTGGGCAATGATGATATTCTGGTAATTGAAGGAATTCACTGTCTGAATGATAAGTTATCCTATTCACTTCCAAAAGATAGTAAATTCCGTGTCTATGTCAGTGCACTGACCCAGTTAAATATTGATGAGCACAACCGGATTCCAACCACCGACTGCCGCCTGATCAGGCGCATGGTGCGGGATGCCAGAACAAGAGGCGCATCAGCCCAGGATACCATTCGCATGTGGCCCACTGTAAGAGAGGGTGAGGAAGCCTATATTTTCCCATACCAGGAATCTGCAGATATGATGTTTAATTCTGCCACAGTATATGAATTATCTGTTTTAAAGCAGTACGCAGAACCGCTTCTGTTTGGAATACCAAGGGAATCACCGGAATACATGGAAGCGAAACGGCTTTTAAAGTTCCTGGATTATTTTCTGGGAGTTAACAGTGAAGACATTCCGCGTAACTCCATTGTACGGGAATTTATTGGAGGAAGCTGTTTTAAGGTTTAAATAAGATATCCGAAATGGAAGCTTTACAAATAGATGAAACTATGATAAACTTATGTGGTTTTGAGTAAGACAAATGGCCGCAGCTGCAAAGCCGAAAGGCTGCAGGTGAGGAAAGTCCGGGCTTCACAGGGCAGAATGCCAGATAACGTCTGGCGGAGGTGACTCTAGGGAAAGTGCAACAGAAATAAACCGCCGCATCTGCGGTAAGGGTGGAAAGGTGGTGTAAGAGACCACCGCTCTCCTGGTAACAGGAGGGGTCCATGTAAACCCCATTCGAAGCAAGACCGAACAGGAAGCATAAGGCGGCCCGTCTGCTTCCGGGTAGGTCGCTTGAGCCTGCTGGCGACGGCAGGCCTAGATAGATGGCCATTCAACGACATAACCCGGCTTATCGTCTTACTCAAAGCATTTAATAGTTAGACAATTAAAAAGAGGGTACCGCTTTATCACATGTTCAGTGATTTTGGCGTTACCCTCTATTTTGTTATCTGCTATATTTTTCTTCACAATACATGCAGCGGTATGTTTCCTTTTCGGCATCTGAGAGATAAAAAACATGGGGAAGCCCCTGCTCGATGGAAGTGATGCAACGTGGATTTTTGCACTGTATGATATTGGTGATCTTTTTTGGGAGGCTGAGTGACTTCTTTTCTACAATTTCATTATCCCGGATAATGTTTACTGTAATGTTGTGATCAATATATCCCAGGATCTCCAGGTTAATATGATCCATACCGCCTTCTATTTTAATAATATCTTTCTTTCCCATTTTATTGCTTTTTGCATTCTTGATTATAGCTACCTGGCAGTCTAACTTGTCCAGTCCAAGATTATAGTAGATTTCCAGACTCTTTCCTGCCTCAATATGGTCTAATACGATACCTTCTTTTAATCCGCCGATATTTAACATGGTTTATTTACCTCCAGTAATGTCATGATAAGAGCCATACGTACATAAACACCATACTGTGCCTGCTTAAAGTAGGCGGCCCGTTTATCATCATCAACTTCTACAGAGATCTCGTTGACTCTGGGAAGGGGGTGAAGAACATACATATCTTCCTTCGCCAGCTTCATTTTCTTCTTATCCAGAATGTAGCAGTCCTTTAAACGGATGTAGTCTTCTTCGTTGAAGAAACGTTCTTTCTGTACACGTGTCATATACAGGATATCAAGATCCGGCATGGCATCGTCAAGACTGTCCATTTCAATAAATTCAATGTTGTTGGCCCTTAGGACATCTTCCCGGATGTATTCAGGTACCCTCAGTTCAGGGGGGGAAATTAAGATGAATTTGATGTTTTCGTATCTTACAAGAGCATTGATAAGAGAATGAACAGTACGGCCAAATTTTAAATCACCGCAAAGACCAATAGTTAAATCGTTCAGACGGCCTTTTAAGGAACGAATAGAGAGTAAATCGGTAAGTGTCTGTGTTGGATGCTGGTGTCCGCCGTCTCCTGCGTTAATGACTGGAATACCGGAATAGTTTGCAGCAACTAATGGTGCGCCTTCCTTGGGGTGTCTCATTGCACAGATATCTGCGTAACAGGAGATGACCCGAATGGTATCAGCGACGCTTTCTCCTTTTGAAGCAGAGCTTGAATCGGCAGAGGAAAAGCCAAGTACGCTGCCTCCTAAATTAAGCATGGCAGCCTCGAAACTCAAACGGGTTCTTGTACTTGGCTCATAAAAAAGTGTCGCTAGTTTTTTTCCATTGCATACATGAGAATATTCCGGAAGATTATCTTCGATATCTTTTGCCAGATCAAGCAGTTGTCCGGTTTCTTCCAGACTGAAATCTAACGGGTTAAGTAAATGTCTCATAAGAATCTCCTTTATCCACTGAGTTATGGTTTAAAATTCTATCCCATTATAAAGCATAGTTTAAAATATTTCCACTCTTTTTTAAAATATTTTTTACGGGTTTATAAAAGACTTTTGGGCGTGTAAGGAATATGTAAGGAAGATTAAGAAAATAAAGAATATCGGATTTGCCAATCCTGTTGTATAATGTGATTGCGTGAATATTTCAAGGAGGAAGCTGTAGTGGTGGAAAACAAAACACCCATGATTCAGGTTAAGGATCTTTATAAGGTGTATAAGGTGGGAGATACCAAAGTCTATGCACTGAACGGAGTAGACTTTACGATATATAAAGGCGAATTTTGTGCCATTGTGGGCCCGTCCGGTTCGGGAAAATCCACACTTTTAAACATGATGGCGGGGTTGGAAAAACCGTCAAAAGGGGAGATTGTCATTGCAGGCAATCACATCGAAAAACTTTCTGAGAATCAGCTGGTTGCATTCAGAAGAAAGCATGTGGGTTTTATTTTCCAGTCCTATAATTTGATTAAGACATTGAATGCAGTAGAAAATGTTGCACTTCCCCTGTCATTTCGTGGTGTGCCCAAAAAGATCCGGAATGAAAAAGCAAAAAAATACATAAAACTGGTAGGTTTGGAAAAACAGACGAACCATATGGCCAATGAGATGTCAGGAGGCCAGCAGCAGCGGGTGGGAATTGCCAGAGCTCTTGCCGTTGATCCCAAGATTATTTTTGCCGATGAACCAACCGGAAATCTGGATTCCAAAACCACAAAAGAGGTTCTGGGACTGATGCAGAAGATTGTAAAAGAGCAGAACCAGACTCTTGTCATGGTAACCCACGACAATTATATTGCCAGGTTTGCAGACAGACAGTTCCACATAGTAGATGGAAAGATATTTAAAATTGAAGAACAGCATCACGAGGATACTAAGGGGGATATGGAAGATGTACAGAGTTAAGAAAAAGATTGTAGGGCTGCTGGCTCTAATTATGGCGGTTACTGCAATACCGGCAACAGCGCTAGCACAATATGATTTAAGTAAAAATACATATATTGATGTGAAAAAAACTCCATCTGGAAAGACTGGGGAGAATATTACCATTAATATGGTTTTTACCAATAATACAGGTAATGATTTAAAGGATGTTGCTGTCAGATTTGACAGAGATATACCGGAACAGGAGTACAGAGCGACCGAAGATGCAGAAGAGACCACAACATATACCGGATCTGTTTTTCCTTTCGAAATATCTTCCAATACCTTTGACAATAAAAAACTGGGTGATGTAAAGAGCGGAAGCTCTAAAACCTTCAGCCTCACTGCAAGAATCCGGAGAGATGTATCCGAGGGGTATTATCTGGTACCAGTAGAGGTTGTTACTGATGCAAAGAAAAAGGATGATGGTGCTCATGCATCCTATGAAAAGGTGAATATCTGGATTACAAAATCATCCGCAACAACCTCTTCCGGAGCCAATGAAGGAACCATCAGTTTCGAACTTGGCGAGGGTCAGAACACTCCTTTCGGAACTTATCCAGAAGTGATGAATTATAGCATGAATGTCCGTAATTCTTCTAATTTAACTGCCTTTGACGTCAATGTCCGAATGGGAGTAAACCAGGACAGCACAAAATTCCCTTTTGATATTAACGATGGAAATTATACCAAACATTTCGACCGGATCGGAGGCGGGGAGACGATTTCCATACCTTACAGCATGATGATCCGAAAGGATGTGTACAGCGGTTATTATCCCATTACATTTAACATCGAATACCGGGACAGCAGCGATGGAGACATTCAGAAATCCGAAGAGACGTTTTTTGTAAAGGTACAAAACAAAGAGAAAGAAGAGTCGACCAAAGAGTTTAATATCAATGACAGAACCAAAGCCAGAATCGTTGTTGATGGTTTTGAAACCAATCCGGAGAAGGTTTTTGCCGGTGAGGAGTTTGAACTTATCCTGCACATGAAGAATGCATCAGAAAGCGTTCCTGCAAGCAATATATTATTTAATCTGGAGTCTGAGAAGGTAACGGATAGTGCCGTGTTTACAACGGATGAAGGTAGTTCCTCCGTTGTTGTGAATTCCCTTGGTGCGGGTCAGACCACAGATGTCAAGGTGAAGCTTCGTGCCGGTGCATGGGTGGATCAAAGAACCTATGGACTGACAATTAATGAAAAATTCGACAGCCCGGAATTTAAAAATGCAGAAGAAAAAATAACTGTGAATATCCCGGTAAAACAGGTGGCCCGTTTAAATACAGGTACCATCGACATCATGCCGGAATCAATTGCAGCAGGTTCAGAAACCAATATTATGTTCCCGGTTAATAATACAGGAAAGGTTCTTCTCTATAATGTCATGGTGGCATTTGTGGGAGATTCCATACAGCAGTCCAGTACCTACATAGGAAATATTAAGCCTGGTGAAACAGGAAATGTGGATGCCATGATTACCGGAACCACACCAACGGCTGATGACGGAAAAATAAAGATTTTAATTACCTATGAGGATGAAAACGGAGTAGTTTCTGATCCTATAGAAAAAGAAGTTACATTGATGGTAACTGAGCCGGAAGAAACAGGAGCTGATAACGGGAATATGGGCGAGGAGCCTGTAGATGTACAGCCTACAGGGTTTGCAAAGTATGGTAAGATCCTGATCCCTTCTGTTGTTGTCCTGCTTGCGGCAGGAGCAGGTGCAGCCTTTTTTATCTGGAAAAGAAGAAAGCAGAAGAAGCTGGCTGCCATAGAGGAAATAAACGATGAAATTTAGTGATTTGCTTTCCATGAGTGTGAACAATTTAAGACGAAGAAAGATGAGAACATTTTTAACTGTTCTTGGAGTTTTAATTGGTACCGCTTCCATTGTTGTTATGGTATCTCTGGGAATCGGTTTTAATGAACTTACCATGGAACAGTATGCTTCTTATGGAAGTCTGACTGAGATCACTGTATATTCCAATCAATCCTTTGGGGGAGAAGGGAAAAAAGAACCTACTTATATGACAGATAATGTGGTTGCCCAGTTTGCCGGTCTGGATCATGTAAAGTCGGCCTCTCCGCTTTTACAGACAGACACTATCATGAGCCAGGGGGCATATCAGGCCAATATTACCGTGATTGGAGTAACCCCCGAATACATGGATAATATATCACTAAAACAGGGGCATCTTCCCGATAAAGGGACGAATGAACTTCAGATGGTGGTAGGAAATATGGTGCCCAGGCAATTTAGTAATCCCAAAAGCAGAAATCAGGATTATTACGATGACCCAACCAAGATTCCAGATATTGATTTTATGAACAGACCTGTATTTGTGGTATTTGACACCGATGCCTATTATCAGTCTCAGAACGGAGGGACAGGTAGTGATGGAAAAACTCCTGTGAAGCCGCCTAAAAAATATCTGCTAAAAACAGCAGGGCTGGTAGCAGGAGGAGTAGAGGACTGGAGTAATTACAGCTATAATGTCTATGTTGATTTGGATGCACTCAAATCCCAGTTAAAACAGATTTATAAGAAAAAGCCGATTCCCAACCAGCCTACCAATAAAAAAGGGAAGCCTTATAACTACTTTATCTATGATCAGGCAGTGGTAGAGGTGGACGATATGGCTAATGTAACCGCGGTGCAGAAGGCGATTACAGATATGGGATATCAGGCAAACAGCAATATGGAATGGCTGGAGCAATCCCAGAAGCAGGCAAAGATGGTTCAGGCTTTGCTAGGCGGAATCGGAACCGTATCCTTATTTGTCGCAGCTATCGGAATTGCCAATACGATGATGATGTCCATCTATGAAAGAACCAAGGAGATCGGTATTTTAAAGGTACTGGGGCTTGATATGAATCATATCAGAGACATGTTTTTAATTGAATCCGGATTTATTGGCTTCCTTGGCGGGATCACGGGTATTACTTTCAGTTACGGCGTTTCGTTTCTTATAAACCGGTTTCTGGCAGGACGTTTTATGCCCGATATGCCAGGAGATTTATCCAGAATACCTTTGTGGCTGTCTTTGGCTGCCGTAGGATTTTCTGTATTTGTAGGTATGGCTGCCGGATTTTTCCCTTCCCTGAGAGCCATGAAACTCAGTCCTCTGGCTGCCATTCGCAACGAATAAAAACAGGAATAAATAAAAAAGACCTTGCAATTTTTGGGAGAATCATATATTATGTTAGACATGGTACGTGCAACTGGCGGATAAGTGGAGAAAACCACGGGGAGCACGTTACGTTTTGAAGCCGACCGCCTGGGCACCGCTATGGGATGCCCAGGCGGTTTTTTGCGTCTTTATAGAAAATGGAGGACTGTAAGTCATGAATTTGGTTTCTTTGAAGGATGAATTAACAAACAATTCCTATCCTGGAAGGGGGATAATTATTGGAAAAACCCCAGATGGAAGGAAGGCAGTAGCTGCTTATTTTATCATGGGAAGAAGTGTGAACAGCCGTAACCGCGTATTTGTGGAAGATGGGGATGGAATCCGTACCCAGGCTTACGATCCTTCAAAATTATCAGATCCCAGTCTGATTATTTACGCTCCAGTGCGTGTTCTGGGCAATAAAACCATTGTAACAAACGGAGACCAGACTGATACCATCTATCAGGGCATGGATATTCAGCTCACATTTGAACAGGCTCTTCGCAGCAGGGAATTTGAACCGGACAGCCCCAATTATACACCCCGTATCTCTGGTATTATCCATGTGGAAGATGGAAAATTTAACTATGCCATGTCTATATTAAAGAGTAATAACGGGGATCCGTCCTCCTGCAACCGCTTTACCTTTGCCTATGAAAATCCTGTGCCTGGAGAAGCCCATTTTATCCATACCTACATGCATGACGGCAATCCTCTTAAAAGCTTTGAAGGGGAACCAAAACTGGTGGAAGTTTTAGCAGATCCCAATGAGTTTACTTCACTGATCTGGGAAAGTCTGAATGAAGAGAACAAGGTATCTCTGTTTGTACGTTATATTGATCTTGAAACAGGTTCCTTTGAGACCCGGATAATAAATAAGAATGAATAGCAGGAGTACAAAAGATGAATGAATTAGAGCTGAAATATGGGTGTAATCCCAATCAAAAACCATCAAAAATCTATATGGCAGACGGATCAGATCTTCCCATAACCGTATTAAGCGGAAAACCCGGTTATATTAATTTTCTGGATGCATTAAACGGCTGGCAGCTGGTAAAAGAATTAAAGGAGGCCACTGGATTACCTGCGGCAGCCTCCTTCAAACACGTTTCTCCAGCTGGTGTGGCAGTTGGACTTCCCTTAAGTCCGGTTTTAAAAAAGATCTACTGGGTTGAAGATATGGGAGAGCTTTCTCCTCTTGCCTGCGCTTATGCCAGAGCCAGAGGCGCTGACCGCATGTCTTCCTTTGGTGATTACATTTCCTTATCGGATATTTGTGATGAAGATACAGCGAAAATCATTAAGAGAGAGGTTTCGGACGGTGTGATTGCACCAGGCTATACTCCGGAAGCTTTGGACATATTAAAGTCTAAGAAAAATGGCAATTATAACGTGATTCTTATTGATCCGGAATATACGCCGGAACCCATAGAGAAAAAACAGGTTTATGGAGTTACGTTTGAACAGGGAAGAAATGAGATTAAAATTGGCCGTGAAGTGTTGGAAAACAGAGTAACTGAGAACAAGGAGATTCCTGAAGCTGCTGAAATTGATTTAATCCTCTCTTTGATTACATTAAAATATACCCAGTCCAATTCTGTCTGCTATACAAAGAATGGACAGGCAATTGGAATCGGAGCCGGACAGCAATCCCGTGTTCATTGCACCAGACTGGCAGGAAGCAAGGCGGACAACTGGTATTTAAGACAGGCACAAAAGGTGCTGGAACTTCCGTTCCTTGATGACATCCGCCGGGCGGACAGGGATAATGCCATAGATGTATATATCGGTGAAAATGATATGGATGTTTTGGCAGACGGAAGATGGGAGCAGGTATTTAAGGAGAAGCCTCCGGTATTTTCGAGAGAAGAAAAAAGGCAGTGGCTTGATCAGCTGACTGATGTATCTCTTGGTTCTGATGCGTTTTTCCCATTTGGAGATAACATCGACCGTGCATATAAAAGTGGCGTGAAATATGTTGTTCAGCCAGGAGGTTCTGTTAGAGATGATAAGGTAATTGAGACTTGTAACAAATATGGTATGGTAATGGCATTTAATGGAATCCGCCTGTTCCACCATTAATAAAATATGACATGTAAGGGATCGGACTGTTGTCCGGTCCTTTTTTATGGAAATTACTTTACATAAAAATATTATGTAAAGTAACAGAGAGAATTTTGTAAATAAATAAGTACCAGCTAATATTTTTTGTAAAAGCACTTTAAAGATAAGGGCGGCATAAAATAGGAGTAAGTAAGTTTAAGGTGGCTTTCTTTGAAAACTTTTCCCAAACCTTTAACTGCGCGAGAGGAACGAGAGTGTCTGGAACGATACCAGGAAGGGGATCAGGAGGCGAGAGCCACACTCATCGAGCGTAATATGCGTCTTGTAGCCCATGTGGCAAAAAAGTATCAGAATACAGACTATGATATGGAAGATCTCCTGTCAGTAGGGACTATCGGTTTAATCAAGGCTGTTAATACCTTTCATCCAGACAGAGGATCAAGGCTGGCCACTTATGCGGCGAAATGTGTGGAGAATGATATACTATCATAACGGCTTTTTAAGCCCATTATGCCGGTCTCTGTATTGAACAGGTGAAATCCCCATGTTTTTCCTAAAAACCTTTGAGAAATAATTGCTGCCCGAGTATCCACATTCCTTCGCAATGGCCTCAAGACCCATTGACGTATTTAGAAGAAGGGATAATCCATGTTCCAGGCGCAGACTGGTTAAATACTTTATGGGAGAGAGTCCTGTCTGCAAGTGAAACTGCCTTGTTAAATGGGGAAGGCTCACGTCAAGCTCACGGCACATCTGAGAGAGCCCGATCTGATATTTATAGTTTTTCTGCATCCACTTTGCGGCATCTTCCACACAGGCATTTTTAACTGATTTTAGCGGGGTTTCCAGTTCTCTCATAAGCAGGGTAAGGAATTGATATAAAAAGATTCCGCTGTCATAGCGTCCGTATTTTTTCCCAGATTTCACCGCCTGGAATTCCTCTAAAAACAGTAAGATGGCCTGACTTGTATTGGGTATGGAAAAGGTTTTTCCTGTCAGTGCCTGTATCCGCTGAAAAAAATATTGCCCCATTTCGCCGTCAAAATGGATATAAAAGTATTTCCATGAATTATTTTCAGCCAGATAGTATCTGCTTCTATCTGGAAATGTGATAAAAAAAGCATCTCCAGGAGAAAGAATGGCTGTCTGCCCCTCTGATTCAAACATTCCCATTCCATCTAATGTGTACTGAAGCAGATAACCAGAATAACTGCCTCGATTATTATTTTGAAAATCATAGGTTTCATTTTTTCTCTGCTCCAACCCAAAATCCAGGAGAAACAGTGGTGCATTCCATTGTCTGTCAAGATCCAGAAAACCAAATGTCTGGCAAGCTCCGTTGATCAAAAAATTACCCTCCCTGTATCGTGTTCTTACTCTTGTAATACATTGTTCAGTTGCTATAATGATATCAGATTTATCAATAAATTACCAGGAAAGGATATCGGATGAGCAGATATTTATCATCAGGAAAACCCCCTATGGGGTGGAACAGCTATGACTATTATGATACGGCAGTAACAGAACAAGAGGTTCGGGCCAATGCTGAATACATGGCGCAGAATTTAAAAGAATATGGCTGGGAATATATTGTGGTTGATATACAGTGGTATGCTCATAATGCCGGAACCAGACGGCAGGAGTGCCAGTATATTCCCTTCGGTCAGGTTGAAATAGACGAATATTCCAGACTTTGGCCGTGTCCGGAACGCTTTCCATCTTCTGTGGGTGGTCATGGTTTCAAACCACTGGCTGATTATATCCATGGGCTGGGTCTAAAATTCGGGATTCACATCATGAGAGGAGTTCCCCGTATCGCAGCTCATAATAGGATGAAAATATGGGGAACAGATCGTACAGCCGATGGCATTTCCAATCCTTATTCCATTTGCTCATGGAACCCGGATATGTATGGAGTGAACCCTGAGGCAGAGGGAGCACAGGCGTATTATGATTCTATTTTCCAGCTGTATGCCCAGTGGGGGGTGGATTTTATCAAATGTGATGATATCTGCCGCATGGATGCGGCGTCTGCAAAAGAAGAAATCTGTATGCTTCATGAGGCAATCAATAAAAGCGGAAGACAGATGGTACTTAGCCTTTCACCGGGACCTGCCCGGCTGAAAGAGGCATGGCATTATGAGACTTACGCTAATATGTGGCGGATTACCGATGACTTTTGGGACGACTGGACTTTGTTAAAGCAGATGTTTGAACGGTGTGAGCATTGGCAG
>SVDS01000273.1 GCA_015057715.1 Paenibacillaceae bacterium
ACCTGGAAGATCATATTTACCGCTTACCAAAACTACTTTATCAGAAATTAGAGCTTGTAGATTTTCCTCCAATCCAGATACTAAATTTGAATCCAAATTAGAATACAAATAAATATTTCCATTTTCAAAACAATATGCCATATTATTCTTTATAGCATTTGGAATGTAGTATTCTCCAATATAAATATTAACAAATAAAACAAATAAAGTCAGAATAAGTGTTCCTCGAATTACAATACTTCTTTTCTTACGTTCTTTTTTTATTATTAATTTTATTGGCATTCTTTTATTGTTATTACTATTATTGTCTATTTCATCGACAAGATAATACTTTAAATAATAAAAGTAAATACCGTTTAAAATTATAAATATAATTGTTGGTGGTACCGCATCTAATTTGAAAATATAAAAATAATATATGAAAGAATATACTATACAAACAGACATTACCCCCATATTTGCAATAATATAGGAGTAACCTCTAACTTCATTTTTTGATCTTTCCCAATCTTTTTTTAACATAAGTACCAGATATTCTAATAAAGTATTTTTATTATTTTCAAACTCGATTTCTGTTTTTGACTCGCTTAGTTTATTTATCTTATCCCATATGTGCCCATCTCTTATATAATCCTTCCTGTCATATTTTCCATATGGATTAATATTTACTTCTAATTGAATTAAATACTTATTTATACTTTTATTACCTTTTCCTGCATATTTAACGCTCTCAATTCCAATAATAATTTCTCTAATTTTATCTCTCCATTTTCTTCTTTCATCAGTTATATAATTCAAAGAATTGGATTTTCTATTTGTAATCCAAGTAAATAAAAAAGTGATAACTGCACCAAATGCAGAAGAACCTATAACAGCGATAATTATATTCATACTTTATTCCCCCAAAAATTTATTTCATCTTCTATTTTACAGCTCTATCTCTTCTTACTCAATAAAATTTTCCATAGTTTGCTTCATTTCTATAAATAAATGTTCTTATTCTAAGATTATCTCGAAAAAAAGACCTTATACAAAATTAAATCGTAAGCGCCTAAATTTCGGGCGGTAGTCTGATTTTGCCGTTGGGGATTTGGTAATGAGTAGTTTTTTACTCCCAAAACTCAAAATACCCCGGTTCCATTTGGAAACCGAAGCACCTTGACAATTCACATATGATCTAACTGTTTTGATTTTCTTCCATAGCACGAGTTTCCAGAAATGTCTTTACTTCCTCGTTCCATGGTGTGAGCTTTTCCAGCTCTTCATCTGTCAACCGGTCATTCGGCTGCTTCTCAAGGAGTAGTTTTAAGTATTGGTAGACGTTTACTCCGTTTGCTTTTGCATTCTCTACCATTGTGTAGATGATCGCACTTGTTTCAGCGCCAGCCGGTGTGTCACTGAACAGCCAGCCCTTACGGCCCACCACAAATGGGCGGATTGCGTTTTCGCTTAAGTTGTTTGAAAAACTGCACCTTCCGTCTTCCAGATATGTGGCAAGGTACGGCTCCCGGTTTCGGATATAGGTCACCGCCTTCGCCATTCTTGATCCTCTGGTCGGTGACTGATCTTTAAGCCACCCCAAGAATCCATCTACAACAGGCTTTTCCTTCTCCAGGCGGGCCTTTCGGATGGCTTCATAGTCCCCGGCATGTTTTTGCCGGATCTTCTTCTCCAGTTCAAAGAGCTGGTTGACATACATGACTCCCTGGACGGCTGGCTGCGTATAGTCGAGCTGTTTCCCCTTTGGGATTGCATCAATCAGATATCTGCGGATATGCGCCCAGCATGCAGTCCGCTTTGCCTCCGGGACTTTGTTATAGCCACTGTACCCGTCACACATCAGATACCCATGAAATCCCTCCAGAAACTCTGCGGCATTGTCTCCTGCACGGGTAGGGGAATACCGGTAGATGATGACCGGAGGTTCCCCATCCTCGCCACTGCGAAACAGCCACATGTAAGACATGGTCTGTGCCCGGCGCTCCGGCTCATGCAGCACCTGCAGGGGCGTCTCATCAGCCATTACAAATGGCCGTGTGAGGAGTTTCCTCCGGAAATAGTCATACATGGGACGGTAGAAGTCCTGTGCATTCGCAATCAGCCAGTTGGCAAATGTTGTCCGGCTGATCGTTGCCCCACACTGTTTCCAGTCACGTTCCTGACGGTACAGGGGCATGCCGTTGAAATACTTCTGGTACATGATCCATGCCACGGTAGACGCACTTGCCATTCCATGAATCATGTGTGCATGACCGTCCTTACCCTTTTTGATCTGAGGCAGTTCTGCTGTTTTCCGACAGTTCGGACAGCCGTAGTTCACGCTGTAGTATTCAATGACCTTGACTCTTGCAGGGATAAATTTAATCTCCCGGCGCACAAACTCCGTGCCTATTTTTTCCATGAGGGTGCCACAGATACTACAGATACGTTCTTTTTCCGGAACATCAAGCATGACCTGCTCAGTGGGCAGGCCTTTTAACCTCTCTGCATCAACGGTACGTTTTTTTCTGACCTTAGGCTCCTCCTGACAAAGGGTCTCTTCCCTGGAGAGCATGGATCCCGGATCAGCACAGGCTTCTGCTTCCGGTTCATTGAACAGGTTCAGCTGTCCCGGAATATCACACTTGCCTTTCTCGCTGGAGGCACCGAAGAGACGCTTTGTTAAGTAATCAATCTGTTCCTTCAGGTTATCACGTTCCTGGCGTAGCTCAGCCTCGCGTGTGTTGGCAGCTTCAACCGTCTGCTTCAACGTTTTGATCAGCTTATTAAGTTCTGAAATGGTATCCTTCAGCTCTCTCAACTGAAGCCCCTGTGCGCTGTCTGCCATTGTTTTTTCCTCGCTTTTGATACTTTCAGTATAACACAAGATGAGTCTTTTTTACAGCATAACAGGGATTGAAAAGTGCTGAAAATACGCCGTTTTCCGGCATTGAGATATACAGTTTTTAGGAATGGAAAACCACTTTTTATGATGTCCGGATTGCCTTTGGCTGATCGATATCGATGCCAGACATGAGCCAGTCAAACTCCTTCCAGGTGAGGTTTCTGACCTCTGATTTGTCTCTCGGCCAGCGGTAACGCCCCTGCGCTGTCAGGCGTTTGTAGATCAGGACGATGCCGTCCGGTTCCTTTAAGATCGCTTTGATCCGGTCACATCTGCGTCCACAGAACAGGAAAAGTGCATGGTCCATGTCCATGGAGAACTGTTCCTT
>SVDS01000274.1 GCA_015057715.1 Paenibacillaceae bacterium
TTTCAGGATGGAAACGGCTTAGGACGCCGTGATATTCTGGTACCCATGCAGTGGCAGAATGACTGGCCGGTGCTGGGTGATCCGTCTACCGTTAAGAATGTGACAATCGGAGGAAAGAGTTACCCAATGGGAAGTGTTCCCATTACGTACAGAAAACCGAATGTGGGGGCTTCTTATCCGGTAGTGTCTATTCCAGACAGCGATGAATTTAATTCCACTGTTCTGGGCGTTCAGTGGCAGTGGAACCATTATCCGGACAACAGCAAATGGTCATTGAGTGAGCGTCCTGGGTATTTGCGGCTTCGGGCAAAGCAGGCCAATAATCTGTGGAGAGCAACAAATACGCTTACCCAGAGAGTTCAGGGACCTGACTGTCAGGGAACCATTGAGCTGGATACTGCCAATATGGCAGATGGGGATCAGGCAGGACTTTGCCTGTTAAACATTCCTTATGGCTCCATTGGTGTGGTGAAATCCGCAGGTGTGAAAAAGATAGTTGCCAATATTAATGCTAAGGAAGATACCAAAGGCGTGATTACCAATGGTCCTGAACTTCGCAGTAATATTGTGTACTTACGGGCCAGTGCAAATCTTCTTACGGATAAGGCTGTCTTTTCTTACAGTACAGACAATGTGAATTTTACTCAGCTTGGAGGACAACTGAATATGCCGTTTGACCTTGGGTTCTTCCAGGGAGATAAGTTTGGTATTTACAACTTTAACACAGCATCAGCTGGTGGATACGTTGATATAAACTGGTTCCACTTTGTCTCTTCAAATAAAAAAACAACAACAGGTACTGTGGAGGCATCTGTAACAGAAGAAATGCTGGAAACAAGTATGGCGGTAACTGCGTCAGGCGGAGATGCAACGATTAATCTGGCAGCTCAAAAGCAGCTGATCAGGGGGTACGGAGGAATCAACCACCCTGCATGGATTGGAGATCTGACCGCGGCTCAGAGAGAGACTGCATTTGGAAACGGAAATAACCAGCTGGGATTTAGTATTTTAAGAATTTACATTGATGAAAATAAGAACAACTGGAGCAGGGAACTGGCGACGGCAAAAAAGGCAAAAGAAAAGGGAGCCTTACTGTTTGCTTCTCCATGGAATCCGCCCAGTAATATGGCAGAGACATTCACCCGTGACGGTGTAGCGAATCAGAAGCGGCTTAGGTACGATAAGTACGGTGCCTATGCCCAGCATCTCAATGATTTTGTCACCTTTATGAAGAACAATGGAGTTGAGCTTTACGCCATATCCGTTCAGAATGAGCCTGATTATGCACATACCTGGACCTGGTGGACTCCTTCTGAAATGCTGAACTTCATGAAAAATTATGCGGGATCCATTAACTGCAAAGTTATCGCACCGGAATCATTTTCTTATATGAAGAACATGTCAGATCCCATATTAAATGATTCTCAGGCACTTGCGAACATGGATATTCTTGGAGCACATCTTTATGGTACACCGGAGAGCAGCTTTTCGTATCCGCTATTCAAGCAGAAGGGAGCAAATAAAGAACTTTGGATGACTGAGGTATATTATCCAAACAGCAATAATAATTCCGCTGATTTATGGCCCGAGGCACTTGAGGTTTCCTATCACATTCACAATGCTATGGTTTTAGGTGATTTCCAGGCTTACGTATGGTGGTATATCCGAAGACAGTATGGTCCCATGAAGGAAGACGGAACAATCAGCAAGCGAGGCTATAATATGGCACATTTCTCCAAATTTGTCAGACCTGGCTATGTGAGAGTGGACGCTTCCGCCAATCCTTCAAATGGTGTTTATATTTCCGCTTACAAAGGAGATAATAAGGCAGTGATTGTAGCAATTAATAAGAATACATCTGCTGTCAGTCAGAAATTTACATTCCAGAACGGAACGGGAGGTTCGGTATCCTCCTGGATCACAGACGGAAGCAGAAATCTTGCAGCAGGTTCCAGTTACCGTGTATCCGGTAATGCCTTCACTGCCCAGCTTCCAGCCAGAAGTGTCACAACCTTCGTAACCAGTTTAAGCTAAGCAGACGGATAAAAATGAATGAGGCAGGGTGCTCTGACAGTCAGTCAGGGTGCCCTGTTTCATCGGCTAAATTCTTAAGTATTTTGTTTTTTATTTACGGGCTGGGAAACTGGTATTATAATACGCTTATAATGAAAATGAGAGAGGAGAAAGATGAAGAAAGAATTACCCTATTTCAGTATTGGAGATTCCTTCGGAGGAAATCAGGACTGGTTCCGGGATCCGATGATGCATTTAGGCGGCTGC
The DNA here is from genome assembly GCA_015057715.1 of Paenibacillaceae bacterium. Lineage (GTDB taxonomy): Bacteria > Bacillota > Clostridia > Lachnospirales > Lachnospiraceae > Lacrimispora. The sequence continues at coordinate 2,281 of SVDS01000274.1, forward strand.
GGAGCCGCAGCTGCATGTGATGTCTGCATTAATCTGGCGCTCCATCACAACAAAACTCATCTGTATCCATCTGATATCCAGGAACTTGACAAGGAAGCTTACATTAGGTTTTCCAGCACGATGAAGCCGTATCTGAGACCGCGCTTTGGGGGGATTGATACGCTGGAAGTGTTTATGGATGGATTTAATCAATATTTAAAATATGTAAATGAGAAGAAGATACAGCTGTCCGGCTGTCATGGAGATACTCCTGCAAAGGAAGCAGCAGCTAAAGTGAAAGATCAGATTGACCGGGGAATTCCCATTCCTTTTTTACAGCTTCGCCATAAGAATGTGAACTTTAAGGATCTGGTGTGGCATTGGTTTATGCTGGTGGGATATGAAGAATTTGAGGATGAATTTTATGTAAAAATTGCTACCTACGGTGGATTTCGCTGGCTTTCCTTCTATGAATTGTGGGAGACAGGATATAATCGTAAGGGTGGTATGGTGTTACTGCGGCAGCAGGAGGAGTAAGGAGATACGGTGAAAGCAGCAATTTGTGATGATGAAGTAGCCTTTCAGTTGTTCCTGCGGGAAAAACTGGAATCGTATTATGGTATCCTGGAGATTGAAATAGAAGTTTTTTGTACCGGTATGAGTTTTATTGAGAAGTTCAGAGATCATCCATATGAATATCATCTGATTTTTATGGATATTGAAATGCCGGGCATGAATGGAATAGAGACTTCAAGACTGATTCGGAATATCAATCCATCCGTGCCGGTGATTTTTTTAACCAGCCACAGGGAATATGCTTTGGAAGGGTATGAAGTGGATGCATTTCGTTACCTTGAAAAACCGCTGCAGGTGGAGAAACTGGAAAAAGCATTAAATGATTATAATAAATTATGG
>SVDS01000275.1 GCA_015057715.1 Paenibacillaceae bacterium
AGCCGCCATACAAAAGAAAACTGCTCTCTTTCTCATGATTGTCCTCCAAATTTTATGTAAGATTTATTCTGAATCAGGTCAGCCTTTAACGGCTCCTGAAAACATTCCTCTGATCAGCTGCTTTTGTCCTAAGATAAATACGGAAATCGATGGTATAATAATCATTACTACTCCGGCTATCATCATGGAAATCGACTGGGAATCCACACTGTCTAACATCCCGATCCCGATCTGAACCGTTCTCATTTTATCTGAACCTGTAACAAGAAGGGGCCACAAATACATATTCCAGGCATTGATGAAGGTATAGACTGCCATGGCACCTATGGCTGATTTCGTAAGAGGTATGAGGATGCTGTAAATGAATCTCAAGTCAGAGCATCCGTCAATCCGTGCCGATTCGTATAATGATATGGGAAATGATTTATAGAACTGCCGGAATAAAAAGATTCCCATAGCAGATGTCAGATAAGGAATAATTAAAACCTTATAGCTGTCAAGCCACCGAAATCCGCTTACCGTTAAGTAATTGGATATGATCGTGGCTTCTCCAGGTATCATCATGGTCGCCATCACAAGCATAAACAGCAGATTTTTGCCCTTAAATTCCAGAAAGGAAAAGGAAAATGCCGCCAGTGAACAGGATATGATCTGTCCTGCTGTGATACAGCCTGCTACTAAAAATGAATTCACAATAAAGCGGGTTAGAGGTATTTTAACCATTGCCTGACGGAAATTATCAAGTGTTGGTGTTACCGGTATTAAGTTCATACTGGTTGTAAACAGTTCACCTGAGGGCATTAGGGCAATGCTGACGGCATATAAAAGCGGTAGCAGAAGGAACAGTGCCATAAGCAAATTACCCCCCGTCAAAGCCAGTTTAGCAGCCCTGCGGCGAAAGACCGCTTTCTTTAATGCTTCTCTTTTCAGATTCTCAAGTTCTTCTCTGCTGATATCTTTTACAACCCTTGAAATAACAGATTCCATCAATAGTGTACTCCTTTCTTTTCCAATCGAAACATACATAAAGTCAGAACCATAATAATGACAAATAGAATCACAGACTGGGCTGCTGCGCTACCAAAACGGTAATTAAAAAATGCATCTCTGTAAATGGAGTAAACTATTAAATTGGTGGATTCTCCCGGCCCTCCCATGGTTAATACCTTAACCTGACCAAAGGACTGGAACGCCTGAATAATATTAACAACCAGCGTATAAAACAGGATCGGACTTAACCCTGGAAGTGTCAGACGGAAAAATTTCTGGAATGAACTGGCTCCGTCTACCGATGCTCTCTCATAAATAACATCATCAATATTACTTAAACCAGCGCTAAAGTAAAGAAAGTTAATTCCGCTGTTAAGCCACGCTGTTAAAAGTGCCACACAAATCAGTGCATACCTGGGGTCGCTGATCCAGTTAATATGTAATCCCAGGATCTTATTAACGATTCCAATGGCCGGATGAAGCATGATTTTAAATATCATGGCAGCTGAGCTGGAAGCAATTGCCATTGGGAGCGCATAAGCAGTGCTGAATATGCGGATACCAGGAAACGATTGATTACATAACACTGCAGTGATAAGACCGAGAAGCATACTGACACTTACTACGATCAGTACAAATACAACCGTTACAAAAAGGCTGTTAAAAAAAGACGCTGAGCTTAAAAGCTCGGAATAATTTCCTGCACCCACAAACAACTTTGCCTGACCCATTTTATTTGTTTTAAAAAGGCTTAAATAAATAGTTTTGAAAAATGGGAAAAACAGAAAAAGTGCAAAGATTGCCATGGCAGGAGCGATGTATCCATACGGACTTAATTTTCTCATAACTATTTTATAATTCATTGAATTGCTCCTTAACGGTATAATATGTTTTCTTCCGTCTCCATATCAAACAGTAAAATCCGGCTCATGTCTGCAAAGATGGAGACTTCCTTCCCCACTACAGACGGAAAATCCGGCTTCAGCCTGGCACATACCGGGCTTCTTCCTATTTTTCCATGAAGAAGGATTTCAGATCCCAGAACTTCCTTTATCTCTACATTCAATTTCAGTTCCTGCTCTTTGGAACCATTTTCCTGTAAATCCTCGGGGCGGATACCCAGATATACTCTTCTACCCAGATAGTCACCGTCCATCAGCCTTTTTGCGCATTCCTCATTTACAAACAATCTGTTCTTTGAAAACTCCACACAAATCCGTTCTTCTCTTCTCTCCACCCAGACTGGAATGAAATTCATGGAAGGAGATCCGATGAAGCCAGCTACAAATTTATTAATTGGATTTGTATATAGGACGTTTGGTTCTGCAGCTTGTAATATAACCCCGGAATTCATAACCACAATTCTCGTTCCCAAAGTCATTGCTTCTACCTGATCATGAGTTACATATATAATGGTTGCCCCAAGCTCCTTGTGTATCTTAGATAATTCAACCCTCATCTGTGTTCTCAGCTTTGCATCCAGATTGGACAGAGGCTCATCCATCAGGAAAGCTTTTGGTTCACGGACAATCGCGCTCCCAATTGCCACTCTCTGCTTTTGGCCACCGGATAAAGCGTGGGGTTTCCGGTCTAATAAGTGGCTGATACATAAAACATCTGCCGCTTTTCTCACTCGCTGATCAATTTCCGTTTTTACAACATTTCGTACTCGCAAACTAAATGCCATGTTCTCATAAACAGTCATGTGGGGATAAAGAGCATAAGACTGAAACACCATGGATAGATCTCTTTTTTGCGGAACAGTCAGATTCATTAATTCTCCGTCTACCCATAACTCCCCGGAGGATATCTCTTCAAGTCCTGCTATCATCCGCAGTGTGGTAGATTTTCCGCAGCCGGAAGGACCTACCAGAATCAGAAATTCCTGATCTCTTATATCCAGATTGAAATTCTTTACCGCAACCTGACCATTTTTAAATGTTTTGCATACATTTACCAAAGACAGACTTGCCATATGATGCCGCTTCCTTTCTTATGTCCTGACTTCATTTTAGAGAACCCATGTAAAATGAAAAAGAATCTTTTAGTAAAATGAATGTAAATCATACTATTGACGCACAAAGAAAGAGAAGTTATAATAAACTAAATTTATGAAGGAGGCATAAATACAAATAGCAAAGCTAA
>SVDS01000022.1:0-10120 GCA_015057715.1 Paenibacillaceae bacterium
TTTAAACCTGTACATGTATTATTATCAATCCCCGCAATAGTTCTCCATACAAGTTCCCCGAAATTACCGTATTTTTCTTTTTGAAGCACACCAATGTTGCATGCTTTCAGAATGGAATAACCAATTTCCATAATTTCAGAAGAATTGGGGAGGTCTTTCATCTTCTCCTTGACTATAACCTGAAACAAATCCCTTAATTCCCTATAATATTCATAGATCTCTTCTGACATCTGAGCAATCGTATCAATCAGTGACACAAGATCATCTCCTGTAAACTGCTGCTTCTCCCGAAACATGACCACAATCTCATTATAATGCTCTTTACTTTTATACTTTGTGTCATACGCTGTTACAAACGGCATAAGCTCCAAGGTCCACTCCGGGGCTTTCATGACATCTTCTATCTTTTGTTTGTACTTCTCATTACCGGTTTGTACCAAAGCGAAAAAATAAGCGGAATAATCCTGTGCCGGCAGACTTCCTGCCGTCCCTTCCGGGGCTTCCATACAGCTTAACTGATCCATAACAAATTCTTTGAACGCATCTTCTTTTGTTGCTTCATACATTTGTACTGCTCCCATGAGCTGATATGGTTTTAATGTCTCATTTCTGCATTCCATGACGTTTTGTCTGCCCTTTTCTTTATGGGAGCCGCCATAGGACTATGGCGGCTCGTATGAAATATGAATATCTTATCTTTTTAAAGACAATTAGTTCTCAAGTGTATCAGTAACACCCTTGATCAGTTCTTTTGCTGCTGCTGCAGAATCTAACTCTTTAGAGCTTAATTTGCCAAATACTTTGTAGTAAACGCCGTCTGGGTTAGCCTTTAAGTCATTGTGCTCAAATTTGCTGTCCAGAGTGAACTTGCTGTAGTTCATAACTTTTGTATTAGCTTCAATTGTAAGAGGATCACCAAGCTTGTTATCCTGAAGAATCTTTAAGCCTGCTGCAGAACAAGGAATACCTCTTTCTGTAGAACCGATCTTAACGCCTTCTTCATCATTTAACAGGAAGTTGATCAGCATAGCTGCTTCCTTCGGATGCTTGGAGTTTCCAGCAACTGCATATGCCATGGAGATTTTTGTAAATCCGCCGTTGTTGTCGCCCATCTTAACGAACTCGCCAACTACGAATTCCTGACCAGGTTTGTTTACGCTGCCTTCAAGAGCTTTTTTGAACTTGGAAGCTGAGGAATCCCACTCGAAGATACCAGCATACTTTCCATCGATCCATTTCGCATTCTTATCAAGAGAGTCAGCCATATCGCCGCTGATAGTAGCAAGAGTAGGAATTACATGTTTGTCTTCCAGTCCTGTGATAAAGTCCATACCGTCTTTAACTTCTTCTTCTGTATAGCTGACTGCACCGTCTTCTACCCAGTTTTTGCCATACTTGGATTCCAGATAGTAAACCATAAGGATCATACGGTCATATTCGCCAAGTGCCAGTGGATACATTTCAGGATCTTTTGCTTTAAAAGCTTCTCCTGCTTTGTATAAGGAATCAAGATCTGTAGGAAGTGCAACACCAACCTCATCAAATGCTGACTTATTCCAGTAGAACAGACGGCCTGTTAAAGAAATCGGAACTGCCATTAATTTATTGTCCACCTTGCAAAGATCAAGGCTCTCTGGTGTGAACTGTTTTAAATCAAGAACATCGGAGTAATCCTCCAGGTTTGCGAAAGACTTTCCGCCCTGGCTGTAGGATTCAATCCAGTTCCAGTTGATCTGCATAACATCAGCAGCATTACCGCCTAAGATGTTTAAAGACTGCTTCTCTTCCCAGCCAGTCCATGCACCGTATTCAGGAGTTACAGTGATGTTTGGATATTTTGCCTGGAAAGCTTTGATTGCTTCCTCGGTTGCTGCATGTCTTGTGTCGCCGCCCCACCATGAAAATTTCAGTTCTACTGGTTCTGTAGAAGTTGTAGCTCCAGCAGTTGTTGTTTCAGCAGCAGCTGCTTTCGTAGTTTCTGCAGGTGCAGCAGTGGTTGTTTCAGCAGTTTTACCTGACCCGCATGCAGATAGAGACATTGCCATAACAGTCGCTAACCCCATTGCTGTCCACTGTTTGATTTTTCTCATCTTTTTCTCTCTCCTTTTTCTCTCCCTCATAAATGAGTTCTTTAAAAGTATCATGTAAATGGTTTCGCATTTTTAATATGAAATATGTACTTTTGCGTAAGCGCTTACACAACACTTTTTTATTATTATAACACCTATGTCCTTATAATTCATTTCAAATTCAGCACAAAACATTGCATATTTTGACATCCTATGATATTATTTTAGTAGTATTAGCCAAGGAGAATGCAAATAATGAAAGTACTTACTTCATATTCGGAAGGAATTGACCGGTGTTTTGAAAGCCATTATTTTTCCATTGCACATCTGCACAAGGAAAGTAGTGTTTTAAGCATGCACAGCCACCGGTGCTGTGAGTTTTATTTTTCCATCAGCGGCGGGCGGACCTTTTTAATTGAAGATAACAATTACCGCATAGAACCTGGCGATTTATTTATGATTAATCCCCGGGAAAAGCATCAGATTCTTCAGATGGATTCGTCCATCCCCCATGAACGGTATGCTGTTTTTATTGATCCGGAGTATTTAAAGACTATTTCCACTGATTATACCGATTTAACCTACTGTTTCACCCACCGGCCGTATAACTTTTCCCACAGAATCCACTTAAGCCAGGGACAGCAGCGGCGTTTTACCTATTATTTTAATAAGCTGGCGGTAGAGGAGGGGTTCGGACACGATGTGGAAGAGCGCTCTGCTTTTGCGGAGTTTATGGTATTTTTAACAAAATGTGCAACAGAAGCAGATCTGGGAGCACAGTCAGAAGAACAGAGACAGTATTTTAACAGCAAGGTGGCAGATATAATTACCTATATTCACCATAACATTGATTCTTCCTTAAGCATCGGGGAGATTGCCGCCCATTTTTATTTAAGCACCTCATACCTTTGCAGACTCTTTAAGAAAGGGACCGGCACTACCATCAACTCCTATATTACCACCAGAAGAATTGAACTGGCGCAGACGCTGTTAGCAGGCGGATACAGCGTCAATGAAGTATACAGCATGTGCGGCTTTAATGATTACAGCAATTTCTTTAAAGCCTTTACAAAGAAAACAGGAATCTCACCAAAGAAATACGCACAAAACAGCTTAAGTTAAAAGGGAATGAGGCGGTCTGCCTCATTCCCTATTATTTTCTATGACTGATATTCCCATCCGCACCGTTTCATCTCTGTATATGCAAGAAGGAATGGTCCTACACCCTTTGCATCATCTTTTACAACTGGCTCAGACATATAGTACTGGAAGGTTCCGTCTCTCCTGTCTTTTCCGCCCAGACCTGCCACCAGACAGATTCCGCCTAAGCTCATATTTCCTTCTTCCATATGAAGATAGGTTTTACAGATTCCTTCAAATGCTTTTTTTCCATATTCTGCATAGGACTCAGGCAAATAACCAAGGCGCACGCCTTTTAAGATGGCATAGGAAAAGATTGCGCTTCCGCTGGTTTCCAGATAGTTTTTATCCATTCCTCCCAGATTGACCAACTGATACCACATGCCGCTTGGGTCCTGATATTTTAACATGGCATCAATCAGTGACTGGAATGCTTCCTTCATCTGATTCAGTTCGTCCTGCTCCTTGTGATTGTCTTTATCCATGGTATCAAGAAGCGCCATGGAGTACCAGCCCAGTGCCCTCAGCCAGAAATTCTGGGAGAGTCCTGTCACTTTATCACACCAGAACATCTCTCTGGAGGAATCGTAGGCATGATAGTAAAGTCCTGTTTCACTGTCCCGCATATGTTTTGTTACATTGGCAAACTGGCTGTAAATATCTTCGCATTTCTTTCTGTCATTGAAGCGTGCCTCGTATTCCATATAAAATGGCTGGCACATATAAAGACCGTCGAGCCACACCTGGTTTGGATATATATTTTTATGCCAGAAATTTCCCTCTTTTGTTCTTGGCATCTTCTCTATCTGGCTGTAAACCAGATCAATAGCCTTTCTGTACTTTTCCTTTCCAGTCAGATCGTAAAGTTCAAACAGGGTTTTTCCTGCATTTACATTATCAATATTCAGCTCTTCTACATCATAGCCCTCTATGGATCCGTCTTCCTTTACACGGTAATCAATAAACGTATCTGCAAATTCCAGATATTTCGAATCCTTTGTAATGGAATACATCTCCAGGATCGCCTTAATCATGCAGCCGTCAATATAATTCCAGCCGGCTTTCTCTCCCTGAAGAATCTTCTCAATATTCCAGACCGGACGGTCCGGGGTACTTTTTTCCATTAGTTCATTGATATATCGCTCAATTACATCCATGGTTAGTTTCCTCTCTTTGTCATAATCAATTTGGTCTTTGTTCATAAAATCCCTGTTTTTTATCATAGCATGGTTTTTCTGACTTGTCACGGGTGAGATTGACAGGTAATCAATGACTGTACAATATCCATAATTTAACCAGCCATTTTTTATGAACTTTTTATCTTACTTCTATTAAAACTTATGATAAGATTATCTGGATTACATCAGCTTCTGACAACGAGAAGCAGTTTAGAAAAGGGAGCATTACATATCATGAAGCAGTTTACAGAACCCATTCGTATTACCAAAAAACAGACCGGAAAAGAAAAAGTGACCGCTGCCGCATCTTTAAACGCCTACCTCTTAGACCCTGTCTCCGTTGCTCCAAAACGTCTGCGTCCGGCAGTGATCATCTGCCCGGGAGGCGGTTATGAGCACTTATCGGACCGGGAAGGGGAACCCATTGCCATGCAGTTTCTATCCATGGGCTGCCATGCATTTGTTCTTAATTACAGCATAGCTCCGGAGGAATTTCCATATCCTCAGATGGAACTGGCTGCATCTGTCTCACTGGTCCGTTCCCATGCAGAGGAATGGCTGATCGATCCGGAAAAGATTATCGTCTGTGGTTTCTCAGCAGGAGGCCATCTTGCCTGCAGCCTGGGAGCATTCTGGAATCAGGAGTTCTTATACGGTCCGTTAGAACTTACTCCGGAAGAAATTAAACCAAATGGCATGATACTGGCATATCCGGTGATTTCTTCCGGACCTTACTGCCACCAGGGTTCCTTCCTTAATTTATTGGGAGCCGATGGGGCTAATGAAGCAGCACGCCGCCTGGTTTCTCTTGAATATCAGGTAGGTTCCCACACTCCGCCAGTCTTCTTATGGCATACCTCCACTGACGATGCCGTACCAGTAAAGAACAGTTACTTATTGGCTGATGCACTTACAGAACACGGTGTCAGTGTGGAAATGCATATCTATCCTACAGGCTGCCACGGACTGTCTTTAGCGAACAGGGAAGTTTCCGGCGAGGACGGCCGCTGCATCGTTCCCCAGTGCCAGAACTGGATTTCTCTGGCTAAAACCTGGCTGGAACATCTATAGGCATCAAAAAGGCGGGGCACCGGGAGTATTACTACTTCCGGCTGTCCCGCCTGTTCTATCATTTTCTGGTTCTTATTAACGAACCAGCATCTTGCTGATCTGATACTGATCTTCCGGAATATCCTTGGTCATAGCCAGTGCTTCCTGAATATCGAAATCAACGAATTCTCCGTGCTTATAGCCTACAACACGGTTACTCTTTCCTTCGCAAAGCAGTTCTACCGCTCTTGCTCCCATGATGGAAGCATACACACGGTCTTTACAGGTAGGTGCTCCGCCTCTTTGCATATGGCCCAGAATGGTTGCTCTCGTCTCAATGCCGGTAGCAGCTTCAATTCTCTTTGCCATGGAGGAGGAATGACCGATTCCTTCTGCATTGATAATAATATGATGCTTCTTTCCACGCTTTCTGTTCTCGATGATGCGGTTAATCAATGCCTGCTCATCTCCGTCATACCGCTCTGGCAAAAGAATGTCCTCTGCTCCGTTAGCAAAGCCGCACCAAAGTGCAATATATCCGGCATTTCTTCCCATTACTTCGATAATACTGCAACGCTCGTGGGAAGTGGATGTATCACGAACTTTATCAATGGCTTCCATGGCAGTGTTCACTGCAGTATCAAAGCCAATGGTATAATCGGTACATGCGATATCTAAATCAATGGTTCCAGGAAGTCCGATGGTGTTAATTCCAAGTGCAGAAAGCTTACCAGCACCGCGGAAGGAACCGTCTCCACCGATGACTACCATTCCGTCAATGTTGTGTTTTTTGCAGATCTCAGCACCCTTTTGCTGACCTGCAGCAGTGGTAAATTCCTGGCATCTGGCTGTATAAAGAATCGTTCCGCCCCTATGAATGATGTCTGATACACTGGTACTGGTCATATCGACAATCTCTTCCTGCAGAAGGCCCGCGTATCCCCTCATAATTCCCTTTACTACCAATCCTTTATGGATTGCAGTTCTGACAACGGCACGGATCGCAGCATTCATACCTGGTGCGTCGCCGCCGCTGGTTAATACGCCAATGGTTTTCACTTGTTTTGCCATAGTAACTTCCTCCTGATTCACGGATATCTGTTTTTGTAAGTTTTACATTTCATACATGTTGTATTCTAATTCATTTTGCCAATCTTTTCAAGTTTTTTTTCTACAAGTCTGACATTTATTTCACCAAGTTTTTTGGTTAAAATATCAAGAAGTCCATCGGAAGCATTCACATTCCAGTTGGCTGGGAGCACTTTCTTTGCCCGTTCACGTTCCAGATAGATGATTACGGAATCACTGCCCTCGGATTCCCGCAGCAGCTCAAGAACTTCCCGCTCCGTTTCCACATAGGTATCCTTATCAGGGAATTTCAGCCACAGTTCTTTGGGAACTGCTGAAAATGGAATGACTCTCTCACAGATCAGCTTTCCAACCGGATCATCTCCAACGGAAGCTCTGCCCTGGATAAACACCTTGGAATCCTCCACAAACAGCTCTCTCTTGCTTTCATAATCCTTTGGAAATACAATGACCTCCACAGATCCCACCAGATCTTCCAGAGTCAGGAATGCCATCATCTTGTTGTTTCTGGTAGTTTTTACGTTTTTACCTGTAATCATACCACCAATGGTTACGTAAGCACCATCCTGCACATTGGTTTGCTGGGTTTCCTCGTCCACAATAAAATCTGCAGTTACTGCTGTAATGTGATTTCTCCAGGTCTCCTCATATGCTTCCAGCGGATGGCCGCTTACATAGATGCCAAGGGTCTCCTTTTCAAATGCAAGAAGGTCTTCCTTTCCAAACTCACCCACATCAGGAAATGTGATCTGATAGTTGCTTTTCTCTTCCTCACCGGCAAGATCAAACAGGGTAATCTGCCCTTCCATGGTATTCTTTCGTTCCTTGCTTCTCTGATCAAGGAGCTCCGGCGCGATTAAAAGCTTCTGCTTTCTGGTACCGGGAAGAGTGTCAAGTGCTCCTGACTTAATGAAATTCTCAAGGGTCCTCTTATTGACTTCTTTGTTGCTCATTCGGTCGATAAAGTCTTCCATATCGTGATAGAGTCCGTTTGTAATCCTCTCTGCCACAATCTGCTCCACCACGGATTTACCCACGCTTTTAATGGCAGAAAGGCCATAGCGGATGGACTTGCCTGAAACGGAAAATCCGCTTTCTCCCTCATTGATATCCGGCGGAAGTATGGAAATTCCCATCTGTCTGCAGCTTAGAATATACTCTGAAACCTTAGACACGTTATCCATAACAGAGGTTAAAAGTGCTGCCATAAACTCCTGTGGATAATAGTATTTTAAAAATGCAGTCTGATAGGATACGACTGCATAAGCAGCTGCATGGGATTTATTAAATGCATATTTGGCGAAATCAATCATCTCATCATAGATCTGATTGGCAGTCTTTTCATCCACTCCATTGGCGATACAGCCGGTTACCCCTTCTTCCGTATTGCCATATACGAAATTCTGGCGTTCCTTCTCCATAACATAAGTTTTCTTCTTAGACATGGCACGGCGCACCAGATCGCTTCGGCCCATGGTATATCCGGCAAGGTCGCGGACGATCTGCATAACCTGTTCCTGATATACAATACATCCATGGGTGGGACCCAGAATGTGTTCCAGCTGAGGACAGTCATAAGTGATGGAATTCCGGTCATTCTTTCCTTTTAAATACTTGGGTATAAAATCCATGGGGCCAGGACGGTAAAGAGAAATTCCGGCGATAATATCTTCCAGACTCTCCGGCTTTAACTCCTTCATGAAACTCTTCATGCCGGAACTTTCCAGCTGGAATACCCCGTCGTCCTTTCCGGAACCGATGGAATCAAGCACAGCCTTGTCATTGTAATCAATCTGGTCCATGTCAAGGACAAGATCCCGGTTCTTCTTAATGGCTTCCACTGCATTCTGAATCACCGTAAGGGTTCTAAGCCCCAGGAAGTCCATTTTTAAAAGTCCCAGCTCTTCCAGTGTAGTCATGGTAAACTGGGTGGTTATGGTTCCGTCTGCTGCTTTTGACAAAGGAACGTATTCATCCACCGAAGTACGGCTGATTACCACTCCCGCCGCATGCATGGAGGTGTGTCTTGGCAGTCCTTCCAGACGCATGGACATATCAATTAAGTATTTTACTTCAGGATCATCGTTGTAGGCACTGCGCAGGTCAGGGCTTTGTTTCAGCGCCTTTTCCAGTGTCATGCCAAGGTCACCCGGTATCATCTTGGCAATGGCGTCACAGCGGGCGTAAGGCATATCCAGCACCCTTCCTACGTCTCTCACCACACCCTTTGCTGCCAGGGTACCGAAAGTAACGATCTGAACCACCTGATCCTTGCCGTACTTCTCCACTACATAGTCAATGACTTCCTGCCGCCGTTCAAAGCAGAAATCCACGTCAATATCAGGCATGGAGACTCGTTCCGGATTTAGGAAACGCTCAAAGAGAAGGTTGTACCGAATGGGATCAATGTCCGTGATCCCAAGACAGTAGGAGACGATACTTCCTGCAGCGGATCCTCTTCCCGGGCCAACCATGATATTTTGGGATCTGGCATAATGAATGAAATCCCATACAATCAGAAAGTAGTCCACATATCCCATGGTATGAATGACATCCAGCTCATATGCCAGGCGATCCTTTAAAGTCCCGTCATCATCGGGATAGTGGCGTAAAAAGCCCTCAGTACAAAGTTTATTTAAATAAGACCAGGAGTCGTAGCCTTCCGGTACATCGTACTTTGGCAGCTTGGTAACTCCGAACTCAATCTCAATATTACACCGCTCCGCAATCTTATGGGTATTCTCCACCGCCTGGGTTGCGTAAGAGAAAAGCTTCTTCATCTCTTCTTCCGATTTGCAGTAATACTGGCCGCCCTCGTAGCGCATCCGGTTTTCGTCTGTCACCTTCTTACCGGTCTGAATGCACAGTAAGATATCGTGGGGTGTGGCATCCTCTGCATAGGTATAATGAATATCATTGGTAGCCACCAGTTCGATTCCGGTCTCCGCGCTCAACCGCACCAGTTCATGATTCACAGTCTTCTGCATGGGAATGCCGTGATCCTGAAGCTCAAGGAAGAAATTGCCCTCTCCGAAGATCTCCTGATAATGAAGAGCCGCTTCCTTTCCCTTTTCATACTGACCCCTGCCAATATAGCGCTGCACCTCACCGGCCAGGCAGGCACTGAGAGCGATCACGCCCTCATGATATTCTCTTAATATCTCATAATCCACTCTTGGTTTATAATAAAATCCATCTACAAATCCTTTGGAAACAATCTTCATTAAATTCTGATAGCCCTGATTGTTCTCAGCGAGAAGTACCAGATGATAGTACCGGTCTTCCCCGCCTGCGAGCTCTCTGTCAAATCTGGAACCGGATGTCACGTACACCTCACAGCCAATTATGGGCTTGATGCCGGCTTCCCTGGCGGCTCTGTAAAAATCAATCACGCCATACATGACACCATGGTCTGTAATAGCCATACTGTCCATTCCCAGTTCTTTCGCTCTGGAGGTCAGTTCCTTAATTTTGCAGGACCCATCAAGCAGGCTGTATTCTGTATGGACATGCAAATGTGTAAATGCCATCTGTCGTTTCTCCTTCTATCCTCATTTCTTCTATTATAACATAAAAAGACAGCCCCTGAAAATA
>SVDS01000022.1:10220-46265 GCA_015057715.1 Paenibacillaceae bacterium
TAAAAAGGGAGATATATAAGAGGCGGAGCTTCCATTGTCAGGCAATGGCAGTCTCCGCCTCAAAAACACGTTATATTCCAGATATTATTCCTGATTGCTTAAGTATTTCTCGATCTCACTGACCGCATGCTCTTCATCTGTACCATCAGCTGTAATTGTAATCTGCTCTCCTGCTGCAAGGCCGAGAGTCATCATACCCATAATACTTTTGGCATTCACTCTTTTTGATTCGATTTCAACATAAATGTTGCTTTCATACTGGCTGGCAACCTGAACCAGCATAGCGACTGGTCTCGCCTCCAAACCTGATGCAAGTTCCACGGTGACTGTTTTTCTTACCATAATTATCCTCCTCATTCCTCTGAACGGGTCTGTTCCGTTCCGCTGCCCACGCCTGTCCCGCGCAGCCGCCCTGCCAAATCACAAAGCTTTCTAAGTCGGTGGTTCACTCCTGATTTACCAACAGGAGGGTCCAGAGCTTCTCCAAGCTCCTTTAATGTTGCGTCCGGCCTCTCCAGTCTCTCTCTGGCAATCTCCACTAAATTGTCAGGAAGATTATCAAGTCCGATTGTATCTCTGATATATTCTATATCTTCTATCTGCTTTACCGCAGCTGATACCGTTTTATTAATATTTGCAGTCTCACAGTTGACCTGTCTGTTCACGCTGTTGCGCATATCCTTTAAGATCCTGATGTTCTCAAGCTCCATTAAAGCAACCGGGGCCTCCATGACATTTAAAATATCAACAATCTGGCTTCCCTCTTTGATATAGACAACAAAATAACGCTTTCTCTTAACTATCTTTGCATCAAGTTCAAACGTTGCAATAATCGATTTCAACTGCACTGCTTTTTCTTCTGTGGCACATACGATTTCATAATGGTAGAACTTCTCCGGATCGCTTAAGGATCCTGACGACAGAAATGCACCTCTTATAAATGCTCTCCTGCAGCATGACTGCTGAATCACCACATTCTTTACTACACTTAGATTCTCTCCTACTTCTCCGTTCTCGTCAAGGAGTTTGGTTGCATGAAGTACCCGAATGGCATCTTCATGTTCCCGGATCGTCACCGTATAGGTACGGTTTTTATTCAAGTAGGCATTTCTTCTAATAGAGACATCAGTACTTATATTAAATGTTTTTTTCAATAATGTAAAGTACTTTCTTGCAACTGCTACATTTTCTGTATGGATTTTAATCGTATAGCGGTCATCTTCCGATATGATTATCTTGCCGCAAAGGCTGATGATCGCAGCCATTTCCGCGATCTGACAGTGTCTTGCCGGGCTGATCTGCCTGGAAAGTTCTTCTTTTAATTTGGAAGAAAATGACATATCTAGACCACCCTTTTCCCTGTATTATCCTTCTCTATATCCCTGTGTTCGATCTTAATACCGAACTCAGCCCTGGATTTAAACTTTTCGTAAACCGCCTTGGCAACGGTTACGGATCGGTGCTTTCCGCCGGTACAGCCAATGGCTATCACCAGCTGATTCTTTCCTTCCAGAACATAGTTTGGAAGCAGGAACTCCAGCATATCATAAAGCTTGTTCAAAAACAGATCAGCGGTTCCATGCTGCATCACATAGTCCCGCACTTCCTTTTCTTCCCCTGTCCTGTATCGCAGTTCTTCCACATAATAGGGATTGGGCAGAAACCTCACATCAAATACCAGATCTGCATCCGATGGAATTCCATATTTAAATCCGAACGAAAGGACGGTAATGTATAAATTCCGGTAAGATTCATGTTTCATGAAAATCTTTTCCAGCTCCTGCCTCAGTTCTTTGGTGAGAAGCTTGCTGGTATCGATGATATAATCAGCTTCTTCCTTTAGAAAAGCAAGCTTCCCACGCTCTTTTTCAATTCCGCTGTCGATTCTGCCGCCTGCTGCCAGTGGATGGGCTCTTCTGGTTTCTTTATACCGTTTAATCAGTATTTCATCTCCGGCATCCAGGAAAAGAATCTCAAAAGAAACCCGGTTTCTGGACCATTCATCAAAGATCCTGTTTAAAACCGATAAATCCTCCCCGCTTCTGATATCAATACCCAAAGCAGCGTTCTGGATTCCTTCCGGATTTTTAGAGGTCAGCTCCGCAAACGTCTCAATGAGGGGGATGGGAAGATTATCCACACAGTAGAATCCCATATCCTCCAGCATCTTGAGCGCCTGGGTCTTCCCTGCGCCTGACATGCCTGTCACAATTACAAGCCTCACTGTATACTCCTTTGCACCGTTAAAACTTTCCCAGTGTCTTTACTTCCATCTCAAGCATTACTCCGGTTTTTTCGTATACCCTGTTCTTTATCTCTTCACATAAGGCTATAATGTCCGCCGCAGTTGCCTGATTTTTATTAATCACGAATCCGCAGTGTTTTTCTGAAACCTGGGCACCTCCTACGGAAAATCCCCGAAGTCCTGCGTCTTCGATCAGCTTCCCGGCAAAATGTCCTTCCGGGCGTTTAAAGGTGCTTCCTGCACTTGGAAATTCCAAGGGCTGTTTTTCTTTTCTTCTGCGTGCCAGCTCATCCATTCGTTCTTTAATCGAAACCGGATCGCCTTCTTTTAAGCGAATGTTTGCTTCCACCACCACATACTGCTTTGGTATAATGCAGCTGGTCCGGTATCCCAAAGAAAGGTCGCAGGCGGGAATCTCTTTGATATCGCCATCCCCTGTTACTACTTTTACACTGCGAAGTACCTCTTTCATCTCCGAACCATATGCACCGGCATTCATGACTACAGCTCCCCCCAGTGTTCCCGGTATTCCGGCAGCAAACTCAAAGCCTGTCAGTGATGCCTTATATGCTTCCTGTGCAATTCTCGCCAGAGAAAGTCCTGCTCCGGCTTTTATCATCCCCGTCTCATGATTCACCTGACAGCTGTTAAAGCTGTCCATAGAGATAACCACCCCGTCAAAACCCTGATCCCCCACCAGAAGATTACTTCCATTGCCTAAAATGAAGTACGTCTCATTCTCCTGCTTACAAGTCTTAATGACTGCAGCAAGTTCCTTTTCATCTCCCGGAGTTACAAAGCAGGCTGCCGGTCCCCCAACCCGGAAGGATGTATGTCTTTTCATCTCTTCCCCTGCTTTTATATGGTTTTTATCGGCTGCACCAAGAAGTTTTTCATAAATTCCAGTCATCAGACACCTCAATCATCCTGTTTTCTTGATAAGTTTGCCTGGACGCGGTTGTATAATTCCTGTGCCGCGTTGTACCCCATCTTCTTCTGTCTGTAATTGACGGCAGCTGATTCAACGATAATGGCCAGATTACGGCCCGGACGAACGGGAATGGAATGGCATACTACCTGATTGCCTAAGAACTCCGTGTAATTGTCCTCGATCCCCAGTCTGTCGTACTCTTTATCCTTATCCCAGTCTTCCAGCTTAATTACCATATCAATGGCCTGTGTATCCTTTACACTCTCTACACCGAACAAGGTCTTCACATCGATAATTCCGATTCCTCGTAATTCAATAAAATGTCTTGTGATTTCCGGTGCACTTCCTATTATGGTATCATCACTCACCTTGCGGATCTCCACAACGTCATCGGTTACAAGACGGTGTCCTCTCTTGATCAGTTCCAGAGCTGCCTCACTTTTGCCGATGCCGCTCTCTCCCATAATCAGCACACCTTCACCAAATACGTCAACCAAAACGCCATGAATGCTGATACATGGCGCAAGCTTCACCTTCAGCCAGCGGATTACCTCAGCCATTAAATCAGATGTGGTCTTATCTGAAACAAGGCATGGGATTCCATAATGATTACAAAGTGCCAGCATATCCTCATCGGGATTCTGGCTGCGGCTGTATACCAGACACGGAATCTGATAGGAGAGAAGCTTATCGTACATCTCCATCTTTCTTTCATGGCTCATCTGGTTTATATATTCCTGCTCTACATATCCGATAATCTGAACCCGTTCACTGTCAAAGTGATCAAAAAAACCGGTCAGCTGGAGAGCCGGACGGTTTACATCCGGATGGCTGAGCACAATTTTCTCCGCATCGATCTCCGGCGTCATATTCCGGAGATTCATTTTTTCAATCAGATCTGTGATTGCTACTCCATGCATGGTGAAATGCTCCTTTTCATCTGTTTTTTTCATACTAACACAGATTTTGTGTTTTGAAAAGCAGTGGGTACTAATTATGAAAGAATTCATACACGCTTTTAGCTGAACGGGAATTCATGCCTTCCGTGGCTTCCAGTTCTTCCAGCGTGGCTTCTTTCACGGCTTCCAGCCCCTTAAACCGGCGCATCAAAGCCTTTCTCCGCCCAGGCCCGATATCTGGAATATCATCAAGAATTGATTTTACCTGGCCCTTGCTTCTTAAACTTCTGTGATACTCAATGGCAAACCGGTGGGCTTCATCCTGAATTCTTGTGATCAGTTTAAAGCCTTCTGAATGCCGGTCAATGGGAATTTCCACATTGTTATAGTACAGTCCCCTGGTCCGGTGATTGTCATCTTTCACCATTCCGCATACAGGAATGGCAAGCCCCAGCTGTTCTATGACCTCCAGAGCGATGTTCACCTGGCCTTTTCCTCCATCCATCATGATTAAATCAGGGAAACGGGTAAAGCTACCAAGTTCTTCATCGACGCCCTTCTCCCTTAAGCTTTCCGCTTCCTGTAACCCATGGGAAAATCTTCTGGTCAGAACCTCATTCATGGAAGCATAGTCATTGGCTCCCTTTACCCATTTTATCTTGAATTTTCTGTAATCATTCCGCTTGGGTCGTCCGTTTTCGTAAACGATCATAGACCCTACCGACTCAAAACCGCTTATGTTGGAAATATCAAATGCCTCAATCCGTTTTACACCAGTAAGACCAAGCAGACTTCCCACCTCATTCATGGCACCGACGGTACGAAGCTCCTCCCGCTTGATCTTTTCTTTATCCTGAGAAAGCACCAGAGCCGCATTTCTCTCCGCCAGCTCCACAAGACGTTCCTTCTGCCCCTTTTTCGGTATGATGAGTTTTACTTTCTGTCCCCGTTTGGCAGACAGCCACTCTCCAATCACCGCTTCCTCCTCAAGCTGGGTCTGAACCCATATCTCTCTTGGAATAAAGGGAGTTCCGGAATAGAACTGTTTTACAAAGCTGGTTAAAATCTGGCCGTTGTCTTCTGCAGTGGCCACATTCACATGGAAATGCTCTCTTCCGATCAGCTTTCCCTCACGCACAAAAAAGACCTGGACCACAGCATCTTTTTCATCTTTTGCCATGGCGATAATATCCCGGTCTTCCATACCGCTGTCTGTGATCTTCTGTTTTTGGGCAATCTGTTTTACACTGGTCAATAAATCTCTGTATTCAATGGCTTTTTCAAAATCCATTTCATCGGATGCAGCCTGCATCTTTTCTTCCAGCATGGTAATGACAGGCGCGTATTTGCCTCCAAGAAAATCAAGTACTAAACCGATGGATTTCCCATAGTCTTCCTGGCTGATATATCCCTGGCAGGGCGCCTGACACTGTTTGATATGATAGTTTAAGCAGGGTCTTTCTTTCCCGATATCTCTGGGCAGATTCCGGTTGCAGGTTCTGATCTGATACAGCTTGTGGATCAGTTCAATGGTATCCTTTACCGCTCCTGCACTGGTATAGGGACCAAAATATCTGCTTTTATCCTTTTTCATATCTCTGGAAAACAGGACTCTTGGAAATTCCTCGTACATGGTAACCTTAATGTAAGGATAAGTTTTATCATCCTTTAACATGGTGTTATAACGGGGGCGGTGCTCCTTGATTAAATTGCATTCCAATACAAGTGCTTCCAGTTCCGAGTCTGTTATAATGTATTCAAAACGGGCGATTCTCGATACCATCTGTTCGATCTTTGCCGTTTTATTTCTGCTGCTTTGAAAATACTGCCTGACCCTGTTTTTTAAGCTGATGGCTTTTCCAACATAGATAATTTCGTCCCGCCTGTCGTGCATGATATACACACCAGGCTGGGACGGCAGTTTTTTTAATTCTTCTTCTATATTAAATTCGATGTGGTCCACCTGGTTCGAATCACCTCAATCTTGTTCCGTCGTATTTGATCTGCAGTTCCAGATAACGCTCTACAGCGTAGTATTTTTCTTCCGGCTCCGAATCCGCTCTTCCAATCTCCATGATTTCACAGATGGCAAGCAGTTCTTCTGCCGTAAATTTGTCTTTGTAGGTTCTTAAGACCTCCAGTTTCTCATGATACGTCTCTGCGTCAAGAAATGCAAGCAGATTTTTATTGGGACCGTGGTGTTCTTCTTTATTTCCCTCTTCTTTTTGTTCTGCCTCCGGCTGGTCCTTAGAATCGGAATCCTTTAAATCCACCCGTTCAAACCGGTACTTTTGAAGAACATCCGGATATTTTTCATGATCCACCTCGCTGGTAAACATGGAGAGAGGACGTACATAAACATCAAAGGTTCCGTACAGAGCCTGATAAACTACCATCTTTTCTCTGGTCTCGGAATGAATCGCAACTGCTACAATCTGATACATCTTATCCTTAAAATGTCTGTAAAATTCTCCTGGTCTTGGTGTTCTCTCCATAGCTTTCCTCACTTTTCATTTCTTAAACCGCCTGTGGTCACGATCACAACAGGTGGCTTATTCCTTTTTTCTTTTTTTTCTGATGCTTCCCCGGTCTCTGATTGCTGTCTGGTTGTCTCTTCTTCCACTGCACCTTCCAGACTCTTCTCCGCCTCACTCTGAACTTTGACAGGAGCCTGTGTGGTTTTAGCAGCTGCAGTTTCTGATTCTGCCGCTTTCGTGGCTCTTTGCCGAGCAATCCTGGCCACTTCCTTTTTCGCCTCTTCCTCAGATAACAGGGCATCCCAGGTATAGCGGTTGGAGGCACTCCAAAGAATCCATTCGTCGTACCCTGCATCGTAAACCGCCTGGATCTGTTCTCTGACTTCTTTCTTTCCATATGAAATATGGTGATCCAGATAAGAAGCTGTAAAGTCCTGAAGCCATGGACGTACTACCGCCTGGTTACCTGACTCTCCACGGGTCTTTTCCAAATCTGATTTAGAAAGCTTTAAGGCGGCACGAATGGTCTTATATGGTTCTGTATCCGGATGATCGATTCCAAAATTACCGTCGCCGTAGTGGGACGGATAGATCATGGGGCAGATATAGTCCAGATGGTTTGCCATATCACTGTAAACCTGTCCCACTGCCTGAGCATCCACGTTGCTGCCGATAATGGTTCCAAACACATCGGCTGAAACCGTGATATTCCTGGCAGAGAGTTTCCCATAGGCGTACTGAATGAATTCTGTTATAATATCGGTTTTCGAACGTCCTTTGGTCTCATCCTCATCAAAGACTACCTGCTTCATGGAACTGTCCGTAGCAAACCGGATGTAGTCAAACTGGACTTCATCAAAGCCTGCTCTGGAAGCGGCTTCTCCCACTTCCACAAGATAATCCCAGACTTCCGTGCGGTACGGATTCACCCACGCAAGCCCCTTATTATCTCTGTGCAGACTTCCATCCTTGTTTTTTAAGCTCCATTCCGGTTTCTGCTCCGCCAGATAGGGATCACGAAATGCGACCACCCTTGCAATGGTATAGATTCCTTTTGCTTTTAACTGTGCCATCATGGCAGGCATATCCTGAATATATTTTTTCTCTGCTCCGATTTCCTTCACCGTGGGAGCACCATCCATTGCAAACGTAATTCTGCCGTCGTCATTCTTAACGTCGATTACCACTGCATTGATTTCCGTACCCTCAATCTTGTCAAGTATAGCCTGAAAGCCCTCAGATCCAGCCATATATCCGGAAATATAGATTCCCTTCACTTTCACTGGGGATTTCTTCGGAAGCGCAGACACTGGAAGAGTCTCCTCCTGCTTGTCCGCCTCACTGCTCTCGCTGGAATCGTCAGTGGTCTCGTCACTGGAAGGACTGTTCTTCTGAATCTCAGGGATACCTTTATATCTGCTGCATCCGGACGCTACTAATGAGCATACAATTACTGCTAAAAGCCATCGTTTCATCATTTCACTTTCACTTTCTTTATGGTCTTCAGTGTTTTATTGTAATAATTATTTAACATTTTACCACATTTTGTAAAATTTTCCAAATAAATTTAATATTCCGGATGCAGCCCTTTGCTGCATGGTTTAAAAACCAGTGATTTCATAAACCGGATACTCCCGGTCAAAATGATATCCAAGTTTTTGGGAAAGTGCCACAGAACCGGGGTTTTGGGCATCCCAGCTTGGATAAAGTCCTCTTTTTAAGCATTCCAGGATCAGCTTTGCTCCGCAGGCCAATGCCAGCCCCTGACGCCTGCAATCTTTTCTGGTATCAATCTCAATTTCAATACCGCCACGGTAAACCGTGTAGGAGGAAGCACCGGAAACCACCTGATCTCCCAAAAGAGCTGCGACTCCGATTCCCCTTTTTTTATAATCTTCATAGTCTGCGAACTGGGAGCACAGATCTTCGGACCAGCTGTGCTCCATTACCTGATTGTAAATCTCTTCATCAATCAAGCGAAGGGAATAGCGGGGCGAAAGACTTTCCACAGCTCTTGTTAATACCTCTTTATCAAAAACATCCGGCTCTTTCTTAATTGCATAACGGATCCGTCTTGTTGCAGATGATTTCCATACTGTCTCGATGGCTTCAGACCATGCCTCATCCCTGGGAACCATAATGATAAAATCAGAATTCCTTCCTGATGGTTTATTTCTAATTAATTCTTCGTCTGGCTTGCCGGAAAAAAAGCAGAAATCCCCGATTACAAGCTGGGCTGACTGGGGGGCTTTCTCCTGATCAGCAAAGGCCCTTCCCATGACATTTTGCAGGCAGGACCAGATCAGTGTTTCCTCCCAGCCGGTAAACAGAGGTTCCAGAATGGATTTGTCTTCAATTTCTATCACTCCCATAGTTTCTCCTCGTCTTATGAATGCTGTCTGCAGATACACCCCAGTTCGTGGTCGTTGACAACCCCTACTGCCTGCAGATAGGAATAAATGGTTACAGATCCTACAAAGGACATCCCTCTTTTTTTCAAATCTTTGGATATCTGATCGGACAGGTCTGTTTTTACCTGGAAATTATCATCCTGATTTACAATAATCTTTCCGCCTGTAAATCCCCACAGATAGTTTGAAAAGGAACCGAATTCCTTTTGTATCTCCATGAATATGCGGGTGTTTTTAACTGCAGCTTCAACTTTTCTTCTGTTTCTGATAATGCCGGGGTTGTTCATAAGCTCATTTAGCTTTTCTTCCTTATATGCCACAACCTTCTCCGGATCAAATCCGTCAAATGCTTCCCGAAACGCTTCCCGCTTATTTAACACGGTAATCCAGGAAAGCCCCGCCTGAAAGGTCTCTAACAGAAACATTTCATATAATTTGTCATCGTTATAAACAGGGATTCCCCACTCCTCATCATGATATTTTACGTAAATGGGCAGTGATTCATTTACCCAAAAGCAGCGTTTTTTATCCATTATCTGGCAAGCACCTCCGGTCCATCTTCTGTAATTAATACGGTATATTCCCATTGGGCAGACAGGCTTCCATCCTTTGTATAGATGGTCCAGCCATCTGAATCATCCTGTACTACATCAGCCTTTCCTGCATTGACCATAGGCTCAATGGTAAAAATCATTCCAGGTACTAAAAGCATATCCGTTCCCCTGGTTCCAATATGGCTGACCCATGGTTCTTCATGAAATTCCACACCAACTCCATGTCCGCCGATTTCTCTTACTACGGTAAACCCATTGGCATAAATATATTCCGAGATTACAGCTCCGATATCCCCTAAATGTCCCCAGGCTCTGGCTTCCTTTAATGCCAGATCCACACTTTCCTTTGTTACCCGGACCAGCTTTTCTGCTTCCGGAGATACCTTTCCCATGCAGTACATTCTGGAAGCATCTGCGTAATATCCACCCACAATGGTGGTCACATCTACGTTAATGATGTCTCCTTCTTTTAAAATTCTTTTGGGATCAGGAATTCCATGGCAGACTACCTCATTGATTGAGGTACAGACACTTTTGGGATATCCTTCAAAATTAAGGGGTGCCGGGATTCCGCCCAGACGAAGGGTGGTTTCGTGAACCAGGGTATTTAAATCCTCTGTACTGATTCCAGGACGGATCTTCTCTCCAACCAGATCAAGAATCTGATTGTTAATAACACCAGCGTGGCGTATGCCTTCTATCTGGGCAGGTGTCTTTATCATGGAGTGATCCGGCACTTCATCTCCCATGATTTCATAATTCTCAAGCTTTCTGTCAAATTCCAGATGACAGGCTTTATATTTCTTTCCGCTGCCGCACCAGCAGGGGTCGTTTCTTCCTATTTTAAGCATATTTCTCCTCCTTCTTACTACAACGTTTTAACACGTTTAGAGCGTGTTGTAAAGTGTTTCAGCCAAATATGGACAGATAAAAGCCATGGTATTTTCCGTTCTTCTATGTTACAATCTTAAGTATTGTAAAAATGAAAGCGTTACGGAGGGACTAATGAAACCAGGATTTGATAACAACAAGTATTTAACCATGCAGTCAGAGCACATTAAAGAGCGAATCAGCCAGTTCGGGGACAAGCTCTATCTGGAATTCGGAGGAAAGTTATTTGATGACTACCACGCTTCCAGAGTGCTTCCAGGATTTGAGCCGGACAGCAAGCTTCGTATGCTGATGCAGCTTACTGATCAGGCAGAAATTGTAATTGCCATCAGCGCTGCTGACATTGAAAAGAACAAAATCCGCCACGATCTTGGCATTACATATGATGTGGATGTATTCCGTCTCATTCAGTCCTTTACGGACAAGGGACTTTATGTGGGAAGTGTTGTTATTACCCAGTACTCCGGTCAGAAAGCTGCAGACGTATTTAAGGGAAAGCTGGAATCAATGGGAATTAAGGTGTACCGCCATTATATCATTGACGGCTATCCTGCCAACATCTCCTTCATTGTCAGTGATGAAGGTTATGGAAGAAATGATTACATTGAAACTTCCAAGCCCTTAGTAATCATCACTGCACCGGGACCTGGCAGCGGAAAGATGGCCACCTGTTTATCCCAGCTTTATCACGAAAACAAGAGAGGTGTAAAGGCTGGTTATGCCAAGTTTGAGACCTTCCCAATCTGGAATATTCCGTTAAAGCATCCGGTAAATCTTGCTTATGAAGCAGCTACTGCTGATTTAAATGATGTAAATATGATTGATCCCTTCCATTTGGAAGCTTATGGGTTAACTACTGTAAATTATAACCGGGATGTGGAAATTTTTCCGGTATTAAGTGCAATCTTTGAGGGAATTTATGGAGAATGTCCTTACAAATCCCCTACGGACATGGGTGTAAACATGGCCGGACACTGTATCGTGGATGATGAAATCTGCAAAGAAGCATCACGCCAGGAAATTATCAGACGTTATTATCAGGCATTATCCCGTCTGGCTAAAGACATGGGATCCAAGGATGAGGTATATAAAATTGAACTGGTGATGAAGCAGGCCAAGATTAATACGGACATGCGGAAAACCGTAGGCGCTGCCAATGAGCTGGCCCAGAAAAACGGATCTCCTGCTGCTGCACTTTTGCTGGGTGACGATACGATAGTAACGGGAAAAACCACCAATTTACTGGGAGCCTCTGCTGCTCTTTTACTGAATGCTGTAAAGGTACTGGGAAATATTCCCCACGATGTCCATTTGATTTCTCCTTCCGCCATTGAACCGATTCAGAAATTAAAGGTTAAATATCTGGGAAGCAAAAACCCCAGACTTCATACCGACGAAGTGCTGATCGCCCTGTCCGCTTCTGCAGCCACAGATGTGAATGCGCAGATTGCGTTAGAGCAGCTTCCCCGGTTAAAAGGGACTGATGCCCACACGTCTGTCCTGCTCTCTGATGTAGACGTGAAAACCTTTAAAAGATTGGGAATCCACCTTACCTGCGAGCCGATCTATGAGCAGAAGAAAATATATCATTAAGACCTGTATGTAAATAACCTATTTATTGATAAAAACAATCACTGCCTCTGTACAGATAGAGAAACACAATTGGAAGTTCTATGTATTCAATGTTAATATTAATATATTAAATTTTACAAAGGGGTGTTTCATAATGGAAATGAAAAAAGAAGTCAGTGTACAGAAGATCAAAAAAGATGCAGAGGAATTATTCCGGGGTGGATTCTTCTGTTCGGAAGCCGTCGTATCTTCCATCCGGGACAACTTTGAACTGGATGTTCCAGATATGGTAATAGCCATGGCCTCCGGGTTTCCCGTAGGAATCGGACGTTCCAAGTGCGTATGCGGAGCCGTGTCCGGCGGAGTTATGTCTCTTGGCCTTTTCTTTGGACGTACCAGGCAGGGGGATCCAAAGGTGGAAAAGAACCTTCTATTGGCCAATGAGCTTCACGACTATTTTAAAACAGCCAATGGAAAGAATTCTCTTTGCTGCCGTGTCCTCACAAAAGAATTCGATATGGCAAGCGGGGAACACAAGGAGCAATGCATTGCGTTTACCGGGCTGGTTGCAGAAAAGGTGGCACAGATTATTGTCCGGGAATTTGAGCTTGTGAATATTGATGAACTTGTAACAGCGGGGTGATGGGTATGAGGGACTTAATAAAACGTGTGCCAGTGCCTATGTCAGGAGTTATGCTTGGGTGTGCTGCTCTGGGTAATTTACTTCAGAGTTATTCCGAGAGTATCCGCTATGTCTTTGGAGCCATATCCTTTTTACTTTTTATCCTTCTTCTGTTTAAGGCAGTATTGTTTCCCAATGCGGTTAAGGAGGATTTGAAAAATCCAATCATGATGAGTGTGTCTGCCACATTTCCCATGGGTACTATGTTGTTATCTGTTTACATAAAACCCTTTTCCAATACAGTGGCTTTTACCATCTGGATTTTGGCGGTCGCTCTTCATCTTCTGCTGATTCTTATGTTTACTTATCGGTTTATGAGAAAAGTGAATATGAAGAACGTATTTGCCAGTTATTTTATTGTGTATGTGGGCATAGCCGCTGCAGGAATCACCGCTCCTGCTTATCAGATGAAAACTATTGGAACAGCCGCTTTCTGGTTTGGGTTTATCAGTTTCATTGCTTTACTTGTGCTGGTTGGGTACCGTCATATCAAATACTCTGAAATACCAGAACCGGCACAGGCACTGTTTTGTATTTTCACAGCCCCTGGGAGCCTGTGTCTGGCAGCCTATCTGCAATCGGTGGAGGAGAAAAGCCTGGTTCTTGTGTTAGGGCTGGCTGTAATATCCTTTGCTTTGTATGTATTGGTACTGGCTGGGTTAATTCCGCTTTTGCAATTGCCATTTTATCCAAGTTATTCTGCCTTTACGTTTCCATTTGTCATTAGCGCCATTGCATCCAAGCAGACTGCTGGCTTTCTTATGAAAAATGGAATTCAGGCATCGTACCTCCAGCCAATTATATGGATCCAGACGATCCTTGCTGTGCTGCTTGTGTGCTACACGCTTTTGCGATACTGTATGTTTTTATTGCAGATTAAGGTTTCACCCGTAAAAGCGAATGCAGCGAATTAATATAAAGTTTTGACCTTAGAACGGGAGCTGTTGCTTTTACGCAACAGCTCCGTTTATGCTTATTTCAATTCCTATCTTTCGTCTCTGCGCCTATGGCTGATTGCCAGATAGGCTGCCAATAAGATTCCAGATACAATCGCTGCAACACCCTGAACAGGTGCCCTGTCACCGGTCTTTGGAAGTCCGGCTAAGGGGATGTTACCATCGTCAATGGTTACAAGGTTTGTATTTTCCGGCAGATTCGCCAGAGGAACTGGTACAGGCTCAATGGTAACAGTTGTGTCACCAGGGCCTCCAACTGCACGGGTACCGGTTGCTCTTGGACCGCCGCCGGAGCTTCCTCCGCTGCTTCCCCCACTGCTTCCTCCGCCGTTGTAACTCCATAATGCGGTATAAACTACATTATCTGATACGGTCTTTGCGATTTCTTTATTCCAGCCAATAAAACTGTAGTTACCGTTTGCTGTAGTCTGCCCTTCAAATGCAGGTACCGCATCGCCGTAGCTGAGACCTGTGTTAGTTTGTGCATTGAATGAGCCATGCTCCCCAGGATTATAGGTTATTGCAAACTGTTGCTTAAAATAAACCCTGAGCACCATACCGCCATCGCCGGCGACTGCCGCCTCAAATACATTGGCCGCCTTTGAATCAAGTATATATCCGCTCAATGCTGCCTTATCAGAATCGGTTACAGCTGCCATCGCATCCGTTGTTCCTGCTCTCAATGAAGAATTATTAGCCTTTTCCGGATATTTTCCTTTACTCTCGTAATAGAATTCCACTGTATATTTTGTGCTGGTTGAAGAAATCCATTGTGCTACATAAGTGTTGTCTGCTGTAACTACCGGCTCAGGTTTGGGACTCCAGCCTGCGAATACATATCCTGGCTTACCCATGGGCTTCCCGTCATATTCCGGAGTTACTGTGTTGTAATCCAGACCTTCCGCTTTCTGAGTCGCAAAGGTTCCCTGGGTACCTGGCGCGTAAGTTACTGTAAACTGCTGTTTGAAGTAAACCTTAAGAACCAGACTTCCATCTCCGGCAATTGCTCCACCCAATACATTTTCTTTGGCTTCGTCAAACACATAACCTGGTTTCTTTATTTGCCTGTCATCAGCAGTTACCTCAGCCTTCGATTCCGTATAACCATTTCTGGTATATGAATACGTTGGCTGCTCTGTATATTCTCCATTTACCTGATAATATAGGTCTACCATATAATTAACCTGCACCGGATCATAATAAACATTTATTACATTGTTTTCTCCGGTTATAACCGTAGGCAGTTCTGGATTGTATGGCTTATCTGATAATTTGTATCCAGCCTTTTCCTTTAAAGTTACCTGATTTACAGTTGGCTCTGCTACCAATACTTTTTGGTTTTCTTCTGCCCCTGCATCCTCACTGTTATTATAGAAATATTTGATTTTGTAATTCAGTGTCTGATCCTCATCTATTTCATAATATACAGTTTTTTCGTTAGGGCCTTCTGAGGTGATTGTCATGCTTTCTGGCTGCTCTGCCATCAGCTTATACCCGGTTGTGGTTTTTGGCGGATTGATCCAGGTTACTTCTCCTACTGGTGCACTTGCTGTCAGAGACTCAAGACCGGGCACCGCAGTTGTAGTATCTTTGATATAGTAATTCACACTATAGTCAAACTTCTGGGTATCATCAATCTCATAATACACCGTCTTTTCGTTGGAGCCTGCTGAGGTGATTGTCATGCTGGTCGGCTGGCCAGCCATCAGCTTGTAACCGGTTGTTGTCTTTGACTTATTAGTCCAGGTAAATTCCCCTACTGGTTCACTTCCTGTCAGAGCATCAAGACCTGGTACCGCAGTTGTGGTATCTTTGATATAGTAATTCACTCTATAATCAAATTTCTGCGTTTCGTCAACCTCATAATACACCGTCTTTTCGTTGGGGCCTGCTGCTGTAATCGTCATGCTGGCTGGCTGGTCGGCCACCAGCTTGTAGCCGGTTGTTGTCTTTGGCGTATTAATCCAGCTGATTTCCCCTACCGGTTCACTTCCTGTCAGAGCATCAAGACCTGGTACCGCAGTTGTGGTATCTTTGATATAGTAATTGACACTATAATCAAACTTCTGCGATTCATCAATCTCATAATAAACCGTCTTCTGATTGGGGCCTGCTGCTGTGATTGTCATGCTTTCCGGCTGTTCTGCCATCAGCTTATAGCCAGTTGTGGTCTTTGGATCATTCTTCCAGGTTATATCCCCTACTGGTACACTTCCTGTCAGTGGATTAAGACCTGGTACTGCTGTTGTGGTATCTTTAATAAAGAAATTCACCGTATAGCCAAACTTCTGGGTATCATCAATCTCATAATATACCGTCTTTTCGTTGGGGCCTTCTGAGGTGATTGTCATGCTGGTGGGCTGATCGGCCATCAGCTTGTAGCCGGCGGTCTTTGGCATATTAGTCCAGGTAAATTCCCCTACCGGTTTCTTTCCTGTCAGAGATTCAAGACCGGGTACCACGGTTGTGGTATCTTTGATATAGTAATTCACACTATAATCAAAATTCTGGGTTTCATCAATCTCATAATAAACCGTCTTCTCGTTGGGGCCTTCTGCTGTAATCGTCATGCCGGCTGGCTGGTCGGCCACCAGTTTATACCCAGTTACAGTCTTCGGTTCATTTTTCCAGGTGAATGCTCCTACTGGTTCATTTCCTGTCAGTGAGGTAAGACCTGGTACCCCAATTGTGGTATCTTTGATATAGTAGTTTACCTTATAAGCAAACTTCTGCGTTTCATCAATCTCATAGTATACTGTTTTTTCGTTAGGGCCAGTGGACGTGATTGTCATGCTTTCCGGCTGATCGTCCACCAGCTTATAGCCAGTTGGGGTCTTAGATTCATTTTTCCAGGTGAATGTTCCTACCGGTTCACTTCCTGTCAATGGCGTAAGACCTGGTACACCAGTTGTAGTATCTTTGATATAGTAGTTTACTGTATAATCGAACTTCTGGCTCTCATCAATCTCATAGTAAACCGTTTTCACATTGGGACCATCTGCCGTGATTGTCATGCTCGTCGGCTGCTCAGCTACCAGCTTGTAACCAGTTGCAGTCTTTGGCTCATTTTTCCAGGTGAATGTTCCTACCGGTTCACTTCCTGTCAGCGGCGTAAGGCCTGGTACTCCAGTTTCAGTATCTTTGATATAGTAGTTTACTGTATAGCCAAACTTCTGCATCTCATCAATCTCATAGTACACCGTCTTCTCGTTGGGACCAGCGGCTGTGATTGTCATGCTTTCCGGTTGTTCCGCCACCAGCTTATAGCCGGTTTTGGTCTTCGGCTCATTTTTCCAGGTGAATTCACCTACCGGTGCTTTTCCTGCCAAAGCCGTAAGACCTGGGACTGCAGCTGTTGTTCCTTTAATAAAATAATTCACTGTATAGTCGAACTTCTGGGTTTCATCAATTTCATAATATACAGCTTTCACGTTGGGACCGGCTGACGTAATTGTCATGCTATTTGGCTGTCCGGCCATCAGCTTGTAGCCGGTTTCTGTTTCCGAAATATTCTTCCAGCTGACTTCCCCTACCGATGCTCTATCTGTCAGGGCCTTAAGACCGGGTACTGCTGTTGTGGTATTTTTGATATAGAAGTTCACTGTATAGTCGAATTTCTGAGTATCATCAATCTCATAATATACCGTTTTCACGTTGGGTCCAGCTGACGTGATTGTCATGGTTTCCGGCTGTCCGAGCATCAGCCTGTAGCCAGTTTCTGTCTTTGGCTCATTCCTCCAGCTGAATTCCCCTACCGGTGCTTTTCCTGACATCGTTGTAAGACCCGGTACTACTGTTGTGGTTTCCTTAATATAGTAATTCACCGTATAGTCAAACTTCTGGGTTTCATCAGTCTCATAATACACTGTCTTTACATTAGAACCAGCTGCCGTGATTATCATGCTCGTCGGCTGTCCGGCCATCAGCTTATAGCCAGTATCTGTCTTTGGAGGATTCGCCCAGCCGTATTCCCCTACTGGTTCTCTTCCTGTCAAAGCTGTAAGACCTGGGACTGGGACTGTAGACCCCTTAATAAAGTAATTCACTGTATAGCCAAACTTCTGGGTTTCATCAATCTCATAGAATACTGTCTTCACGTTAGGACCATCTGCCGTGATTGTCATGCTACTTGGCTGTCCGGCCATCAGCTTGTAGCCGGTTTCTGTCTTCGGCTCATTCCTCCAGCTGAATTCCCCTATCGGTGCTCTTCCTGTCAGCACTGTAATACCTGGCACTGCTGTTGTAGTATCTTTGATATAGTAGTTTACTGTATAGCCAAAAGTCTGGGCCTTATCAACCTCATAGTACACCACTTTTACATTTGGTCCAGCTGCAGTGATTGTCATGCTTTCCGGCTGTCCGTCCATCAGCTTGTAGCCAGTTTCTGTCTTTGGCTCATTCCTCCAGCTGAATTCCCCTACCGGTGCTTTTCCTGTCAGTGGCGTAAGACCTGGTACTGCTGTTGTGGTTCCCTTAATATAGTAATTTACCGTGTAGCCAAACTTCTGGGTTTCATCAATCTCATAGTACACCGTCTTCACGTTTAAACCATCTGCCGTAATTGTCATGCTCGTAGGCTGCTGTGAGCTGGTCACCAGCTTGTAGCCAGTTGCAGTCTTTGTTACATTACTCCAGGTAAACGTTCCTACCGGCGCACTTCCTGACAGTTGTGCTAGCCCTGGTACTGCTGTTGTGGTTCCCTTAATATAGTAATTTACTGTATAATTAAACTTTTGGGTTTCATCAGTCTCATAGTACACCGTTTGCACGTTGGGACCAGCTGACGTGATTGTCATGCTTACGGGCTGTTCGGCCATCAGCTTGTAGCCAGTTGCTGTCTTCGGCTCATTTTTCCATGTGAATGCTCCTACCGGTGCACTTCCTGTCAGTGCTTTAAGACCTGGCACCACAGCCGTGGTTCCCTTGATATAGTAATTTACCGTGTAGTCAAACTTTTGGGTCTCATCAACCTCATAGTACACCGTTTGCTGGTTGGGGCCAGCTGCTGTGATTGTCATGCTGGTTGGCTGGGGCGAACTGGTCACCAGCTTGTAGCCGGTTGCTGTCTTAGTTACATTACTCCAGGTAAATGTTCCTATGGGTGCATTTCCATTCAAAGACACCAGCCCAGGTACTGCTGTTGTGGTTCCCTTGATATAGTAATTCACTGTATAGCCAAACTTCTGGGTGTCATCAATCTCATAGTATACAGTCTGCACGTTGGGACCAGCTGCTGTGATTGTCATACTCGCCGGCTGCTGCGAACTGGTTACCAGCTTGTAACCGGTTGTGGTTACTGGCTCATTTCTCCAGGTAAATGTTCCAACCGGTGCACTTCCTGTCAGGGTCGAAAGCCCTGGTACTGGTGTTGTGGTTCCCTTGACAAAGTAATTCACCGTATAATTAAACTTCTGCGTTTCATCAATCTCATAATACACCATTTGCTCGTTGGAACCAGCCGCTGTGATTGTCATGCTCGTCGGCTGCGGCGGACTGGTCACCAGCTTGTAGCCGGTTGCCGTTTTTGGTTCATTTTTCCAGGTAAACGTTCCTACCGGTGCACTTCCAGTCAGAGCCACAAGACCGGGCACTGCTGCCGTGGTACCCTTGATATAATAATTTACCGTATAACCAAACTTCTGGGTGTCATCTACTACAAACCTGGCATAGAAAGTAGTACCATCTGCCCAGCCGTTGGCTGGACGTTCCGGTGTGTACTTAGCTGTAGCAGATACCAGAACCGTACACGCTGCATCACTATACCAACCGCTAAATTTATAACCCTTATCTGGGGTTGCCGCAGCACCTTTGGAAACTCCAATGTCCGGATTTAAATATTCACTGGCTGGAGAAACATCCCCTTCTCCCACTGCCTGATACTTAATCTGAACACTGTTTTTTAACCTCCATTGTGCATATAAAGTTACTGTGTTGTCCGTTTTTGAATGATTTGCAGCAATAAAATCCTTTGTAAGGCTGAACGAGTCTCCTTCATTGAAGGCTTCTCCCTTTCCATCAGACTGTGTATTCCAACCATTAAATACATATCCATCTTTCTTTAATGGAAGCCAGGTTTCGCCTTCATACCCTCCTGCTTTTGCTACAGTAACATTAGCATTCAGATCATATCCCTGACCATCTGGAGTTAAACCGCCAGTATTACCATTTCCAGCATAGTCAACATAATAGCTCTCTTTATTTCGAATGATACCATCTACATGCCAGCCTTCCGTTCCACAAGCTGCTGACTCGTATTTTATAACATACCATTCAATATACTGATTCTTTTGAAGATTTTTATCTTCCCAACTAGCAGTAACCTCATAAAACTTATCATTTAAATTCGCCTGTACATTGTCTTTTCCTGTTACTGTTATTAAGGGATTGATATAATTTAATAGATTATCACCCGATCCTATGGTCTTAAAATATTGACCGTAATCCTTATAAATAAATTCATAGTTGCGACTGGTCTGGTTTCTTGGCTCTGCCGGCAGATCACCGCCATCATTTAAAACCGCTACCCATAACCGGCCTGACGCGCTGCCCCCGGTTTGTGCCCAAACCGCATATAAAGTTTTTGCATTAGCGGTTTCACTGGCATCTAATGTGAAGGTGTCTGTATAAACTTCATTATATCCTGCATTTCCCTTAGCAGTTATTTTACCTCCGTCCGGAGAGTCGCTCCACCCCATAAATTTGTAATTGGCTCTGGTTAAGCTGCTGCCATCTGGTAATTCAATTGAATCCCCCGGTTTTGCATTCTTTGAAGGTACGGATCCCTTACCACCATTGGCATCAAACTGGACTGTTATACCATTCTGCGTATACCATAAATAAATGCTGTTCTTTTCCAAATCCGTCCAATTAGATGATGAAGTTTTATAATAAATAGTATAATCCCATAAACCATCATCACATCTGAGGGATTGAATCACAGATCCGCTTAGGAAATTGCTTCCCACAGTGGCCTTATTAAAGGTATATCCACTTACATCAGGTGCAATATCTTTCATTGATACAGATTTTCCAATGGACAGACTATCAGAACGTATCGCATCTGTTCCAATCGGAATAGCCGCTCCATTGTCGTATTTTACTAAATTTAATGGAAGAGATTTTCTCCCCCAAAAATTACTAAACACGATTGTATAAGTTGAAAAATGTTCCGCCTCAAACGTAATTTCATTTATGCCTTTATTTTCCTGTACATTTAATTCCTCTGAAACGGGCTCCACAGAAGCCACATCTGCCGCTGTCACCTTTGCCTGTGGTTCATCTTCCTTAGTCGTGGCGACATAAACTACCTCAACCGTATTCGCTTCCCTGCTGTGGTTCTCCATGGGTGTTCCGGAAAACGTCACCTGTACAGAACCATTCCAGATCTGGTTATCCAGTTTGTTGCCGCTGCGGTCAAGAAGATCAATGTTATAGGATAAAGAGCTGATTACCTCTTTTGCCTCTCCATCCTCTTTTGACTGAGCCTCGACCTTCTCTTTTACTGCATCCCCAATACCGGTAACAATCACTGCTGATGCTTTTACGCCTGCGGGTAATACCCCTTCCGGTGCATGCAAACGTATAATGGTGCCATCTTCCATAACAAGCTGGGAAGAAAATTCCGGATGTTCTCCTGTTTCCGACATATGAACTTCAACTTCCTGATCCTCATAAATCTCAGGAACAGAATACCAGGCGGTTTGTGAACCATCTGTATTATCTGTTACCGAATCAGATTTCAATGTTTGTCCATTCGCCGTTACACTCTCAATCCCATATCCAATCTGATTCTTAACGCCAAAGGTCAACTCCTGACCTTCCTCAACTCCCCTTGGTCCTTCAATAATACGGGCACTGGCTTCCGGATCGATTTTATATGAAATCTTATATCCATCATAGTCTTCCAACGCTTTTAACTGATTGATTGTAACCGTATATGCCTTGGCAGTGGAACAATATCCAATACCAACCAAATCGGCTGTTCCGGCTGGAGAAGCCTTTGTTTCTGAGTCTGGCGTCTCTGGTACTGGCTTGCTTTCCGAAGGGGAAGCCGTTCCAGCAGCTGCATTGGCCGTACCCCCTGCCGTATTCTTGCCTGCAGACGCAGACTGGCTTTCTGCCGGAGCCTGGGTGGTTTCAGGCTGGGTAGTTTCCATCTGGGACGTTTCCGCCTGGGTTGATTCAGCCTTTGGGGTCTCAGCCTGCGTTGACTCAACCTGTTTTGTCTCGACTTGTGTTATCTCTGCCTGTGTCGTTTCTGCCTTGGTTGACGCCTCTGTCTCCTTTGATTCTCTCACATTCTCGGGATCAACAGCAGCTGTCTCTTCACTGACTTCTACAGCTTCCGTTACCTCACCATTTTCTTTGGCAGTAACTATGGGTGCATTGTGGCGAATAATAGAAGCCACTGGCTCAGAGACTTCGCTATCAGGAACCGGAATCTCTTCTGACTCAGCTGACTCTTTTAATGTTTCCTCTGCCGGAGCCTTAGTCTGGCTTTCTGTTGGAGCAGCTATCGTCTCCTCTGGCAGTTTTGACTGCGTCTCTGGTGTTGATGTGGTCTCCTCCGGTGCTGATACAGTCTCCTCTGCTGCTGTAGTCTCCTTTACAGGTACAGACTCAACTGCTTTCCCAGCCTCTGCAGGAGTTGCTGTTTCCGGTACCTTTGTTTCTCCGGTTACAGTTGGTTGTTCTGGCTTTGTAACAACATTTACTTCCTCTTTACCAAATGCTGATTCATAACTCCTTACCGTAATGCGGTTGGTCTTTTTCACCTTTTCTACGCCGTTATCCATCCTGGTAATTTCTGTGGAACAGCTAATGGTATTTTCTCCGTTATTTACGTACAAGAAAACAATTTCTTCATCGCCGGTTACCATATACATGTCATCAGCATTTTCCGGTATGCGGACAAACACACGCAGCTGTGCATCCACACCTTCCCCCTCAAGTTCAGGAAATGCTTCGTAAATCTTACCTTTTCCAAAAAATAGTTCCTTAAATTCCGCAATTTTACCATTGGTGAAATCCAGATCCTCTGCTGTCACCTCATCCCCATTGACAATCGCATCTTCAATGGCTTTGATAAGCTGCGATCCCCCCACTGAGAAAGTAACGGACTCCGATGAACTGGCTGCATACACCTGATTTGTGTCTGCACCTACATTGGCCAGTATCATGGCCGCAGCAAGCAAAAATGCCAGTAATCGTTTTTGAAAACAGTATAATGTCCGTGACGGTATCCTAGATCTTTTTCTTTTTTTCATACATACACATTTCTCCTCTCATAATATTTTTCCATAATAAGGATAAAATGCCTAATTACTGCATAAGTATATGAAACGGCATTTTTCCGATTTGGTACGTTCTAAAAAACATATTTTGTAATATTATATGATAGGAATGTCAAATTTAATCCAACTTTGTACAAGGAATGCTAAATAATGTTATATTTTCCAGGTACTTTTTATTTGTCTGCATTGTTAAGTGAAGGGGTTCATATAGAAGGACAACCCTTATACCCAACCCCTCTCCTGTAATCATTCAGATTTAACAATAAAAAATACCCTTATGGCAAGACACAAACTCATATTTGTGCTTTGCCATAAGGGTATAAAACAACTCTATGAACAACAAATTAAAGAACGTCCTCCCAGTGATACGGGAGGACGCTCTTTAATTTGTTACATCTGAAAAGACACGGCTCATTACCATATCTTTTATTCCATCTTTATCCACTTCCAAAGCTGCTGCCAGCTCACCATATAACAGATCCTCTGCCTTATTAAAATAGAAATCATCCTTTGCAGTATTCTTTTTGCCTTCTGCAAGTCTCTTTCTTTTTTTCAAATAC
Organism: Paenibacillaceae bacterium; assembly: GCA_015057715.1. Lineage (GTDB taxonomy): Bacteria > Bacillota > Clostridia > Lachnospirales > Lachnospiraceae > Lacrimispora. The sequence goes on from SVDS01000022.1 coordinate 33,692, forward strand.
AGTGTCTTTACAATCTGCATCCAGCCGGCACATTCACATTTTAGCATGATGGCCTTAAAAATACATTCCCGTTCTCTTTCATCCAACACCCAGATTGCTTCGATGCTGGGGATCTGATCGATGAGATCCATTGCTTCCTCCCTGGTAGCAGCGGCTCTGATAGCTGTTTTTCGGTTATCAACAGGTGTGTAAACGGCACTTTGGTGCTCCTCGTAAAGAGGCTTCAGGGTATAATAGGTCCTCTCCTGATCTGCCTCATACATACGCAGATTCCCGATTTCCTTTACCTCACAGATCCCATGGCTGCCGAATACTACTAAATCATTTACCTGAAACATCATTCATTCCTCCTGTCAGAATACCAACACACTGTTACAATAAAAATCAAACGCTATACTACTAGTGTAACACTTTTTCAAGTGTTTTGTCAGTGTTTTTTGGATTTCTCCCTATTTTTGTGAAATATAACCAAGGGTACCCCCTGCGTTATTTGTGCATTTTACTAATTTATCAGAAAATAAGCACCCAAAACTGTCTGTATTTTTTTACTGTCAGATAGTTTTGGGTGCTCCTCTTATCTACTTTTCTTTATTTTTTCTGGGCTGCCAGCTTTACCGCTGCACTTGCTCCCACGCGATGACATCCTGCATCAATAAAGGCTCTTAAATCTTCCAGCGTCCGGACACCGCCGGCAGCTTTAATCTTTACATCTGGTCCGATGTGCTTTTTAAATAACTGGATATCTTCCAAAGTCGCTCCGCCAGTTCCAAATCCGGTGGAGGTCTTGATATAATCGGCTCCAGCTGCAGTTACAGCCTTGCACATGGCAATCTTTTCTTCCTCTGTTAAATAGCATGCTTCAATAATCACCTTTAAAACCTGATTGCCTGCGGCTTTCTTCAGTTCTGCTATCTCTTCTTCTACCTTCTTATATTCACCATTTTTCACATCGCTGATATTGACTACCATGTCAACCTCCACAGCTCCGTCTTCAATGGCCTTTTTTGTCTCCAAAACCTTGGATTCGGTCACGGAATATCCAAGAGGAAATCCGACTACGGTACAAATTGCAAGAGTAGGGAATTCCTTGTGTACGCGGCTGATATAGCAGGGGGGAATGCAGACAGTAGCTGTTTTATATTCTACCGCCTCCCTGCACAGTTCTTCAATATCTTCCCATGTGGCAAACGCCTTTAACTGGGTATGGTCTACATAACTTAACATTTCTAAATCGGTCATTGTTTTATCCTTTCTATCCTACCAGGTTCTTTACGCCTTCTCTGGTAACTCTGGCATAAATCAGAGGCTCCTCCTCCGGTTTTCCATGGGCAATGGTAACTGCTTTTAAGAATTCCTCTTCAGCGGCATCAAACAGTTCCTGCTTTGAGGTGTAGAGCACGGCAATGGTTTCACCTTCCTCCACTTCCTGACCCACCTTTTTCTTCAGAGCAATCCCAGCTGTATAATCGATGAGGCTTTCCTTGGTAACTCTTCCTGCTCCCAGCATGGAAGAAGCAATTCCGCACTGCTCCGTGTTCATATGAACCAGATATCCCTTCTTCACTGCCTTAATTTCTCTTCCATAAGGCGCTTTTGCAAAGAGTGATGGATCTAAGATCACAGATGGATCTCCGCCCTGTGCCTTTACCATAGCTGCCAGGCGGTTTAAGGCACTGCCATCCGCTATGGTTTTCTCTGCCATGGCAAAACACTCCTCTGGGGTTCCTTTACCAGCCAGCCAGAGCATTCCGGAAGCCAGATTTAAGCATACTTCCGTCAAATCCTTTGGTCCTCTGCCCTTTAAGGTCTCTACTGCTTCTATTACCTCCAGGCTGTTGCCGATTAAATTGCCCAGGGGAATATCCATATTGGTAATGAGAGCCATGGTCTTCTTTCCCGCATGCTCTCCGATCGCCACCATCTTCTCTGCCAGAGTGACAGAGTCCTGAAGTGTCTTCATAAACGCACCGCTTCCGGTTTTCACATCAAGAAGAATACAGTCACTTCCTGCTGCCAGCTTCTTGCTCATAATGGATGCCGCAATCAGCGGAATGCTTTCCACCGTAGCCGTCACATCTCTGAGCGCGTACAGCTTTTTATCTCCAGGTGCCAGATTGCCGGACTGCCCGATAACTGACAAACCTGTGGTATTGACAACCTCAAAGAATTCTTCCTCAGTCAGTGTTGTTCTCATGCCTGGAATGGATTCCAGCTTATCCACAGTACCGCCTGTATGGCCAAGTCCCCTGCCGGACATCTTTGCCACCTTAACGCCGCAGGCCGCTACAATAGGAGCCACCACCAGAGTGGTTTTATCACCAACGCCTCCAGTGGAGTGCTTATCTACCTTGATCCCCTGAATGGGAGTTAAGTCCACCATATCGCCGGAATGAGCCACTGCATCCGTAAGGATTGCTGTTTCCGTATCGCTCATCCCTTTAAAATAAATTGCCATCAGCATGGCAGACATCTGATAGTCCGGAATTTCTCCCATTACATAGCCATCTATCATGGAACGGATCTCTTCCTCTGTCAGAGTTTCTCCATTACGCTTTTTTGCTATTAAATCATACATCCTCATATTACTTAAAACCTCCCTCATTTTTTCAGTCGGAATTTAAATCCTTCTTTGTAAATCCCAGGGGAAGCAGTTCTTTTAATGTATAAACAACAGTCTCATCTTCTGCTGCCAGAATTACCTGGAATTCATCCGGGTCACAAAATTCTGCCATAACCTGACGGCAGACTCCGCAGGGAGCGCAGATGCCTCCCTTTGCCCCTTTTTTATTTCCTACAATGGCAATGGCATCAAATTCCGTCACGCCCTCAGATACTGCTTTGAAAAATGCCGTGCGTTCCGCACAGTTGGTAGGTGAAAAAGATGCATTCTCAATGTTGCACCCAAGATACACAGTTCCGTTCTTCGCAAGAAGTGCAGCACCTACCATAAAACCAGAGTAAGGTACATAAGCCCTTTTCTGTGCACGATAGGCTTCCTCTTTCAGCAGCCTGATCGTCGTCTCATTCAGCTTCAATCAAACACCTCCTGTTATTTTGCTACTTCACCTAAAAAGCTGGTTCCGGCAATCTCACCCTTTAATCCGAACAAATCCAGTACCGTCGCTGCAATATCAGCAAAGGTATCTCTTGTTCCAATGGAAACTCCGGCTTTAATTCCCTGTCCGTAAATCAGCATTGGGGTATATTCTCTGGAATGATCGGTGCTTGGAGTTCCAGGATCACAGCCATGATCCGCCGTAATGATTAAAACGTCATCCGGTCTCATGGCTTCCATAAACTGCCCAAGCTGAACGTCAAATTCAGTGGCTGCTCTTGCATAACCCTTTACGTCGTTGCGATGGCCGTAAACCATATCAAAATCCACCAGATTAACAAAGCAAAGACCATGGAAATCATCCTGCTGTGCTTTTAAGGTCTGAATCATACCATCGTTATTGTTAACGATGGATGTGGTTTTCTGAATGCTTTTTCCCGCAAAAATATCGTATATTTTTCCCACTCCGATGGTATCAAGTCCTGCTTCATTAAGACAGTCAAGCATGGTTTTTGCTGGCGGAAGAAGGGAAAAGTCATGGCGGTGGGGCGTTCTTTTATAATCAGGGGATTCTCCGATAAAAGGTCTTGCGATGATTCTGCCTACCCCGTGTTTTCCTGTTAAAATTTCTCTGGCGATCCTGCAGTAACGGTACAGTTCTTCTAACGGCACCACTTCCTCATGGGCAGCGATCTGAAATACACTGTCTGCAGAAGTGTAAACAATTAAATCTCCTGTCTCCACATGCTGTTTTCCAAAATCCCGGATTACATCTGTGCCGGAATAAGGTTTATTGCAGAGAATTCCTCTTCCTGTCTGCTTCTTAAATTCATCTAAAATCTCATCAGGAAAGCCTTCCGGATAGGTTGGAAGAGGCTCCTTAGAAATAATTCCTGCAATCTCCCAGTGGCCGATGGTGGTATCCTTACCCTGGGACCGCTCGGTCATTCTGCCATAGGAGCCTGCTGGTTCTATCTCTTTTTCACCGGCTGTTACACCGTCAATATTAAACATACCAAGTTTTTTTAAGTTCGGCGTATAAAATTCCTCTGCTTTCGCGATTGATCCAAGGGTGTTGCTTCCCTCATCGTGGAACTTTGCCGCATCTGGAGCTTCGCCGATTCCGAAACTGTCCAGTACAATGATAAATACTCGTTTGGTTTCTGACATATTCATTCCTCCTGTTACGAAAAGGGATTGCTGTGCAATCCCTTTGTCACTACATCAAATTTTCTCAAAACGCTCTACATCTGTAACAAATATGGTAGCCCCGCCCAGTTCGACTGTCATGGGCATCATCATATATCCCGCCGAAACTGACGCGATATTCGGTGCAGGAACGTTGCATGTAATTTTCTGGCGCTTTCCGCAGGTATCCTTGATCAGATTAATGACTTCTTCTACCTGTCCGTCATCAGTACCGATCATTAATGTTGAGTTGCCTTTTTTTAAGAAACCGCCTGTTGTGGCAAGTTTTGTGACACTGAACTGGTGCTCATTCAGAACGTCGGTCACCCGGTTTCCATCATCGGAACTGACGATTGCATAAACAATTTTCATATCTAACACCTCGCTGTCTTATTTGGCAAAACTTCATCCATTCAGATACCATTATTATAAATCATAATCTCCAAAATAGAAACAGCTAATCATAAAATAAATGCCAATTTTCTGTTAAATTTTCAGATTTTCCATCTTTTCTATCAGCTTTTTGTAAATTCGTTCTTTCATCCAGGGCTCATTTACCGCTTCCAGACAATCCTTTAATGAAAACCAGCCCACTTTACTGTTCTCATCTTCTTTATTTCTGATCTCCTCCCTGTCATCCCCTTTCAGTAAATAAGTCACGTTCAGATGCAGATGGGAAGGGACGTATAACCCCTTCTTTTCATGACCATCTACGGTTAAGACTTCAAGAGAAAATATCTGGTTCATTACCGGTGTCACTGTTTTAATTCCGGTTTCTTCCCTGGCTTCTCTCATGGCAACAGACAAAAGATCCTTTTCCCCGTCTGCGTGGCCACCGGTCCATGCCCAGGAATGATAAATATTATGATATGCCATTAAAACACGGTCCATGGTCTGGTTAACCACCCAGCCGGAAGCAGAGATATGAGCTTCCTCATTTTCCCGGAAGAAAATATGATCTCCTTCGGATAAGCATTTGAGAATCAGCTTTTTGTCCGCTTCCTCCTGTTTGTTTAAGGGCACAAATTCTTCAAGTTCTTTTTTTAACGTTCTTTCGTCCTTCATTCAATCACAGCCTCTCTTTTTCCTTTGATTATTTCAGTCATACTCCCTCTGTCTGTTGATATATTTAAATAGAACTACTCTATGGGAGGTAAGAAATGGATCTTTCCGCACTTGTTTTTTCTGACAAATCCCCCTGGCCTGATGTTGAAATCGTAACTGCCAATGAACTTTATGCCTCAGCCATGCTTTCCAACATCGGTGCCTGTAATTCGGAAATGTCCGCAATCAGCTTATACGTTTACAACAGCATGATTACGAAACGGTATTTTTACGATATCGCAGAATGTTTTCACAGAATCAGTGTAGTAGAAATGCACCATCTCAATGTTTTCGGTGAGCTTTGTATCATGCTGGGAGCAGACCCACGGCTATGGAGCTGGCAAAACGGCCGCATGAAATACTGGACTCCTGCCTGCAACCGTTACCCCACCAATATCAGCGCTCTTGTAGCCAATTCCTTAAATGGTGAACTGGAGGCAATCAGAAAATACCAGCTGCAGTGCCTGTGGATTAACGACTTCCGCATCAAAGCCATCTTAAACCGGATTATAGCAGATGAATTATGCCATGTACAGATTTTCCGTCTTATTCTTGCCGAACTAAATGATGATCCATTTGAACTGCCTTACGAATACAGAGTCTGTGAGGAGGACCGCAAAAAACCATGCGATCCCCCAAAATCATGCTGAAATCATAACTTAGGGAGGGTCTCATCCGCAGCTTTCCGGATCTCCAGACCTTCCTGATATCCCTTTTCCATCCTGTGTCTTGCCTTCCTGTTTTCCACAGTATCAAACAGAATGGAAAAATCATAATCTTCCGGATACAGCTGCTCTGCTGAAACCAAAAGTTTCAGCCGTTTATGATTAATCCAGATTTTTTTATCCGGCATCTGAACCCGTACTACGCCTTTCTCATTGACCGTGGTGCAGACAATGCCTATTTTCTTGTCAGGCAGAGTCATTACGCTGTCTCCAAGGGTGAATTTTGTCTGCATTGCGATCTGATTCTCTGTTGTTTTCTTTATTTTTTCAATTCTGGGACCGCCTGGTCTTTTCTCTGCTTCCCTGTATTTGCCGGACTCCGGTTCTGTCTCCGGTAAGCCGTAGGCATACTGCTCTGCCCGTTTGATCATACGCTCCGGCATTCCCAGTCTGCCTGCAATATAGAGTGCACAGCTTTCTCCTGCTTCTCCGATTTCCAGTCTGTACAATGGTCTTAAGGATTCCCGGTCAAATGCCATGCGTGCATTGGTGATTCCCTCGGCCTCTTTTGCGTAGGTTTTCACTTCCGGATAATGGGTGGTGGCTAAAAACAGACAGCCGCATCTTCTTAATTCCTCCAGTATGGATATGGCGATTCCCATACCCTCTGCAGGATCTGTTCCGGAACCCAGCTCATCAAGTATGACAAGACTTTCGCTGTCTGCCTTACTAAGAATATCCAGTACATTTACAATGTGAGAGGAGAATGTAGATAAGTTTTCTGTAATATTCTGTCCGTCTCCGATGTCACAGAGCACCTGGTTAAACAGGCCGATCTGACCTTCTTTGCATGGAATATGAAGTCCGCACTGAGCCATGAGGGAGAACAGACCTACGGTCTTAATTGAGACGGTTTTGCCTCCTGTATTTGGTCCTGTTATCACAATTCCTCTTCCGTTTTTCCCCAGTTCAAAGTTTAAAGGAACTACCTGATCCGGGTTCATAAACGGGTGGCGTCCCTCAGTAATCCGTATGATCCGCTCTGTAAAAATCTCCGGCTCTGCTCCCTTCATATCTGCACTGAGCTTTCCCTTGGCAAAAAGGAAATCCAGTTTTTCCAAGACCTTCTTATTCTCTGTAAGGACCGGCAGCTGCTCTTCTACCTGAGCGGTAAGGGTATAAAGAATTCTCCTGGTTTCATTCTCCTCTTCAATTCTCAAGCTCTCCAGCTCTCCATTTAACGCCGCGATTGCAGATGGCTCTATAAACAGTGTGGAGCCGGTGGAGGACTGGTCAATGACACTGCCTGGTACCGCCGGTTTGTACTCCTTTTTCACCGGTAGACATACTTTGCCGTTTCTAATGGTGATATACGAATCTGAAAAGAACTTCTTATTGGTTCTTAGCATGGTTTCCGCCTTTGTTCTCAGCTTCTCTTCCATTCGTACGATCTCCTGGCGGACGTTTCTTAAATACTTGCTGGCTGAGTCATCCACCCGTTTGTTTCTGATGCTTTCAAACAGTTCCTTTGCCAGACTCTCCAGGGGATTTAAGTTTTCTTCATAATAGGCAAGGCTCAGCTCTAAATATTTGCATCGGTTTAAGAAATCCTTATACCGTTTCACGCCTGTGAGCATAGTTCCCACTGATTCCAGATCCTCTGGCATCAGTATGCCTTCCTGCATTACTGATTTAAAAATAGCCGTCATACCATTCATAGCTACTGCGGGAGGCTGACCCATTTTGTCCAGGATCATTCTTGCCTGGGTGGTATCCCGTAGATTTTTCCTTACTTCTGCTTCTTTTAACTCAGGAGTTAAATTCCTGATCCGCTCTTTCGCCCCTTCTGTAAGTGCCAGTTCTTCCAGTTTCTCTATAATCCGGTTAAATTCTAATATTTGAAATGTGTGATTCATGTTATTCTCCTGTCTTATCTTTTTTAAACAATAAAAGATTCATGGAGCGATCAGTCAGGCCTGTTTTGATACACAAAAAAGACCTGCAAGACTACAAATCCCAGTCTTACAGGTCTAAAATCCTGTCAGTCAGTATTGTATCTTCATGGGCTAAACAGGTACACAAAACACAGGAATGCAAAGACTGCCTTCCTGTCCGGGTTTCCTGTTCACATTATGATTCTGATTTACGCTCCATGATTTGACACAATTAACATAAACACACTTCCTACTTTCTTTGATGCTTTTACTATATCATAAATGCTGTTGTCCGGTCAATCCCTTTTTCTGGTACCACCGGGCAAGCATATGAAGTTCCTTTTCATTTAAACAGTTGACTAAAGTTCCATCTTTCATCCGATTCAGACATTCCTCATAATCCATCCAGAGTACTGATTCCACCTCTTCCTTCTGAAGTACAAGCTGACGTTCATCCACCGTTTTTTCATAAACATAGACATGGCTGATTTCATGATTACGAAACGGCCGGCCGTAAAATACAGCGTCTTCCTGTTCCTCATGAAGCCCTACATAGGTAAGTTCTTCTGGCAAGGCATCAATCCCAAGTTCTTCTGACAGTTCTCTGACCGCCGATATAAGAAAATCATCACCTGCCGGAATATGTCCTGCAGAAGAAATGTCATAACAGCCCGGATAGGCATCCTTTCCTGCACTGCGTTTTTGCAAAAGAAGGTCAAATCCGCTTTTCTCATTGGGTCTTAAAACCCATACATGGGATGTTCCATGAAGCATACCCTCACGATGCATCATAAAGCGGGCACGAATTTTCCCGGTTGTGCAGCCATTTAAGTCCCGTTCTTCTAAAAGCTCTAACGGTGATCCGTTTAATACAGCAGCCTCTAAACTATCTTTGCAATACTGCAGCTTCAGGGAGAAAAATGGAATCTCATCCTTTAGCAGTTCAAAAAAGATCCGGTCTCCCTCCCATATGGGAAGGCTGTCAACTTTTTCAACCGGCACCCATTCAAGAACTCCCTCCTGACAGTCGGTAAGCGAACCTTCATAACCGTCAGCTGTATATAAAAACATATATTCATCAGGATACTGATCTGACACAAAGGTGATAAAACCTCTGAGTCGATAAGACAGTAACGTCAGGCCGGTTTCTTCCTTTACTTCTCTTAAAAGACAATCTTCCGGGCTTTCCCCTTCCTCCAGATGGCCTCCGACTCCCAGCCATTTATCCTGATTGATATCATTCTTCTTTTTAATGCGGTGAAGCATGAGATATTGGCCCTCTTTTTCGATGTAGCAAAGGGTCGTTAAGCTATGACGCTCCATGTGGGTTTTCTCCTTACTTCTTCTCTGTTAAAACTGCATTCTCATTGATGGAAGCAGCTGTCTCCGGTTTCTGCTCCACGGAATTGTGTACCTCCACCTGCACCACGCAGTTGGTTTTCTTTCCATCGTAGATCACCGGAACCCGGTATGTACCTGCTTTATTCCAGTCGCACTGGCTGACATCAAAGGTGAAGCCGGAAAGTTCGTAGTTATCCTTATTAAAATACCGTTCTGCCTGTAAATCAGGTGCTGTTCCAAGAACGGTTTTTGCGTAATATGTAGTCATGGTATTGTCATCGAAGATCGGCTCTGCTCTACCCTTTAAGGTCTGGAACAATAAAACAAGTACCAGTACTAAAACGATAGTCCCGAACAATGTTAAGTGTAAGTGAAATTTCCTTTGCTTCATCTAGGCCTCCAAACTCATATCCGATTTTTCCCTGCGCAGCCTTCAGGAAACCTTTGCTCCATGAAAAAAGCTGCGTTTAAGGCAACGCAGTCCTATATTATCTTACCATATAATTTCCATCCTGACATCTATTGAATTATTACAATTTCATAAATTTATCGTAAAGAAGTTCTTTTCGTGTCACTGTGTCACAGTAACGTGAAAAACTCCCCGCCGTTGTACCGTTGAGGAGTTTTAATTAGTGCTGTATTCTTACTGTTTTAGCTGCTCTTCTGGCTGTCTGCATAATATCCCATAGCTTTACTTAAAAATGCCGATAATCCCTCAGCATACTGATCTATATTCTCGGTAAAGCGTGAGTCTGATATATAAAGCTGACCCAGGCCTGCAAATGCTTCCAGGGTATAGGTAACACCAAAATTATCATTGAAAAAACGATACATGTTATTGATTGCATTTTGTACCACTTCTGATTCAGGTGATTTCCTGCAAAGCTTTGCCAGCTCACGAAACATCTGATCCATATTTTTAAAGACCTGATTCTGTTCCTCTTCGGTCATGGAATCCATCTTTTCATTGCTTTGGTCCACGGCCTCATTTCCCCAAAGGCGTCTGGCTTCTTCTTCATAAGGGTTGTGTTTTTTCCCAAACCCATAAAATTTTTCTGACTGCGTCATTGTTTTATCTCCCTTCCATGATTTCATTGTCTTATCAAGAGTTTTCAACATGGCATTAATACGCTTTTGTTCCTGCAGCAGACAATCCCTTTGCAGTACAAACGCTTTTTCCCGGTCGAAATTTGGATTGGCAAGAAATCTCTTGATATCAGTAAGAGAAAATCCGCATTCCTTGAAAAATAAAATCTGCTGCAGCAGATCTAAATCTTCATCGGAATAGTTCCTGTAACCATTATCCGGATCACGGTCTGGACACAGCAGACCAATCTTGTCATAGTGATGCAAAGTACGCACACTGATACCGGTAATACCGGCTGCTTCCCTGGTGTTCATAGAAAATACCTCCTGACATTTACAATCATAGAGTATGACGCAGCGTTGTAGTCAATCCTTTTTTTAATTATTTTTCTGATAATCCTATTATAAACAAAAAACGAACCTCCCACCCAATAAATTCCATCGGGCGGAGCGGTTCATTTCAGTTTCCAATTCATAAATCTTTTACTGCCTTTAAATATGAGTTCATATGGTTTTGAAAAGCGTATAGTGTTTTGTCAAGAGATCCTGAGCGGCATGCATCAATAATTAACTTATGTTCGTCAAATTTTTCTTTCTTAATACCTAATGTGGAAATATCCTTATTCATTGCAATCAGCAATTGAAAATATTGATTTTCTAATATTTCAGCCCGCCTGAAACTCTTTGACTTTTTCCAGAAAAATTCATGAAAAGCCAGGTCATTTGAATTAAAAATAAAGTTCTTTTCCTTATCACCAATGACATTGTCACTATCCGATTTTATCATATCATTATTTAGAGTCTCCAGATAATCTAAATCCTGCTCCTGCAGCAGGGATTTTTCAAAAATTATGGTAAGAATCTGCATTTCAAGTGGAATCCGTATGGAAAAGACCTCTGTAATATCTTCATAATCCATCTCTAGAATCTGGCTGCCCTTCTTAGGAGAAAAAGTCAGGATCCCCCTCATATTAAGTTCTCTTAAAGCCTCTCTGATAGGTGCCCTGCTGATCTGTAGTTCTTCCGATACATCGGTTTCCACTAATCTGTCACCGCTTTTTAATTCTCCAGTCAAAATCTTGTTTTTAATATAGGAAACTACAATTTCACTTAGATTTGCCTTTGAATATGTAATCATATGGCTTATTTTATCGTATGAATTACTTATCATAATATCCACCTCTCAATATAGATTCTATCACTAACAGAATATTATACTATAGATGTAAGACAAATCATATGAATAATTAAATATTCTGACAATGCTTTTTAGCAAAATTAATAAACAATTCCTGAGCAGGAGTTAAAATCATATCTTTCTTTTGCACACAAAAAATATTTCTGCTTAACAGTTCCAATTCGATTTCCACAACGTTAATCAGATTCAAATGATTGTAGATCTGTACTGCTGTTTTTGAAACAAAAGAAATTCCCATTCCCTGTGCAACAGCTTCAATAATTCCCTGAGTATTACTAAAATATGCAATGGTTTTTAAATCTTTTGCTGAAAGGCCATGCTTACTAAAGAACGCTTCCATCTCTGATCTGGTGCCAGATCCCCCTTCTCTCATTATAAAATTTTTTTCAGCAATAAATTTTATAATCTCCTCTGCCTTCCGGCTGCCGTCGTACTTCATTGCTATGGGTAATATTAAAACCAATTGATCCTTATATAATGGCGTCTGAGTATAACGACTGTTATCACTTTCCATTCCTACAAATCCGATATCATACTGGTATTTAATCAGTTCCTCAAAGACTTCGCCGCTGTCTTTCTGATATAAATGGAACACGATATTGGGATATTCCTTATTGAAATCTGCTATCACCTGAGGCAATATATACTGAGCCGGAACACTGGAGGCTAAAATGTTGACTTCACCCGTACATTCTCTTGAAAACTTACTCATTTCATACAAAGACTGATCCCTGATAGCCAGCATTTTTTGAGCATACTCATAGAAATGGATCCCTGCTTTTGTGGGAAATACCTTTTTTGTGGAACGGATAAACAATTGAGTTCCAATATCTTTTTCCAGTGCATTAATCTGGCTGCTCAGTGCCGGCTGAGTTAAGAATAAGGATTCAGAGGCCTTTGAAAAACTTTGAAGCTTTGAAATCTGCACGAATGCTTCTAATTGTTTAAATTCCATATGACCCTCTTCTTTCTAAAAACACAGCCCGATTGTGCCTGCACTTTA
>SVDS01000276.1 GCA_015057715.1 Paenibacillaceae bacterium
GCTCCCACCGCACAGCTTATTGCTCCGAAGTAATCTCCTCGCTTCCATGCATCTGCGGCATCTTTCATCAGACACACTGCCCCGACTCGGGGGATCATGCGTTTTAAGAACTCCTTCAGCTTTCCGTCTTTTCCGTCATTATTTCCGATATTTCAAAATATATCCTACATAAACGCGGCCATCATAGAAACTGCAATTTCTTACAGAAAGTCCACAATTTTACCCGGGGAAAACCCAGACTCATGAACCATCTGCGGTCATTCCTCTAAGAGTCTGGGTATAGTGTCTAATCACGATATACTCAATCAGGGATGTGTTTTTACCGAAATCAAAGTGCAGTTACCCCCTCCCACAATGTGCCGTCTGACAGTTTATCGCATTTCATTCTATTCAAAAAACATAGACAGTTCACCTCCGTCAAATTGTTTTCCCCACCCTTCTTCTTCAGTAAATCTATACTTTTCAAACTGCCTATAATCAACTATGTCTATTTTATTTTTTGTAATATCTCCATTCCTTTTTCCAATCTTTTTATAGTTGACGGATTATTATCTAAAAACCTTGTATATGCAACAGTTGAAGCAAATTCAAATATTATACTTGAATCCGTGAACCTACCATCAAAATATGATAATGCATCAAAGTATCAAAATTTTTCATAACCCAATGGGTGAAGTATTATGATGATGTCAAGATGATGAAAAAGCCGTAAAACAGTGGCTTCACGTATAAATTTTGGGCATTGAGTTCACGGAATTAGAATCTTGCCAATCGTGAACTCAACAAGCAGTTTAATCCATTCAAGTCTTGTATCTTTATCTAATGTGAACAAGTGAAAAGTATTTCCACTATCATCCAAGAGATGTATCTCCAATTCTTCATCTTTGTTATATCTTCCTGCTATTACAGAATGAGGACTCATCAAGTTCAATATTGAAAAATAATCTATTCCTTTGTAATTAAAAGTTTCTACTTCCTCTGCTCTAAAAAGATGTAACAAAAGCTTTTTTAATATTCTATCAATTGAATTAGCTCCAATAACCATAGTTTTTTTATTTGTTTCATAAACAACTTGATACCATGTTGTGTTGCAAGCAATTAGTTTTAACTTTTCGTTATTGTTCTCTAGTACTAATGTATCCATGGTGGCATTACCTCGCTTCCATTAAAATAAAATTTTACATTATTAGATAATCTTGACCAATTGTATTTATAGGTCTGCTCGATTCCCTGCCTGTCAATGTGCTCCAACACATTTCCGCATTCGTCGTATCGATAAGTTTCAAAGGTCTTATCCGGGTAGTCCACACGCGTAAGTTTCGCATCATATTCATCGTAAGTATACTTTGTCTCCCTGCCCAGAACATCCTTTACGCTCTTTAGAAGTCCGGCGTCCGTATACGCATAGTAAATGATCCCCCTGTCCGTTGTCTCGCTCAGGCAGTTGCCGCACTCATCATAGGTATACTCCGTCGTCTTTCCGTTTGATTCCATCTTCTGTGTGAGATTTCCGACTTCATCATACACATACCGGGTCACGTTCTCTTTCCCTGTGTTCTCATTGTCTTTCCCACAGAAACGTACTTCGTTGACATTGCCATACATATCATATCCTGACTCTGTGATATAACCGTTATAATCCTTTTCCCGGATCAGCCGCCCTTTCTCATGGGTATAGCTTTTTGTGCCAAGTCCTGTCGTCGTTTCCGTCTTTAACTGTTCCACATTATTGTAGGTATAGGTTGTGTTCTTCCCGTCATTTTCCTTCTTTTTCGTCAGGCGGTTCTGCTTATTGTAGGTAAAGACGGACTTCTCCCCCTGCGATCAAAGACTTGTAAGAATCCCCAATGGGCAACTGCTGTTCCGTTAATGGAGATTTTAGCAATACATTCAGTTGTCAAAGTTCGATTATTTGCTTAGGGATTCAATACCTTTTGACGCTTTAATCATCCTATTATTTTTTATCAAAATTTCAATACTCAATTCCTTGTATATTACAGTATATTATTCCGCCATCACAATAGATTGAAAAAACATCGTCATTATTTCTTTTATATGTATTGCAAATCTCCCATGCACACTCCTCATCATCACAAAAATTCATTATCGTAATAATTTCTCCGCTTCTAAAATGTAATTTCATTCTGTCTTGCAATAATTCTATAGAATCTATTTCTGCCCCCTCAGTCCACCGTAAAGCGGCCAATTTAAAAGCTTTTACAGGCTCATCCGGTTCCACAAATTCACTTTCTTTTGTCATTTTAGTCACCATACTTTTCCATTCATTTTCATCTCCAAACCACCAGTCTCCTAAAATACTAAGTGTTATTTCAGTAGGAAATTGTATTCCTGCAATTTCTCTTTGCTTACATATAAATCCCAATAAAAAGTTCGTGTGAAATGTAAAATAGTGAAACTCTGCATTTTCTAACATAGTTTTTAAATATTTTTCTTTATTTCTAATTATTTCTTTCATAGTTTATATTTCTCCTTTTTCATTTTCTCTAATATTGACCATGTATATGGCCTATTGCTTTTCTCATTGATTTTGAAACAGCTCCTGAAATTCTTGCCCCATTTGCATATACGTATTCCCCTGTTCCGTTAATACCTATTGAACCCTTTCTCACGTTTATTGTCCTCGGTCCTTTATATGCATTTGTAGCATTAGGTTGTCCGCGCATAACTCTTATTTCCATATCACCATAAGGAGTGGTCATAGAATAAATTTCTCCAATTTCATTTGTTCTTCCAGTATTTCCAACCTTCACAGCTCCTGAATTAGTTATACTATTAACCATCTCATTCTGATTTGCATGTATAGACACTCCATAATCCGTCCCTATAAAGTCTACACCACCGGATCCTGCACTCCCTTTAGCTGCATCAGCTAATTTTTGTTCAGCAACTTCTCTACGAGACTGTTTACATTCTATTAACAATGTCTCCGAATCATCAACCGGCGCAGAATCCTTCACTCCTGCCGCCGCAGTTCTCTCCGCTGCTGCAGCTGTTTCCAGTGACTGGGCATATTTGATACCGCCATCCAGCGCCAGCATCATCTCG
>SVDS01000277.1 GCA_015057715.1 Paenibacillaceae bacterium
CTGGAAGATAAAGACGGAAATAAGAAGACTCTGCCTGCAGACGCTGTGGTGCTTTCACTTGGGGTAAAACCAGAGAATCAGCTGGCGGATGAACTGAAGAAAGAATTTATGAACGTAATTGTGATCGGTGATGCCAATCACATCGGCAGAATCAAACAGGCCGTTGCTTCCGGATACCGTGAAGCTTACAAGCTTCGCTGATTTCTATCCACAAAAGTGCCCGCCTCTGTCTCAAGAAGGCGGGCACTAAAAAATTAAACCGGCAGTTTTTCTATTCCGGATATTCCTAAGAATAGTTGAAAGGCAAAAAATATCAGAAGCCATATAGAAGAACATGTCACTCCCAGTAATCCCCGTTCAATCCTGGTCTCCTTCATTTTCTCTCTTAACTTCTTCCTATTCATCACCATCAGAAACACTGTTCCTGTCAGGAACGCACCCTCTACGGCATAAAATACGATAGACTGCACGGATTCATTCATGCCTGAAATCAAACGGGTAAATAATTCACCAAATACAAAATTATTTATAATATGCAGCAAAACAGACCATTTTATAGAATAGTTCATAGCCGTATATCCAAGCACCAGACCAACCATCACTGCGAAAATACTCTGAATCAGATTTCCATGAAACAATCCAAAGATGACAGCAGACATTACTACCGCATATCTGGCACCATACTTTTCAAACCCTCTCATTATGAAACCTCGGAAAATAATTTCTTCTGAAACCGGTCCGATGAATGAAACGTAGATTAACATAGAGAATGTGCTGCTGTTAGCAGAAGCATTTTCTATCTCTCCCAGAATACTGTAACCAAACTGGTTAAAACCAAACTCCATACCTCCGCCTAATAAACTGAAAGCAGCCTGTGCGGACATAAATACAGTCAGCAGAATCAGGATTGACCGCCAGGTCATTTTATTCCTGTTATAAAACACCAGCTTGCGGCAGTCACTTTTTCGGAAATAAAGGAACAGAAAAGCAATACCCACAATTACTGCAATAATACTGGAAGTACCACTCTTCATGGCCTCATCAAGAACTGCGTCCATATTAAAATCTGCGTTGCGGGAAACGCGAATGATTCTGCAGGTTATATCAGCAATTACAGTAAGAAACATAATCAGTTCAAATAGCAGAATGCCCAGGACTAATTTAGATGTATTTTTTCTTATCTCCCTTTTATTCCATTGTTTTTCATTTGTTTTGAAATCACAACTCATTTCTTTTGTCTCCTTTGCTATATTTCATGATTCATCATAGCTCCAGATATTTGCTCAAAGTAATTTTTGTTGTGAAATGTCGCTATCATGTTGTGCTGTGCACAAACAGAAGGATCTCCAGGACAAAATACGTCAGATCACCATCAGCTTCCAGACGATACTCCATGTGTCCCTTATATTTTTCCACAGCCATCCTTATATTTACCAGACCAAATCCATGATTGGAATAATCCTCTTTTGACGTAACGGGCAAAAAGGCAGTTCTCCTGTACTTCACCGGATTACGAAACATAATCCACTGCATCTCTCCTTGTTTCTTAAACCGGATTTCCAACACCTTATCCCAAATAGGACTGTCTTTTAATGCCTCTATTCCATTGTCTGCAGCATTGGAAAAAATAGTACAAAGATCAATGGGATTAACAGGCAGATACCCAAGTTTCCCATCAATTGATATGGATATGTTATTATTTGAAGCGATTGACAGCTTCTCATTCATGATTGCATCTACAATATCATTTCCGGTGTAAAGTTCTTTTTTTATGTTCTGTATCTGTCTATTTAAATCCATCAGATAATTTCCGGTTTCCTCATATCTGCCCTGCTGAATCAGATTGTATACACAGCTAATATGGTTTTTCATATCATGATATACTCTTCTTGTCTCTTTCTGAGTTTCCTGATATGCTTTAAAATGCTCCAGCTGTACTCTCAGATAATGTTCATTTAAAACAGCGGCCTGCTGAAAATAAATCTTACCATTGCCCTGTATCACCATTGCGATAATTGACGCTTCCAGAAAAACAATAATGAAAATACCAGATCCCACAAAGCATTTTGAGTAAAAAGATGCAATTTTAAACTCATCCACACACACAATCAGCATGGTAAAAATAAATAGAAACAGACCTGTCATATTGATCAGATTTCTTTCCCAATATGAAAGTGTTCTGTTTATAACCGATTCATCAAAACGCCGTTTCACCTTCCAAAAGAACAAGAAAAAGCCAATCAGGAAGAGAATATCGTAAATCCACATCCATGCAGTTGAATGGTCAATAGTTGAAATCATGGATCCGGAAAAAAGAAAAATAAGAGAGACCGGCAGGATCACTAGTGAAAGTATCATACCAGTGACCGGCACTGTTAAAAATATGCCTCTGATCTTTTTAGACTTTCTTGTAAAAAAAATCATTCCGCTAAAAAACACAAAAGGCAAAGCAATCTGGGACAGATCTTCGTTATTTATAAAACAGACCAAAACTTCACAGACAAGAAAAAGCATCAGATAAATACACCACGATCGGACATGATGTAATAATTGTTCAAAATAAATATATTTACTTATTAATATCATTAACAATAATAATTCTGTACACCCCATAATCAAATAAGCTTTTTCAAACATGACTCACCTGTTTTATCCTGATATCCGTAAATAATTTAATACGGCTGCTTTTAATTCTTCCCGTTTTCCCCTGCTAACGGGTATTTTATAGCTGTTTTTCATAATTATTTTTTTTCCATCAAAGGAACTCACAAACCCCAGATTGATCAAATAGCTTCGGTGAGGCTTAAAAAATATTTTTTTTGGCATCTGCGTTTCCATCTCACTGATTCTTTTACGAATCAGATATTTTCCCTGTTCCAGATAGATATGAATATATACATTCTCACTTTGTACATACTGTATCTCTGCCCAGTTTACCAGAATGGTATTTTCCCCGTCCTGGAAAGAAACCCTGCCGCTCTGCAACCATAATTTATTATAATCATTTAATGCTTTTTCCAGTTTCTCCACCTGCAGCGGTTTTTCAAGGTAACGAAATGCAT
>SVDS01000023.1 GCA_015057715.1 Paenibacillaceae bacterium
AAAAAACAGCGTAATTTGAAAACGCTGTTTTTTAATATTGCTATCTAAAATTACATGGTGCAAAATCGGATGATATAATGAAAAAAACAGAGTAAACTGAACTAATACCAACAAAGGAGGTTGACTTTATGAAAAATACAGTTGTATTTCAGACGATCCTGGGCCCAGTTGTTATATCAGAACAGGATGAAGCTATAACGGAACTTTTCTTTGCTAAGGACTCACCGGATGGAGGAAATAACCAGATCACACCCTTGTTAAAAGAAGCTGAAAAGCAGCTTTTGGAATATTTATCAGGAGACCGCACAAAATTTAATTTAAAGCTTGCAGGCCAGGGAACGGAGTTTCAGAAGACGGTTTGGAATGCATTGCAGGAGATTCCCTATGGCGAAACCCGCAGTTATAAACAGGTTGCTGAGATGATTGGCCGGCCTGAGGCTTCCCGCGCTGTAGGCATGGCCAATAGCAAAAATCCCATACTTGTTTTGACACCCTGTCACCGAATCGTCGGTTCAGATGGTAAGTTAACAGGTTATGCCGGTGGTCTGGAAATAAAGAAAACTCTGTTAGAATTGGAAAAAAATCATGTCAGCTGTTGAATATAAGTATTTTCATTATGGAACCAAAGAAACAGAACATCTTGCTGTAGTTGATCCTGTGCTTGGCGAAGCTATGGTAAGACTTGGGCACGTAAAGCGCGAAGTGATTCCCGACCCATTCGCAGCGCTGATCAATGGGATTATTGGTCAATTGATCTCAACCCGCGCTGCAAAAACTGTATGGGAACGAATGCAGGAACTCTTAGGTGAAATTACTCCGGAGAATCTTTCCGGCTTTACCCCGGAAGAGGTGAAACAATGTGGCATTACTATGAAAAAAGCCATCTGTATCTGCGATCTGGTAAAAGAGATCGTGGAAGGAAATCTGTGTCTGGATTGTCTGCAGAAAAAGCCGGACAACGAGATTATCCGCATCCTCACGGATTTCAAGGGAATAGGTCCATGGACTGCACAAATGCTGCTTATTCATATGGAACGACCTGACGTAGTCAGCTTTGGTGATATTGCCATTCGCCGTGGAATGGAAAAACTTTACGGCAATCCCAAACTGACAAAAGAGCAGTTTGATTTCTATAGAAATAAATATTCACCTTATGGATCGGTGGCTTCTATATATTTATGGGAACTTTACTCAATGTCAATTGAGAAAAAAGAGGTGATAAAATGTCCGAAGTGAAATTAACAGATGATGAAAAATGGCAGGCTTCCCAGACCTGTAATCCTGCTTATGACGGTAGATTTTTTTATGGTGTGAAAACAACTGGGATTTACTGCCGCCCCTCCTGTAAGTCAAAAAGTCCAAAGCGGGAAAACGTCCTCTTTTTTGACACGGCAAAGCAGGCTGCAGAAAGCGGACTGCGTCCCTGCAAACGCTGCCGCCCGGATTTGCTGGAATTTCAGCCGCTAAAGGATTCAGCGGATAAAATTAAGGAAGTATGTGACCAGTATTTTACAGATCGCAGCCGTTTAAAAGAAGAGCTTGCGGGACTGGGTCTGAGCAGGAACCGTATGATACAGTTGTTTCAGGAGCAATATCAGAAAACCCCATCAGAATATTTAAATCAGCTGCGCATTGCCAGTGCAAAAGATCAGCTTGTCCATACGCAAAATAGTATTCTGCAAATTTCCCTGCAAAGCGGTTTTGAGAGCCTTTCTACATTTTATGCACAGTTTAGGAAGGTGACAGGCGTTTCACCAAAAGAATACCGTAAAAACATTGATAAACAGAGGGAGAATTAGTTATGTGTGATTTTAGAATACGAGGATTGGAAAAAAGCGAGTTTCAATATATTAATGATCTAACTGATGAAGAATTGATAAATAATGGTATCGTAAAATTGGTCGCTGATACTAGTCCAGGATATCCTTGCCGTATCAGCTTAGAGGATGCAGATATTGGAGAAACAGTTTATCTTTTTAACTATAATCATCATACTGCCAATTCGCCATATCAGGGAAATGGAGCCATTTTTATACGGAAAAATGCTGAGACTGCAAAAATCCCAGTTAATACTATACCAGATCAAGTACTGCATAGAAAGCTCTCAATGAGAGGATATGATAAAAGAGGAATGATGTTGAGATGTAAGTTGATTGATGGTATAGACACAAAAAGCTGTATAATAGATTTTTTTAATAACGAGGAAATAGAATATATCCATATCCATAATGCTGTACCAGGTTGTTACAGCTGCTTAGTAGAGAGAGTACGCTGAAATTTAATTAATGAAAACAAGGTAAAAAAGGCGATGGGTGAGGAGCTGTTGCAGAACAACTGAGTAATCAGTTGTTATTAAAAATGCTTGACTATATGAACAGGACTGGATATATTAAAGTTAAAACTGGATATGGGAATTTCTATGCAGTAAAAACATTGAAAAATTACTGAATATTGATTAATTATGGTAATGATAATCAGATGTTGACTGATGTATAGAAAAGGGAAAGGAGTTAACGTTATGTCTAAAATGCCCATGATATTTGCAGGCCATGGATCACCGATGAACGCCATAGAAGATAATCGGTATACCAGGGAGTGGAGGGAAATGGCAAAGAAAATCCCAAGACCTGAATCAATTGTATCAATCTCGGCTCATTGGTATACGGAAGGTACAAAGATTATGAATGAGGAAAATCCAAAGACCGTTTATGATATGTATGGATTTCCTGAAGAGTTATATAAGATTTCATATAATGCACCCGGTAATCCCCAACTCGCAGGTAATGTGAAAGATATGATCAGCAAACAAAGCGTATATGACAATACCTGGGGCATTGATCACGGCACATGGTCTGTTCTGACTCATATGTACCCGCAACGGGATATCCCGGTTTTTCAGATCAGTATCGATGCTTTTGCCCCGCCCCAGGTTCATTATCAGATAGGAAGGGAATTGAAATCCTTAAGGGATCAGGGAGTTCTTTTATTTGGCACGGGAAATATTGTTCACAATCTGAGAATGCTGGACTGGGGAATGGAAGATGATGGTTTCAAATGGGCCTATTCGTTTGACGATTATATAAAAACAAACATTGAAAACAGAAATCACGATAATATCCTCCACTACATGAGTCAGGGTGAGGCGGCTAAATTAGCTGTACCTGCGCCGGATCATTTTAATCCGATCTTATATTTGCTGGGAGCATCGGATGAAGAAGATAAAATAACTGTATATAACAACAGCTGTATGCTGGGGTCCTTGTCTATGACCAGCTATTTATTTGAATAATTTTAATACAGTATTCAAAAGAAAAACGGAGGAAATGCCATGCTCCGCATTGCAATTTGTGACGATATACTGCAGGAACTGGAAACTTTAGTTTCACTTACAGAGGAGTTCCTTGCTGCCCATAGTCTTGAAGCTGAGATTGTAAAGTTTTCCCATCCAGACGTAATGCTGTCGGCTATTGAAACAGAGAGTTTTCACCTTTATATACTGGACATCGTTATGCCAATGGTTAGCGGTCTGGAATTAGGTAAGGAGATAAGGCGTCTTGATCTTGAAGCGCAGATCATTTACACCACAACTGAACCTCAGTTTGCCCTGCAGGCTTATGCTGCAAGTCCTGTCAATTATCTTATTAAGCCAATTGAGAGACAACAGCTGTTTGATACGCTGACTCTTGCTATCTCAAAGGCAGATCTTTCCGAGGAAAAGACATTTGCCGTAAAAACCGCTGACAGTCTGCGGGTGATGAAGTTATCAGATATTATCGCCTGTGAATACCGGGATCATGCGGTTATTTTTGCACTTATGAGTGGGGAAGAGCTGGTCAGCCGGACAATCCGGGAGAAATTTTCTGAGTATTGTTCCCCCATTCTAAAGGACAGACATTTTCTGCAATGTCACATTTCCTATGTGGTCAACATGCGCCGTGTGGAGCGGTTTGCAAAGGACAGCTTCACGCTGTGTGGCGGCAGGACTGTTCCAATTGCTGCAAAGCAATATCCAGTGGTGCGTGATACCTATATGGATTACTTAATGGCAAAGGGAGGATTGAAATGAGTTCGCATTTTCATGAATTTCTCAGGGCGTCCATTTCCACCACTGCCAATGTCCTGCTGATGATGACGCTTTTGCAGCCAAAATACTCAAAAAAGATTACAACACTTACCATGCTTGGTATTCTTGCAGCTGATCTTGGAACAGCTGTTTATTGCTATCTCAGCGGGAATATAACCCTTCTCTCCAAGCTTGATATTGTCTTATTTGCAGTGCTGTGTTTCGCTGTCCGGCCATTGTTTAAAGATACATTCATGCAATGGTTGTTTTCTTATATTACCGTTCAGAATATTAGTGATATAGTAATCATATTAAGCTTTTTCGGTTCAAGAAGACTGCCCTTTCCGCTTTATGCAAATTCAATTCTTCGAATTTTTTTATTTGGCATATTTCTGCTTATTTTATCCCGCTATGTGCGCCCGCTTTATCGGCAGGCAGTTGAGCATTGGCCGGCATATTTTGCCGTTGCACTGGGAATTTACATCACATTTAATTATTATGTACTGACTGCGGATGACATTGTAGTTATGCTGACCGAAAAGGAAATTCCATTACTTTTGGTTATTTTCATTGGGCTTGCGTCCTATGGTTCCATTATCATATCTCTCAAAAATCATCAGCGTGAGTTTCAGGCGAAAGAGGAAAATCATAAAATGCAGGC
Source organism: Paenibacillaceae bacterium (assembly GCA_015057715.1). Taxonomy (GTDB): domain Bacteria; phylum Bacillota; class Clostridia; order Lachnospirales; family Lachnospiraceae; genus Lacrimispora. The sequence goes on from SVDS01000023.1 coordinate 4,725, forward strand.
AGAACGGGAATACCTGGAGCTGGCAGCAGGCAACATGATGCAGAGGCTGGAACTGATGGAGGAAATATCGGCACAGAACAGCCGTTCCGCCCATGATCGCCGACATTTTAACAATGTTCTTCTGGAACTTTTGGAGGGCGGGCAGACCAAAGAGGTGTATACATTACTAAAAAATCAAAATGAAACTGTCCATAAAATTAACCGGGTCTACTGTCAAAATCCGGTTGTTAACGCTGCTGTCTGCCACTATGCCGGTCTGGCAGAGCAGGCGGGCATTTCTACACAGATTACCCTGGATATTCCAGGTGATGTGAACGTAGATTCACTGGAGCTTTCCATGGTAATTTCAAACCTGATGGAAAATGCAATTCAGGCTTGTAAAAAGCAGCCGGAAAATCAAAGACCGTATATTACTTTTAACTGCAAAAACGTGGGAAGGCTTCTGTTGGAAATGGTAAATCCCTGTTCCGAAGCCCCTCTTGTTGATGAAAATGGTTATCCCACCTCACGGTATGAAGGACATGGAATTGGCAGCAAGAGCGTGATTGCATTTGCAAAAAAGTATGAGGGTGAGTTAATTTATAAAATTGAGAATGGAATTTTTCAGGTACGTCTTCTGGTTTAAAATTCATGAATCGATTAATAGTAATTTTTTTTAAGTGCAAAAATGAACCTTTTAAGTGTAACGGCTCATTTTTGCACCTTTTTTGTATATTCTTAGGACGTAAGCTTACACAGAAACAGAAAGCTGATTTTACAAAGGAGGAAAACATGAAAAAAAGAAGACTATCTTTACTATTGGTGACCAGCATGGCACTATCTGTATCTTTACTTAGCAGTGGCTGCTCATCTAAGACCGCTGCATCAAAAACGGCTGCTCCAGATACTGCCGCGGCCAATACTACAGAAGCTGACACTACAGAAGCCAGCACCACTGCATCAGGTGCTGATGCCCTTAAGGTAGGAGCACCTCTGTGGGAGGCAGGCGGGAAACGAGACAAGATTGTGGTTGTAAGCGACATACATCTGGGTATAGAGGACAAGTACACGGAAACTCTAAAAAACCTTCCGCTGCTCATTGATTTTTTACAGCGCGTGCAAAATACCAAGGATGTACGAGAACTTGTAATCGATGGTGATTTTCTGGACGAGTGGTTTCTGCCGGTCTACTATCCCAGCTATACAGACCAGAAACAGTTTTATAAAGGTATCATTGACAACAATCAGGAGGTATTTAATGAATTAAATAAAGTGATTGAAAGTGGAGTAAAGCTGGTTTACGTGCCGGGGAACCACGACATGACTCTGGAAGCTGATGTTTTGCAGGAAGCAATTCCAAAACTTATCCAGGCAAGGGATGCAACAGGGCTGGGCCGTTATCAGACTGGTGACAGAAATGAAATTGTAATCGAACATGGACACCGTTATGATGTGTTTTCTGCTCCGGATACGGTCACAAATAAAGAATTGTGCGGCAACCAGGACACCATCCTGCCCGCCGGATATATTTATGCCAGATATGCTGCCACCTGGGTACTGGAGGGTCGTCCTTCCGTAAAGAAAGATCTGCCGGTGATAACAGATGTACCGGATAAGTCTGATACAGATCAGTATGGTGCATATCTTTATTACGCTCTGCTTAAAAACATATCTGAACGAATGACACCAAATGAAGATCTTAATGAAAAAATATTTGATCTGCATATCTCCGGATTTAATGATGCATATACTTATCTTGATTTTTATCCGGCTAAGCAGGCAGATGGAACCATTTCTGCACCAGTGCTTTACAAAAATATACAGCGGACATGGGAGGAGCGTCAGAAGATTAACGGAGTTAAGGTACCGGTCAGCTTTATTGAAGCATTAGCGGGAGCAAATGACTGGAGTTACTATGTAAAGCAGGCAAAGGCACAGTATCTGGATAACCCTGACGAGAAAGTGGATGTAGTAGTATTTGGTCATACTCATGTACCAGAATATCACGATATGAGTGATGGGAAATATTTCTTAAACGATGGAACCTGGATTGATCATAATACGGACTACCCACAAGCAACCAGAACCTTTGCGGTCATCACCACTGCTGACAAGGATACTGCTTCCCTTTATCAGTATGGAGAGGACGGATCTGTTGTTGATATAGCGGCCAGCGTAAGCAAGTAAATGATACTAGGGGCATAGGCAGTGACCTGTCTGCTGCTATGCCCCAAATAGAAAAGGAATCTCATTACCCTGATTTTTCATAATTCCACATCGTAACCGGTGAATAATTGTGTTATAATGGACTTCGCTTCTTTTATAAAAAGGCAGCCAAAGAAGATTATGAAATAAAAAAGTTTGAGACAGGAGAGATACAATGTGGTTTATTCTTTCGCTTATTGCGATATTGTTTTGGAGCGGTTCTGACCTTTTTTCAAAAATGGGTTCAGAGCCAGACGATAAATACAGTCATTGGAAAATGATTATGGCAGTGGGTACCATCATGGGAATACACGCAGTGATTGAATTATGCAGAGGTGCCCAGTTTCAGATTTCAGACATTCTTACCTATTTGCCAGTGTCATTTCTTTATATTCTGGCTATGATACTTGGTTATGTAGGCCTGCGTTATGTAGTCCTTTCTGTTTCCACACCTATTTGTAATTCATCAGGTGCAGTTGCCGCTCTTTTGTGTTTCTTTATTTTGAAGGAGACAATGAGCGGGTTGCAGTTCTTTGCTGTGGCATTGGTATGTATGGGAATATTCTTTCTTTCTGTGTTTGAAAAGAAACAGGAGGATGCAGAGCGAATGCAGGCCGGTATCGTTCCGGACAGGAAATATACTCACAGCTTTATTGCTATTTTCTTTCCGATTTTTTACTGTATTATTGATGGACTGGGTACTTTTGCAGATGCATTGGTTCTTGACAGGTATATCTCAGAGGGACCAGCCAATATTGCGTATGAGTTCACATTTTTGATTATGGCTGTCTTTGCATTTGTTTATGTGGTGATTGTTAAAAAACAGAAAATTAAACTTTCCGCTGAAAAACCAAAGATACTTGCAGGTGTATTTGAAACCGCAGGACAATTTGCATATATTTTCGCTTTGGGTGACAATGCAATTGTTGCCGCTCCGTTAATTTCATCTTACTGTATCTTTTCACTTGTCTGGGCAAGAATTATATTGAAGGAAAAGCTGTCATGGAAACAGTATCTTGTCATTGCCATAGCAGCTGTTGGTATTGTGATACTTGGTATGGAAGGATAAGATAAGGACCGGGTAATCAGGGAAAGGACAAGGTAAATCTAATATGTGGCAATGCCCAAAATGTGGACGGGAATTTAAAAATCAGGATCAAAATCATTTTTGCAGTGAGGCGCCAAATACCATAGACGCTTATATTGAAGCTCAGGCAAAAGAGGTTCAGCCGCTTTTACATCAGGTTCGGAATACAATCCGAACCGCATTGCCTGATGCAGAGGAACGTATTTCATGGAAGATGCCCACATATTGGAGAGGACATAATATCATTCATTTTGCGGCATTTAAGAAACATATAGGAGTGTATCCCGGCGAGAATGCGATGGTCCATTTTGCAGGACGGCTGACGGAGTATAAAACAAGTAAGGGTGCGATACAGCTTCCTTATGATAAAACGCTTCCGCTGGATCTAATTGCTGAGATTGCAAAATGGAGTTATGAATGGTTGCCATGAAATAACCATAACAGTCTGAGCTATGCACGAAAATGCCAGAATCTAAACTTGACGTAAGGGAGTAAAAATGCTAAGATGTGAATGAATAATATTATTTTCATTCACATCTTATTCGTTACGGAAAGGCTCTATATGAAAAAGATTACTGCATTGATAGGAAGTGCCCAGAAAAAAGCTACTTATGAAGCAGTCCGTGAATTTGAGAAAAATTTAAAATCCCTTACGGAGATTGAACTGGAGTATGTTTTTATAACGGATTATCAAATTGAGTTTTGCAGAGGCTGCAAGCTATGTTTCAATAAGGGAGAAAAATTCTGCCCCTTACACGACGACAGAGATGTGATTATTGATAAGTTGATCCATTCTGACGGGGTAATATTTGCTACCCCCAATTATGCTTTTCATGTTTCGGCATCCATGAAGAATCTATTGGATCGGACAGCTTTCTTCCTGCATCGGCCTTACTTTTTTGGAAAAGCATTTACATCCATTGTTACTCAGGGAATTTACGGGGGAAACTCTATTTTAAAGTACCTCAAAAATATGGGCGAGAATTTGGGATATAGTACTGCAAAAGGCTGTGTATTAAAAACTCTGGAGCCGGTCACAAAAGATGTACAGAAAAAAAACTCACTTGAAATAAAAAAAGCTGTTGCAAGGTTCAACAAAGTACTGATGCGTCAAACGGCGCCATCCCCATCTTTTATCAGGCTGCTGATGTTTCGAATGTCCAGATCAGGCATGAAAGAAATGCTGAACGATGAATATTATGATTACCAGTACTACAGGAAAAATGGATGGTTTGAATCGGATTATTTTTACGAGGTATCTTTAAATCCCATTAAAAAGCTGATGGGGCGAATCTTTGATTACATAGGACATCGAATGGCGGGGACGGATTAAAAACCAGTCGTTATTTAATATAGGATTTTCGGAGGACTTTATATTGAAAGACACAAAAACAATTTTGTTTAATTGCGGAAAGGAACTGTTCAGCCGGAACGGGTTTAAGGATACGAATGTTTCTGATATAACGAAAACATCAGGAATAGGAACAGGCACATTCTATAATTATTATTCCTCAAAAGATGAACTTTTCATGGAAATATATCTGGAAGAAAACGAGAAGCTTAAGAAAAAAATAATGAAATCAGTTAATATGGACCAGGATCCAGGAAGTGTAGTTAAGGAATTGATGCTATTAAATTTAAAAGGTATGAAATCAAATCCGATTCTGAAAGAATGGTACAATAAGGAGGTATCTGTTAAAATTGAGAATTATTTCCGTGAACAGAAGGGGCTTAACCGGCTTGACTTCATGTATCAGGATTTTTTTCAAATCATAAAAAGATGGCAGGAAGAGGGGAAAATAAGGAACGATATTGACAGCACAATGATTATGGCCATATTTACATCTATCATTACAATTGAGATCCATAAGGAAGAAATTGGATTACAGTATTTTCCGGAGATTTTGGATTACCTCACGGATTTTACGATGAAAGGCTTGGCGGCTGGCGTGTAACAATACAGTTTAATATGGGAGGTATTTAAAAATGAGTACATTAATCGTATATGCAACCAAATATGGATTTACAAAAACGTGCGCTGATATTCTTGCAAAAAAGCTGGGTGAAAACGTGGATATTTATGATTTAAACAGTAATCTTCCTGATCTGATGAAATATGATAAAGTCATCATAGGCGGTTCCATCTATGCAGGAAAGATCAGAAAGCCGGTAATGCGTTTTTGCTCAGACAATCTTGATACTCTTAAAGGAAAAAAATTGGGGCTTTTTATATGCGGAATGGCAAAGGAAGAAGATGCACAAAAGCAGCTTGACTCCTCATTCCCTGAGGACCTGCTGGCAGTATGTGCTGCAAAAGGGTTCTTTGGAGGAGAATGCAATTATGAAAAAATGAATTTTCTGGAGAAGTTTATTATGAAAAAGATAACCGGATCTAAACAGAGCCAGTCGCGGGTTGCTGAAGATAACATAACACGATTTGCTGGTTTGATGAGGTAAGTGAAACCAATGAAACACATTGCAATCATATCGGATACTCATGGCATTTTAAGAGAGCCCGTTATAGATGAACTGGATGCAGCCAATTGCATAATCCACGCCGGAGATATTGATACCCCGTCAATCGCAGATGCTGTCCGAATGTTGGGAGAGACCTACATGGTGCGCGGTAATAACGACATGGATTGGGCGAAAGAGCTGCCGGCCAGTATTTCTGTTACCATAGAAGGTGTCAGATTCTTTATCGTTCATAACAGGAAGGATGTTCCCCAACATTTGTCAGATGTGGACGTAGTGATCTATGGGCATTCTCATAAATACTTCTCTGAAGTGATAGATGGTGTACTGTATCTTAATCCAGGCAGCTGCGGTAAGCGTCGTTTTAATATGGAGCTTACAATGAGCCGGATGACTGTGGATGGGGGACAGTATCAATATGAAAAGGTGATAATTCCCCATGACTAAATTGAAGGGACGGAGGAACAGGCTGTGGACAAAGAAGAACAGGTTATGTCAGAGCTTTGGGATTTATTTAATAAGAAGATGTGGCTTGACAGCTTCAAAATGAAAACCAGACTGAAAGGGTATAATCCTTCAGAAGTACATTGTATCGAATACATTGGTGGAAATGAAGATTCCAATGTGACAAAACTTGCTGAGACGTTTTATATGACAAGAAGCGCAATCAGTAAGCTGACCAGGAAGCTTATTGAAAAAGGCCTGATTGAAAGTTATCAGAAACCAGACAACAGGAAAGAAGTATATTTCAGGCTTACAAAACAGGGCGATAAGATATACAAAGTACATGAGGAATTGCATAAGGAATATAAAGAGCGGGATAAAGCGGTATTTGATAAAATAACAGAAGAACAATATGATAATATGCTTGGTTTTGCGGAAAAATTTAATCAACATTTAGATGCAGAGATAAAAAAGCTGGGGGTGGATATTACGTCTGGCTGGTGTGATAAATTATAACTGATGGAGAGGCAGCCCAATGAAGAAAAAGAGGGCTGCTTTTTATTATGCCATTATTGTTGACAAGGACACAAAAAAGTATTACCATGTAATTATGGGTCTCTGGACACAAAAAAGACAAAGCAGATGATATTTCATATTAAAAGGAGGAAACAAATGAATATAATAGGAATTATCGCTAGTGAGCGAAAAGAGGGCAATACTGACTTTATTGTAAATAAAATGCTGGAGGGTGCAAGAGAACAGGGTGCTCAAACCCAGTCCTTTCGTTTCAGCGATCTTAATATAAAACCTTGCAGAGGATGCTGGGCCTGCCATAAGGGCGATCAGGGCTGTGTTATCAATGATGATATGCAGAAAATATATGATGCCATGGAGTATGCAGATGTTATCATCTTAGGCCTGCCAATCTACATGGGTCAGATGAGTGGTCAGGGAAAGATATTCACCGACAGGCTGTTTGCACGGTTTTCACCAAGGTTCTCCCCCTATTTTAAAGAAAATGCTGTTAAGAAACAATTGGTTCTTTCTTTTAACCAGGGAAATCCCAATGCTGATCTGTTTAAGCCTTATATTGATTATACGAATCAAATGTTTCGAACTCTGGAATTTAATGTGAAGGAGGTTCCTGTTGTTACTGATTTACGGAACGGATCAATTCAGGATAGAGAAGACTTATGCAGGAACTTAAAGCAACTGGGTTCCAGTTTAGCAATGATTTAATTGTATTATTTGGCAATTTGTCATACAATGATGTTAAATGCAAAATGATCTGATTAAAGTATGGGAGGTAGTGTATGAGACTTGAAAAAGCCACACCAGAATCACAGGGAGTTCATTCCCAGGCGATTCTGGAATTTTTAAACAAAGCAAACGAACAGGGATTAGAACTTCATTCATTTATGCTGCTTAAGAACGGTAAAAATATTGCTGATTGCTGGTGGAAACCCTATGGACCCCAGTACAGACACCAATTATTTTCTTTAAGCAAAAGCTTTACATCCATTGCAATTGGGCTGGCTATAGAGGAAGGCCTGCTGACAACAGATACGCTGATTGCTGATGTTTTTACAGCTGAAATGAAAGAACTGGGGGAAAAGGTTGACGGTAAAATTAAGAAAATGACTGTGAAAAACCTCCTGACAATGGGAACCGGAATGACATATGAGAACTGGAACTGGGATGATGAGAATTATAATAACATTCTGGGATTCTTAAGCTCCCATGTAAAGAATGAGCCGGGAAGTGCGTTTTTCTACAATACCATGGCTACCTATATGTGTTCTGCGATTATCACAAGATTAACCGGACAGAAGCTTGTAGACTATCTCATGCCCAGGCTGTTTGAACCACTGGGAATTGATCCCGTTTGGGAAGAAGACAATCTGGGTATCAGCTTTGGAGGTTTTGGACTGAATATTAAAACAGAGGATATTGCCGTATTTGGACAGATGCTTCTGCAAAAAGGTGAATACAATGGAAGGCAGCTGGTACCTTCAGCATGGATTGAGGAAGCAACCTCCAAACAGATTAACAACGGAGACGAAGCCGATAATGACTGGGCTCAGGGGTATGGATACCAGTTTTGGAGATGTGTACCCGAAGGAGTGTACCGCGGAGATGGTATGTATGGACAATACTGTATCGTTATGCCTGAATATAACTGTGTTATTGCAGTAACAAGCAATTTAGACATGGGTAAATTTATGAAACTGATCTGGAGTGATCTTCTTCCGGCACTTGGAGGGGAAGGGGCTCTGCCGCAAAGTGATGATTCCAGTAAACTGGTTGAGTTTGGGGCAAGCCAGACACATCTGAAGGTGAACGAAGATGCAGATCCTTATCCGGTATTCCGTGCTTCCTACCAGCTTACTTCTGATTCGGAAGCAGAGATGGATTTTAATATAAAAAAGATAAGATTTGATTTCGAAAACGGTGAATGTCTGCTTGCTCTCTATAACGGGGAAAACTCACAGGCCTTATATGTGATCCATTTCATAGAGAAAAAATGGGTGGAGACTGCTAAACCATTCTGGGAAGACCAATCTTTTTACAGGGCTGTCTGCTACGGAGAGTGGAAACAGGATGAGTTTAAAGCCTGCATCTGGCATTATGAGACACCATTAAATACAAAGCTTACATTTACGTTCAAAGAGGAGAGGAAAAATCTGATTTTAAAGGTGACAGCAGAAAAGGAAGTAGTACTTAATTACGTTAAACATAGTTAGAGAAAGAAAGGAATGAAATGGACGGAACAGTAAGAAAAAACATTAAAATTGGCGATCGCGTCATGGTAGTACAAAAACAGGATCAGAGAACAGGCAAGCTGACAGAAGGCGTGGTTCAGAGAATACTAACCAATTCTCCCAATCATCCAAGAGGCATTAAAGTAATGCTGGAGGGCGGAATTGTAGGGAGAGTGCAGGGAGGCGTAAATCAGTAGGAGGATTCAATTATGAATTTAAGCAGGGAAGAGAAATCATGGATACTGGTAGACTGCGGTAACTCAGCTTATTCCATGGCTGTCACAACCGCGCTACTGCCGATTATGTTCGGAATGTTTGATAATGTGAAACGCAGCATGGACCTTGGATATTTCAATTCCATTGCCAGTATCCTGGTCGCTGCTTTAAGTCCTATTTTGGGAGCAGCAGCCGATTATAAGGACAAAAAGAAGCGCTTTTTTGTATTCTTCACCTGTCTGGGAGTCCTGTCAACTGCATCACTGGCGTTTATCCCTCCTTCCAGCGGGCAATGGCAGCTTTTAATTCTGTTTTTTATTCTGTCAGCAATTGGTTTTGCAGGATCTAATATTTTTTACGATGCATTTATAGTGGATGTCACCAGTGATGATAGAATGGATAAGATATCCTCCCTTGGTTTTGCATTCGGCTACATATCCAGTGTTATCCCTTTTGGCATTAGTCTGATACTGATTTTTCTTCTGGGGATGGAAAAATCCATCGGATATCAGATTGGATTTATTATTACAGCTTTATGGTGGGGACTTTTTACCATTCCCATGATAAGAGATGTAAAACAGATTCATTATGTGGAACCCGGGAAGGATACCATAAAGAATAGTTTTATAAGGCTGGCAGAAACATTTAAACAAATGAAACAGTATCAGACTGTATTTCTCTTTCTTGGTGCCTATTTCTTTTATATTGATGGTGTGGATACCATTATTAAGATGGTAATTCCTTATGCCACCGCAGTGATGGGAAACAATGCACTGGATACCTTCTCCCTGCTGGCGATCCTGCTGATTATTCAGATTATTGCTTTCCCATGTGCGATTTTTTATGGAAATATGGCAAAACGGTTCTCTGCAAGAACCATGATTATTATAGGAATATTCACTTATATCATTTCCTGCATTGCTGCATTTTTTATATCTTCTGTCTGGCACATCTTCATTCTTGGTGCCATGATTGGTTCTGCCCAGGGAGGGATTCAGGCACTGAGCCGGTCCTATTTTGCTAAAATTATTCCAAAGGAAAAATCCAACGAATTCTTTGGGTTTTATAATATTTTTGGTAAATTTTCAGCTATTATGGGACCCACGCTGATGTCCCTTACAACAGCAGTTACAGGCAATGCAAGATGGAGTATTATTGGAATTATACCCCTCTTTTTAGTGGGATTTATTATATTTATAAGGCTTCCTGTGGAAGAAAAATAAGATGAAGGCTGGGATGATGAAAATGAGCAGTAGAAAAGCAAAGCATCTGATCGTAATCTCTTATGATGCATTTTCTGAAGATAACTGGGAAAAAGCAAGCCGGCTTCCCAATCTTTCCCGTTTAATAGAAAACGGGGTTTACAGTACAAAATTAAAAAGTGTGTATCCGACTCTTACCTATGTTGTCCATACTACTATGATGACCGGAGTTTATCCGGATAAACACGGAATTTATCATAATAACCCCCTCCAGCCATTTGTTGGAGAAGAAGAACAGGCATGGTTCTGGTTTAGAAAAGATATCAGGGTACCCACCGTGTATGAAGCATTAAAAAAGCACAGGATGAAATCCGCCGCAATTTTATGGCCTGTCACAGGAAAGGCCTCCATTCGTTATAATATGCCTGAGATAAAAGCAATCGGCCGTGAAAATCAGGCTCTTAAAATATTAAAAAACGGAAATCCCCTTTATTGTGCGGGGCTTGAGATAAAATACGGAAAAATAAGAAAAGGAATTGAGCAGCCCTACCTGGATGATTTTACGGTTATGTGCGGCACAGACACGATATTATCAAAGAAACCGGAGCTTTTAATGATTCATTTCATTGATCTGGACGATGCAAAACATCATTATGGGACAGATAGTTCTGAGGTTGATCAGGTTCTCCTCCGCATGGATGAGAGAATCGGGAAGATGATGGATGCAGTTGCTGAGGCAGGAATTTCAGAGGAAACGGTATTCCTTATATTGGGTGATCATGGTCAGAAAAATGTCAGATATAAGGTGAGGCTCAATCAACTGCTAAAAGAAAACGGTCTTATTTATGAAGAAAATGGGAGCATACATTGGAGGGCATATTTGCAATCCACAGGCGGGTCAGCTTATTTGCACGTAAAGGAAAATGATGACGAGGCGAAACAGCGCGCGCTACAGATTCTTCAAAAAGCGGCAGGAGAGGAAACTTTAGGTATAGAGAAAATTTACACTGGGGAAGAACTGGAACGGTTCCATGCCTTCCCGGTTTCTGGTTGTATGCTGGAAGCAAAACTGGGTTATAGCTTTGATGACAGAATTACAGGTCCCCTTGTAACGGATTTAAAAAAAGAGAATAAAACGTATGCGACCCATGGATATTCTCCAGAGAAGCCAGAATATGGCTGCTGCTTTGTCGCGTCAGGAAAAGGGATTAAAAAAGGATACCAGTTAGGAGAAATTCATATGGTAGATATTGCCCCGACCATAGCTTCCATTCTTGGTGTTGACTTCGGGTCTTGTGATGGTAAAGTACTGAAAGATGCATTTCTAAATATAAGGGAATAAGACTATTTTAACAGTTATGCTAAAATGGAATACCAAATCATGAATAAAATCTTAGAAATGTCTCAAAGAAACCGATAAATATAATAAGGGATGCAGCAGGCTGGTTGTTGGGATTCTCTTACTAATTTAGAACAGGGGGCATTTTTATGAGTAGAAATAAGTTTTTAAAATTACTTTTCAGCGCTTTATTAGTTATAACAATGGCATTTACAGCAACTACCTCAGCATATGCTGCAACGGGAACTAAAAAAGTGACTTCTTCCGGCACCATGAGTCTTGCCTTAAATAAGGGTCAGACCGGCAATTCCAGTGAAGTTACATTCCGTGTTTCCGGTCTTCCGGCCAATGCTGTTATTACAAAGCTTGAGGTAAATCCTGGCTCCCTGAAATATTCAGGAGCGGTACTTACCAATTACCTGACAGTGTCCAGCAGTAACAGGAGTTCAGCAGAGAAAGTCACTTGGAACGGTAAGGAAAATACAACGTTGAGAACAAACGGATTTTTGGCTTCCAAAGCCAATGGGACGTATACAATTTCCTTTAACGCTACCTGTATCAGCGGCGCGATTTCCCATGGTATGATATTAGACATTGGATCTAAATCATATTCCAATCCTTATATTACAATTTATTGGGATGACTCCTTTTAATTTCTAACCAGTTATCTAAGTAAAAATTACGGGAATGATTTTCATATGACCAGCCCATATGGAAATCTTTCCTGAAAAAGATAAGGAGCAAAAAATGCGCGTAGGAAATGATAAATCACTGGTGCAAAGCCGCCAGTATTCCGGTACAGAAAAACGGGGAAGTGTACCTTCCCCGGATTATACTGATTTTCATTTTAACACAAAAACAGCACCTGCGATGAGCGATGACAAGTATAAGACAGCGATCATTGAGCAGGCAAAAAAAGATCAGGCGGCCGGTAAATTCCAATCCGATTCAGCCGGATTTAGAAGCCTGGTAAAAAGTTACGTTTCTGCGGTCTCCCCTGACAGGAAAAATATTATTTCTCAGGGCTTAAGAGCCATTTATAAAAATACCAGACAGGAACCAAAAACCTTTAATCTGCTGGATTATATGTTTGGTTCCGTGAAGTATAGCAAAGAAGCAGATGATGTTTCTTACGCTGAATTTTACGACAGCAATGGAGAGATGGTGGCTTCTTTTTCCAATGGGAGATGGATTTCCTATGGAACGAAAGCGGAGGATTCCAGAGAATCACAGCTATGGGGAATCTACAATCAGGCATGGAACAGCGCGGCAAGAGCAAATGGAGGGACTTCGTCTTCCATTGATGTTACAGGTTAAAAATTACAGAGGTGTATGTATGACAGCAGGTATTATGGGATTTTGGGGGCTGACTGAGGAGCCAGTTGCTGCTACGCCCACAACCTGGGAAGTAGCAGGGAAGTATATTTTAAAATCGGTCGGTACAAAAAATGCTGCACTTAATAATATAAGGCTGACTGCTGCACTTCGCTCCCATGGAGTCCCGGTGCCTCATATTATGAAAACTACAGATGGCAGGGATTATATCTTGGCAGAAGATGGTTGTTATCTGCTATGGAAAAACTTGCTGGCAGTCATATAAAAGAGGTGTTTGAACAGGACTATGCATCCATTGCTTATGAAACCGGCATTGTCATTGGTAAAATTCATTGTGCCTTTATGACAGTATCAGATAATATGACTGGAGTTAATTCTTTTCATCAGGAACTTATGGGCTGGATCAGCAGGGAGCTTTCCACCAGCAGCCTCTTGACAAAGGAAGAATGGTCCGGACCAATGGAAGCACTATGCAGTATTTATCCGCAGTTACCCAGGCAGCAGATTCACAGGGATCTGCATTATGGTAATTTACTGTTTGAAGGAACAACATTAACCGGTGTACTGGACTTTGACTTGGGTAAACAGGATGCCCGCTTATTTGACATCGCTTATTTCCTGGCGGGGCAATTACTGGGGTACAAAGATCTTATGGCAATTAAACATAAGTGGATCAGGTTTATCAGCCGGTTCCTAAGCGGTTATGAATCTATCATTATCTTAGAAAATAATGAGAAGAAAGCGCTGCCTCTGATGATACAGTGTATTGAACTTTTATTTATTGCGTTCTGGCAGCAACAGGAAAATCAGGAAGCAGCGGCAGAAACGTTACGGATTTTTAAATTTGTGGAGCATGTGTATAGTCAGGAATAAAATAGAAAGAAAAATGGTGAATTGTGTTAAAGAGATTTATAAGAATGAATATTCTAAAAGAGAAGCATAAGAAAGCTTCCTGTTTATTTGCACTTGCAGCAGGAGCAATGTTATTGTTATCCGCCTGCCAAAATAAAACGCAGCCAGAATATCTGAAAGCAGTATCGTCATCTCCAGCAAATGAGACATCAATACAAGCAGAAACATCGTCATCTGCAAAAGCACAGTCATTACCTCAGACAAACAGTTATTCCAATAAAGTAATAAAATTCAATTATCCGGCAGATTGGACATTTGAGGAAAACCCTACGGAAGATATATCTTATGTTAATTTTTTTGATTCAAAATCAGGGAGTGATCCTGTATTCTGGTACTCCAGAGGGGAAGCCTGGCTCACTGATTTCAATCGAACAGGGGAAGATTACAAAGCACTTTTGTCAGAAAGCTATTCAGACGTGGTTATATCAGATTTAACAAAAGCAACTATTGATGGCAATGAAGCGATTAAGCTTGTATTTCAATATACAGCTAATAATGTGAAATATACTATGACACAGTATGAAACAATAGTTGGACCGGTTTCTTTTCAATTCAACTGTACCTATAAATCCGATTTAAGCAATGATTATGAAAGCATATTAAATTCAATTATATCAACCATCGAATTTACCGGCTGATGTAAAGTAATTTACGTTATATAGCGCCCTGTTCAGGAATATGAAACAGGGCGCTTTAATTAGGTTTGTATTAATTTTAATCAAAGGTGGATACAGAAGTGGTTATCCCGTTTTGTACTTTAGCAAAATATTTCGATGTTCTTGTATCTACATGAACAAAACCGCTTGTAATATACTGCATAATTCCCTTCATACCAAGATCTTCTGCTTTTCTGGCTACATTTAAAGTGGTTTTACCGCTGACTACAATATCAGCAGCCTGTCCTTTCACATGATAAGAATTGGTTGCTCCGCCAATGGATTCGTTGTAACTTTTTGTCCGGTAGCCACTGTTAATTGTTACAGCTGTTCCGGCCCAGTCTCTGATCTTCTGTAAATAGGCAACCAAATCATCGTCAATCAGAATCTTGTCACTTCCATCCTTACATGCAAATTCCTTCACCTTAAAATTGGTGCTCAGACGAGTCTCGCCGTCTTTGGAAAGCGAGTAGGTTTTCACTGCCATATTTCATCCTTCTTTCTTATATTTTTGAGGCGTTTATAAGATACCGCGGCCATCTTATGTGTACCTCTGAATATAAAAAAGTGACAATCCTCCATTTTGTAAACGGTAGATAAGATTTTTGTTGTGTTTTTCTAAAATAGATGATATTATATGCCAGGTGCGTTTTCGCATATACAATAACGAAAGGATTTTCAACTAATGTCAACCAAAACAGCTTCAGTAATTCAATCAACACCAACAGCCCCATCCACTCCTTCCATTGCCAATCCAGCTCCTCTTGGACTGTTAGGATTTGGAATGACTACCTGCCTGCTAAATATCCATAATGCAGGATTGATTCCTTTATCCATTGTGATTGTTGCAATGGGATTTGGATTAGGTGGTGCCGCGCAGATCATAGCTGGTATCATGGAATTCAAGAAAAACAACACCTTTGGTGCAACAGCATTTACAGCTTATGGTTTCTTTTGGTGGTCTTTGATTTTAATCTGGATTAACCCGTTTAAAGGAATCGAAGCTGCTGATCCCAAGAGCATGGGATTTTATTTAGGCTTATGGTGTGTGTTCACACTTTTTATGTTTATCGGAACGTTAAAACATAACCGCGCCAGCCAGGTTGTTTTTGGTTCTCTTACCGTTTTATTTTTCCTGCTGTCACTGGCTAATTTTACAGGAGCGGAGTCCATACATACAATTGCCGGATATGTGGGAATTTTCTGCGGCTTATCTGCTATCTATAATTCAGTGGGACAGGTTTTAAACCAGGAATTTAAAAAGACGGTATTACCTTTATAATTAAAAAACAGACAGGGTACAAACACCAGTTACGTAATACCTCATATACTATTCAGAGTATATTCTCAGGAGAGAATTATGAGTAATTATGACTACAGTGGTTACGTTCCCTATAATTATGGTTATACAAATCCATATATGTCTGGCATGAATGCATCAAACCTCCAGGGAGGACAACAAACTGCTGATATATTTACATTTCCTCAAAACCTGCCAAATGCACTGGTTTTGATTCAACAGGCACTTGCTGGTGAAACGGAAGACAGACTATTTTATTCATGGTTAATAGAAAATGCGCCATCGGATGAAGATAAACAAATTATATCTGGAATTCGTGATAATGAAATCGGTCATTATACTTTGTTTAAACAGTTATACATCGAGATTACGGGAGTAATGCCTCAACAGACTCAGGAAGAGCAGTTCGTTACGCCGGAAAGTTATTGTGCTGGGTTATCACGTGCCCTTTTGGGAGAGCTGAATGCTGTGGTAAGATATCGTAACATTCTATATGCTATGGAATTTCGTGAGCATATTAATATGATGATTGAGATCATAACAGATGAACTCAGACATGGGAATTTATATAATTATCTTTATACCAAAAATGGTTGTAGAGGTTAAACCAAAACTGGGCGGTTGATTTCTCTTATATTTTTAAGAGAAACAACCGCCTCATTTTTTTATATCTCATAAATGCTAAGTTTCATTGTTGCTGATATCAACTTTATATTTCAGAGACTCTGAAAGATGCTTCATTACCTGGATGCTCAAGGTATCGGGTGCCATATTTTTATCGTTTAATATCCAGACTTCTAAAATTCCCATAATAACATTGGAACGTATGGTTAAACTGTATTCATAAAAGGGGTCTTTGTCAGGGCTGGATTTTACTCTGTCTATTAATTTCTTAACCAGGTCTGATATATTACTATATAATATTTCTTTGTTATTGATTCTAATTAACAATTCAATAATACCTGAATCCAGATACCAGAATCTTAAAAAAGGTTTTAGCAAGTCCAGTGGATGAGTATTTCTTTCTGTCTTGTGATTAAGATAATATCCAGAAATATATTCTTTTAATGCAATAAACTTCTGATCACATTCGTATCTTAAGATATCTTCCAGTGTATCGTAATTTCTGTAAAAAGTCGCCCGGCTGACCTGAGCCCGCTCTATCACCTCTGTTATTTTGATATCGGAGTAGTTTTTTTCATAGAGCAGAGATTGAAAGGCACTAAAAATCAGGCTTGCTGATTGTTTGGAACGTTTGTCTTCTTTTATATGATACAAAATAAGGCCTCCTGTCTCTTATCTTTAAACTTTATTTACTTTCATTCGATTATATCATATAATTAAATACGATACAAATGTATATTAAAATATTTTTATAAAAATAATGTATATTAAAAGGAGGAAAAACAATGATACAATCAAAGACTTGGAAAATAATAATATTGGCATTACTTATAATTGCCATTGCATTGATTTATTTGTTTTGCGGCAATATGAAAGAATTTGAAGACAGAATACCTTCTGTTGAAAAAACACAGTTTATGGATCCAGGCGACGATTGGAGAAATCACCGCTACGGGGAAATTATAGCTGTTTACCGAAAAGGGGCTAAGCTTTCTATGGAAGTCTACAATACCGTCAATTCCAATGAACTTCCCCAGGATCTTTGGGAGAAGATTGATACAGATGCCTTGGCAAAAGAGTATGGTGCAATGGCAGTACTGGCAAATGGACCGAGATATTGGGTGGTAAATAAAATTGAAGCAGGGTCAATGTCAAAGGATGGGAAAATAGCAAACTTTGGTGGAATTGAAATGACTCAGCGAGCAAAGCTTCATACAACAATATTTCAAGGTTCTCTGGGAAGTAAAAAGTATACCGAAAATGTGGTAAACAGAGAAACAACATACTATTACCTGAGAGGAAATATGGTATATGAATTAACTTCCCCCGCTTGTGATGTGTATCGTATGCAGTCCTATTCCCAACAAGTAGATCCAGACTTAACGATCGATGATCTGGAAACGTTAGGTGATAAACTGGATCTTCCTGCGGGCTGGACCTATCGCGCAAGGGTATTAGACGAAGATTCCAAATTGACTGCAGATGGTAAGGCATATATAATTAACGATGAGTTACTAAATACCTATCAAAAAATGAGGTAGAAACCAATGACAATTTATGTAGATGCGGATGCCTGCCCGGTGGTTCGGATTGTGGAAAAAACAGCCAAAGATAATAAAACAGCTGTTTGCCTCCTCTGTGACACCAATCATGTATTACAGTCTGATTACAGTGAGATCAGGATTATTGGTGCAGGAGCGGATGCCGTGGATTTTGCGCTAATAAATCTGTGCAAAGCCGGTGATATTGTAGTGACACAGGATTATGGAGTAGCGGCTATGGCACTTTCAAAAGGTGCATATGGAATTCATCAGTCAGGAAAGTGGTATACCAATGATAATATAGATCAGCTCCTGATGGAACGGCATATCGCAAAAGAAGCAAGGAGAGCAAAGGCAAAAAATCATCTAAGTGGACCTTCTAAAAGAACAAAAGAAGATGACAGACATTTTGAAGAATCCTTTCGTAAGCTGATTACTTACGCCAGCGAAAGAGCTGATTTGAAAAAGTAAGTTCTATGCCCCAGGGGTAGATAAATATTGCATATCGTAATTAACAAGAGTAAACTTGTTGATAACGGTATGCAAATTTATTATAAGGGGGATTTTGAGATGAGAAGTGGCGTGACAGGGGCATGTCTGGTTATCATGATGGTATTATCAGGATGCGTGGGTACTCAGACGAGTAATGCAAGTCGAACGGAAGTAAGTACTTCTGCTGAAACAGAAAACAAGACTGACAGCAAATCGGTGGAAAATATCCTGAACAGATTGACACTTGACCAAAAGGCGGCTCAGATGGTACAGGGAGCGGTATATAATATGCCGGATAATGTGATGAAGGAGAAATGCTACGGAAGCATTCTATCCACATTTGGTGAGAATTTCTTAAGTGATTCACAGTGGAAGAATATGATCCTGAAATATCAAAAGGAAGCCATAAGTTCTGAGGCAGGCGTGCCCTACATCTATGGAAATGATCAGGTTCATGGCCTTGCTGGTTGTAGAGGTGCAGTCATATTTCCCCATAATATAGGGATCGGAGCTGCCAATGATAAAGAGCTGACATATCAGATGGGATTGGCAGTGGCAGACGAAGCAAAATTCACAGGGATGCTCTGGAGCTTTTCTCCGTGTTTATCTGCAGCACAGGATCCCAGATGGGGACGTACCTATGAGAGTTTTTCCTCTGAAACCGGTATGGTTGCAGAACTGGGAGCATCCTATTCCAGGGGATTGATTGATGGAGGGCTTCTCCCTTGTGCGAAACATTTTTTTGCAGACGGTAATGTTTTATACGGAACAGGAGAAAATTCAGAGGGAGAAAAGCGGTTGATTGACCGTGGTGATGCCAGGCTTTCAGAGGCGGAGATTCAAGATTTATTAAAGGTTTATCAGGCACAAATCGATGCTGGTGTTAAGACTATTATGATCAGTCACAGCAGTGTGAATGGTATAAAAATGCATGCCAATGAAAAATACATATCCATACTCAAAAAAGATATGGGCTTTCAGGGTTTCATAGTAAGCGATTGGAATTCCATACATAACATACCGGGAGACAACTTAAAAGATCAGACAATTACAGCAGTCAATGCAGGGATTGATATGCTGATGGAAGACTCCAATTTTGAAAATTGCCGGAAATATATTGTTGAAGCAGTTAATGAAGGTAAAATTTCAATGGACCGTGTAAACGATGCAGTCAGCCGGATTCTTACGGTTAAAAAGGAAATGGGAATTATAGATGATCCTATGATGGAGAAGATAACCACGAAAGAGAGCAGTATTGGATCACAAGAATACAGAGATTTAGCCAGAACATTGGTAGAAGAAAGTCTTGTATTATTAAAAAATGACAATAACATACTGCCAATTAAGAAGGGAACCAAAATATATGTTACAGGGCCTGCAGCAAATGATGTAGGGGCTCAGTGTGGTGGCTGGACGTTTACCTGGCTGGGAAGTACAGATGCAGACAATCATGGACGCAAATGGATCCCGGAAGGAAAAACAATTCTGGATGGACTTAATGAACTTGCAGATGAATATGATCTGACCATTATTACTGATCCGGCGAAAGCGGCTGATGCAGATCTGACCTTATTGTGTCTGGGAGAAAAGACATACACAGAATGGAAAGGTGACAGTGCAGACATCAATATAACCGGCAGTCTGGGTCTCACCGGTAATAAAAAAGCAATTGACCAGGCAAAAAGTCTGGGGAACCCCACAGTAGCATTAATTGTGTCTGGCAGAAATGTTATCATCAGCGACTATATGGAACAGTGGGACGGTATAGTTATGTGTTATCTTCCAGGTAGTGAAGGAGATGGTATCCCCAATGTGCTGACAGGAAAGAAAACCTTTAGAGGGACTCTGCCAATGCCTTACTACTCAAGGGTTGAGGATATCAGAACAGATCAGGTTCTGTATCCAGTGGGTTATGGATTAACATATTCCCCGGGAAAGTAAAGGATTAATATATTTCCCCAGAAAGTAACTGAAACACTTTCGTAATTGGATGGAAAATTATGTAAAATGCTAATATTTTATATATTTATTTCTCAATATATATGATATAATTTTTGTGATTATTCCATAATCAGACACAATAATGGAAAATTTTTAGAAATTTGTGGAAAGGAAGTGTTTCATGGCAAATATTTTTAATCAAAGCATGGATTTTGCATATGATCGCAGAATTGATCAGATTACGGCGGAATGTAAAGCCCAGAATATCGAATTATTAGATGTAAAAAGTATTACTCTTCGAGATGTCAACGCTGTTAAGGCCTCCATCGGTTCAACTGTTACCTCATTTATAGGAGGAAAAGCAGGATATGATTTGCTTCAGATTTATACGATGCGTTATAGAGGTGAGCTTCAGTATTTCATTCAGCCGTTTGGAGGAGTGACTGCACTTCCGGGGCAGCATTTTAAGGTGATTCCTGGTTCGTTAAGACATCCTGTCCAGTACGGAATAAAAAGAAAAAAAAGTTTCTCAGATGGAATGTATGAACTTATCATGGACAGTATCCCGGTTATTAGTTTAAAAAAAATTCGGGCCTGTGAATGGATCTGTGAGGTGGACAGTGAAGCGGCCAATCTAAAAAATCTTAAACTGCCATTATTGAAAGAGTTATCCCATGTTTGGCAGACGGGAACAACCCTGATTAATTTAGATTGGACGCTTCAGGCGTGTGCAATAAATAAAGATTTCACTTTAGCATGTATGCAGACTGGAAAATATGGGACTATTTCAGAAAGATCGGGCTTAAATCAGTTTATGCAATTTACCGGTTTTATTTCAAAATATGCGGAACGAATGGCTGGTGATGGAGCAAATAATGCTCTGATATCCAATTCATTTTTAAGCTTCTTATTTAGGAAAAATTATATGAGCGGGCCAAGGGATGGCCAATGGGTTCCGGATGTTGAATGGTTACATACGAATAAAGTCAGGTTAGTGATAAACAATTTAAAAAAGTTCAATCATTTTAAAAAGCTCTGTCTGATTGGGGACATTGATGAAAAGAAGATGGCCAATCTGAAAGCGTGTATTTTGGACAGGCAGGGGATAGAGGAGAATGAAGTGATTGCCGCCATACCCATGGACCTTTTAAACAATATGAAATCGGCAGCGGTATTAACTGCTGATAAACTCTGTATTTCATATCTTGATGAATACGAATGCTGTATTAATTTAAATGAAATCTCCGGATTCAATGGAACAAAAGGATTTACTGAAAGTATCGTGGAACTTGTAATGGCAGATGGAACTACAACTGAAGTTCGCGTTGAGGCTGCCAGCGAGGTCCTTAAGGCTTTCTTTGAACAGTACTGTTATATTTAAAATCAGGAACGAGGTATGTCTATGATTGATAAAATTATTACGGGAAGTACCTGCTTTTTTCTAATTGGAATTATGTCAATTGCTCTTTCAACAGTCAATCTTCAGTTTAAATTCATGAGCTTTTTAGGAGATTACAAAAGTATTTTTGACTATACTGCAATGGTGGGTGGTCTTTTCGTATGCGCGGTGGCTTTAAAGATTAAGAAGAGAAACAAGGATCTTGATAAGTAAATAAGCTCTCCATGATATGAAATCAGGAGAGCTTAATTTAATCTAATATGGCTTTTACGCTATGACAGTCACAAGCAAGTCCGCAGCTGCATCTGGTGGAACCGAAGTGAAGGGAATAGGCAGGTGGGAATTGTTGATTGATGTGCTGAACTTCTTCGGCAAATTCTTCCTGATCTGCAGGTACTGGTCCCAGTGCGTCAGCCTGTTCCTGTGTTTCTATAATGGCTCCTGGCGGAACAAAACGATTTGGAGCAATCCGGATTCCTCCGGTCACAAGGGCGTTGATAGAAATATAACTTCCTTCTCCCACAATTGCGTTTAGTACAATTGCGTGAAAGCCTACGAAAACCCGGTTCTCCAATTTGCATGGTCCGTGGATGATGCAGCCATGTGTGCAGCTGACTTCGTTTGCAATATAAATAGAGTATTCTTTTCCGTCGTGCAGGACTCTTCCGTGTTCCAGACCATGCAGAATTACGCCATCCTGAATGTTGGTATTGGAACCGATATGAAACGGAGTCCCCTCATCAGCTCGTATGCTCACATTAGGTGCTATGAAAACATTTTCCCCGATTGAGACATCTCCGATAATTGATGAGAATGGTCCTACATAAGCAGTTTTGTGTATGCGGGGGTAGATGCTTCTGGGGTTAAAGGAGGTAGGCGGATTCGAAGCGATGAAGTGGGCGTTTATGTTAAAGGTTCGAATGGGCCTGCCTGAAAAATCATTGAGGTTATGATACGCATTCTGCATTTGTTTTCCTCCTGGCGTTACAGTCGCAAACAATGCCGTTATGATCATAAATAAACAAGCCTCAATATAGTATATGATACAGGGACAAAATGGTGTTGGAGGAAAACTCCGTGTATTAGAGAGTATTTCTTCTGTTGGAGAATCTGCCTATTGCGGATTTTATCTCCTCTTCGCTAAACGCATTTGGCACATTTACATTCTCTTCCAGCCCATCAAGTTCCACGCCGTCAAAGCGGTATAATTTTTTCAGCAGCTTCCACAGAGTCTTAAGTTCTTCTTCATCAAAAGCTTTAAACGTGTCTGCCATAAAATCAATGGATACACTGACGCCACAGTCTGTTAAAGTTTTGAGACCCGATTCAGTTAAATGCACGTTCACGGCTCTTTTGTCTTTGGGACTGGGGATAATCTCGGCAAAGCCCTTTTTACAAAGGCTGTTTATCAGCTGGGTCATATTTTGTTTGGTCGCCCCTAATTTACCGGCAATATTATTGATTGTTGTTTCGTCCTCCGGCAAATGAAGGATAGCAAGCGCAGTCATATATTGTCTGGAGGTTAACGGCTCGCTATATTTATCACCGGTTGCCTGAAGCTTGTTTGAAACAGAAATCAAACAGGAATAAACCTGTTCCATCAGATATAATAGATTAAATTCTTTATCGTAATCCATGGCAGTTATCATAACCTCACTAACATTTTTTATGGTATATAATCAATATGTTGTCTATTATTATATATCCATGGGAGATAGCGGTCAAGAATTCTGGTGAAAGAACTCAATTGTTCTTTGAAAGGACTCATACTGGCCTTTGGCATTTCCTTCGAGAGTTCCGCCAGAAGTAAAAACGCCGCCATCCATTGGCATATTTAAAGTAAAGTTTAATGGAATGATATAAGGTATAGGCAGGGGATGCCCCATATTTTCAAAGGACATTATTTCGTAATGATGAGAGTAATCACAGTTTTCCAAATGATTGATAATTTCCCTGCATGCTTCATGGCTGTTCCAGATATTATCTTTTTCTCCGCAGATCAAAAGAATATCTGCTTGTGAATTTTCCACTTTTATACGTGCGTCCCAACGGTTTTTCGCTTTTTCAATACTTTTTCTGTAAGTGCTGGTAAAACCGAACGGAATTCCTTTTTCCATATCCTTTTTTTGATCCTCAAAGAAAATATCGTTATCTACCTGAATAAATGGAATTGATTTTCCGTGATAGGACCAGGAAGATACATTTTTTCCGTTGGTTAATCCGTCAAGAGCCTGAAAACAATAGGCATGTGGCTCCACTGCAACGACTTTCTTAATCTGTTTATATCTGGAAGCCAATAGAAGAGCCAGTTCTCCCCCCTTGGAAGTACCGTGAATATAAATATCTTTTGTATTAGTAATTTTACTGGTTGCTAACCAGTTAAAAATCTTTTCGAAATATTCCAGCGGAACTTCCTCCAGTTTTTCCGGCAATCCCTCAGAATTAAAATAGGATACAGTCAGTACATTAAATCCTCTTGAGGCGAGGGGGGCCGCCATAAGATACAGGCTTTCCATATGTCCGTCAGATCCGCCAAGCATTAAAATAGTTTTATTTCCCGAGTTCTTTTTATAAAAGAGCTGACCCGTAAAATCGCCGTGAATCGGTTTAATCTGAATATCATCTGTTTTAAAACGCCTTTTTAACTGTACCTCTTTCTTTTCAGCAGAAGCTTCAAATAGCAGGTTCATAAGAATGGGATTGTCTACCGAGATATGTTCACCAATATTCTTTCCTTGGGATTTATTTTGTTCTAATGAATAGATAAGTCCCATACTGTCAGCCGTCTTGTAGGTTCCTTCTATAGGAATTGCAGTATCCAGGTCAATTTCTCCAGATTCGCCAGCAATAAAAACAGCATATGAAGAGAATTCTTCCCTACTGCACCAGGGGAGTTCCATTTTTAAACTTACCCTTAACTGACTGTATGGGAGTAAATCGAAAATTCTGATCCTGACTTTTTCATCTACCAATGCTTCCTGATTCTCTACTTCTACTTTCATGATGAATCCTCCTTATGATAAAAAGACAATACAATGTCTATTTATCATAAGAATACTCCTGTAATAGAATAAAGTCAATATATTGTCTAAACATTCATGGAGTTAATGAAAATTTACTGCATGGTAAAACGCTTTCCCATATCATAAGCCATGAGGCAGTCCTTTGGAAACTGGTTTTCCCTGACCATAGCTTTATGATGCTCATCAAAAACGGTCACAACATATTTTTCATAATTGTCGAACTGATAAGTATCATAGGAGAAAAGTGATTCACTATACCCAAAGGCCCTTTTAAGGAAGCTTTCGATACCGTCTAATGTTGAACGAAAGCCCCGTTCCTCCATCTGTTCGGCAGTTACATTCATGGTATAAATAACCCCGGTCTTGATTTTTCGTTCAAAGAGGCTTTTGTAATCCTCCGTATAAGTGACATAGGGGAAAATAAGGCGTTCCAAAAAGGCATGCATTTGTCCGGTTACATCGCAAAGATAGATGGGTGATCCCAGGATAATGGCGTCAGCCTCTTTGATTTTCGAAAGAATAGGGCTTAGATCATCCTTCCAGGCACATGATCCATAACTTGGTCCATCCTTTCTCTTACAGGCGAAACAGCTGGTACAACCCTTATAATTTAAATCATATAAATTGATAAGTTCTGTTTCAGCTCCATTTGCCTGCGCGCCATCCAGTGCTTTCTTAAGCAGAATAGCCGTGTTGTGATCCTTCCGGGGACTTCCATTGATTGCAATCACTTTCATATTTATATCCTCCTACTTGATTTTTACAGATAAATTATATATCCTTATACTCAGTAAGAGAAGTATGCACATTGTTGTTAGATACTAACTTTTTTGTTAGCAGGGAGGAATGAATGTCGGATTTTAAAGGAAATTACAGCAGCTGTCCCATGTATTACACCATGTCGGCTGTAGAAGGAAAGTGGAAATGGATCATTTTGTGGAAGATTTATGAGGCTGGAATAATCCGATATAATAAATTGTGGGGAGAACTGCACCCGATTGCACATAAAACATTAAGCGCGCAGCTAAAAGAACTGGAAGCCAGCAGTATAATCCACAGGGAGCAATACAACGAAGTACCGCCCCGTGTGGAATATTCTCTGACTGAAGAAGGACGCACCCTGATCCCAATATTGGAGCTGATGTATCAATGGGGGCAGGATCATATGAAATAGAAGTGTGGCAGTAATTTATAGGAGCTCAATAATAGCTTCTAATTCTTCAGATAAACCCTTTGCCAGTTCAAAATCGGTGTTTTTTAAGGCCAGTTCGATTTTTGTTTCAACTGCCTTTTTCTTTTGCTCTAATTCTAAATAGTCTTTATCAAAATGTCTGGCATAAATCATTTGCCTGAATTTACGCATGCTCATTTTCCGGATTGTCTTATCATCAATGATTAAGACATAGTCCGCACAATTTACGATGGTATAAAAATCGTGGGAGATCATTAAAACTGCACCCTTGTAGTCTGTAATAGCTTGTTCCAATGCTATTTGTGAGTAGGTGTCCAGATGGCTGGTAGGTTCATCAAGAAGCAGCAGGTCTGCTTTACCAGCAGAAATTTTAGCTAATTGAAGTATATTTTTTTCGCCGCCGGACAGGGCACCAATTTTTTGATGAAGGACTGTTTCATCAAATGTATAGTTGGAAAGATAGGAGCTGATTTCATCGTAGGTCTGAAACCCAAGGCTGAAAAAATAATCCAATACTGTTTCAGACTCATTTAGCATTTCACCCTGAAGCTGGGACAAAAAGGCTGTCTGAATGATTTCATTGATCTCTATGGAATCCTTGCTGTTTTTATAGATATCCCGGAGTAATGTAGTTTTTCCGGTTCCATTAGGGCCGATCAGGGCAACTTTATCTGTGGACTTGATTTCAAAGTTAACATCGTTGAGAAGCATTTCATCAAATGACACACTGTAATCTTTCACAGTTAATACGATTGCATCTTCCAGCTCTTTGGCAACGGTGAAGTGAATATCCGGCTGTTTGATCTCTACAAATGGTGCTTGAATTCTTCGGGCGATTAACCGTTCCTGGATTTTCTTTCTCGCTTTTAAGGATTTTCCTCTGGCTGCTTCTGTGTGTGTGGTAGCCAGTGATCTTAAATTGTTAATGATAATCTGATTTCTCTGGATTTCTTCAGTGTCAGCCACAGCCAGTTCCTGTAGTTCAATTTTCTTTTGCAGCAAAGTGAAGTTATAATCAATATACCGGCCGTCAAACTCCTGAAGCAGTTTATTTTCCAGGTGAATAATCTTGTTAAAACAATGATTTAATAAATACCGGTTATGTGTAATAACCAGCATAGTGCCCTTATGTGAATTGATCAGGTTTTTAAGAGAATTTAAATTCTCAAAATCCAGAAAGACATCGGGTTCATCCATAATAATTAAATTAGGCTGAGTCAGCATCTCCTTTATTACCTGGACCAGCTTGAACTCGCCCCCGCTGAGCTGGGAGACAGGAAGATTTTCCAGCTTTCCCAAGTCTGCCAGACCTAACTGCTTATTCATATTGGTTTCAAAATTATCTCCGTCAATTGCCTGAAAGGCATCCAGAGCCTGCTGGTATTTTTCCAGGAGATTATCAATGTCTGATGAAGTTTCCATCTCAGTACAGATGGATGTTATTTCGTTTTGCAGCTTTGTAAATTCCGCACCAATATATTGGGCAACCGTTATATCCTCTGCATCGTCTCGTTCATAGAACTGGCTTACATATCCAATTCTGCAATTGGGAGATATCTCCAGTTTTCCATCATACATATATTTATCAGGATCCATAAGGATATGAATCAGCGTACTTTTTCCGCTTCCGCTGGTTCCTATAAAGGCGCAGTGCTGGCCGTCTTCTAAAGTGAACGAAATGTTATCATATAAGTCTTTCTGCGGAAATGAGTAAGACAGGTTATCAAATTTTATCATGTAAGTCCTCCATGTAATATGCGGCATCCCATCACTGTATTGTTAATATTGTTTCCACTAATAACAGTTTTCGAGATTACCTCTGGTAGCATACCATCTTTTAATAATTATTTCAATTATTTCATTAGAATGGTATGATATTGAATGTATCTCAAATGAAAATGAATAGAGAGTAAATGGAATGAAAAAAACGGAAAGACAGAATGGAATCACTCATTTGTTACGAATGCGGAGAAAAATGACTGCCAAAGAGCTGGCGGATTATTTTGATGTGAGCGAGCGGACGATCTACAGAGATATTGATGCGCTCAGCCAGCTTCATGTCCCCATTATTTCCTACGAGGGGCTGGGAGGGGGGTACGAGATAGATTCTTCCTATTTTCTGCCAAGTATAAAACTTAGTGAGCAGGAATTATTAATGCTTTTGATGGTGTTAAAGGCTGGAGAAGAGTTTCGTATCCCCAACATGGCCGCAGATTATAACCTGCTAAGCGGCAAGTTGCTGAATGTTTTACCGGATGAAGAAAGGCAAAAGGCTTCCCAGGCTATATCACACATAAATTTTGATATCTTGCGGATAATACCCAAAGGCTACGCAGATGATGTTCTAAAGCCCATATTAGAGGCACTGTTTAAATCCTGCGATCTGCAGCTTAGTTATTACCACCCAGAGCGGAATGCCACAGAATCCAGGCGTTTTTCACCTATAGAGCTGCAATTTGGAGATGGAGGGTGGTATATAAACGGCTACTGTCATTTGAGAAAAGAAAAGCGAACGTTCCGGCTTGACCGAATCGTATCAATTACATGCGTGGATGAAGAAAATCATTTTATAAACAGGGAATTGTCTGTACCAGAGCACGATAAGTTTCGGTGGAATACGTATGAACTGCTTATAGATCCGGCTCTTTACAGGATTATCAAGGATGATGTTTATCTCCAGAATGCCGTGACCCAATCCATAGACAGCAAAATACATCTTACGGTCAGTACTCCTTATAAGGATGAAATATGTAAACTGGTTCTATGCCATCCGGAAAAGGTGACTGCTTTAAAGCCAGAAGAATTCATGGAAGAAATAAAGCAGTTAAGTAATGCGTTATCCGAAAAGTATCTGGATGTATCAAAAAGGAGCTTATCAGATGAAGAAAGCAATTAGAATAACCGGGAAAATAATACTATGGTTCTTTATAATCATAGCTGGCCTTTTAATCATCTCAGCGTTAACTCACAATATTCTTACATCAATGGAAAAAAAGAAATATAAAATCGGACAAACCATTGATATAGATGGAAAGCACATGCAGGCATATGTGACCGGCCAGGGAGAAAAAACCATTGTTTTATTAAGCGGTTTGGGAACTGCATCACCGATCGCAGATTTTATGCCTCTGGCAGATCGACTGAGTGCGGATTATAAAGTTGTAATTCTTGAATACTTTGGTTATGGTTTCAGTGATACAATAAAAGCAGAGCGTTCCAATGAAAATATTGTAAATGAAATACGGACTGCGCTGAACCAATTAGAAATAAAGGGACCATATATTTTAATGCCTCACTCAATATCCGGTATTTATTCCATGTATTATGCCATTAAATACCCTGATGAAGTGGAGGCAATCATTGGAATCGATGAGTCAGTGCCAAATCAGACAAAAATTAATAAAGATCCCGATATGTCTCACAGCTTAACTTTGCTTAATACATTTGGCATTATTAGGGACGTCACATATCTTTCGCCGGAGGCTGAGGATACTAAGAACAAAAATAAGGATTACACGGAAGAGCAGATTAAAATTAAAAAAATGGCCACAGCGTGGAACAGTGTAAATGTATCTGTAATAAATGAATTTAACAGGGTAAATAAAAACACAGAAGAATTATATGATGTAAAATATCCGGATAATCTCCCTGTTCTTGCCATTTTAGCAAATGAATCAGAAGATACGAATAAAGACTGGATCTCGCTTCATCAACAATTAATAACCAATCCTTCCATACAAAAAGTAGAAACGCTTGCCGGGGAACATTATCTTCACTGGTCCCATGCTGATAAAATAGCTGAATTATCAAAAGAATTTATATCCGCCCATCTAAAATGATCTATTTAAACTCTGACACTCTTATGTCAGAGTTTATTTGTTATGCTGATGTAACAAAAAGAAATGCCGATACAGGCAATCGGGAGGTATCTATATGATTTATACGGCAAGAGGACCTATTTATAAAGAAGAACTTGGAATTACTTTGGGGCATGAACATATTAAGTGGGAGGCAGATGAGTTTTTAGCAAACACCATGTATTTTGACAAAAAGTATCAGGTGGAAACCATGGAATCAGACAGGAACTATATTGTACCTGTTATGCTTGATATAAAAGCAAGAGGCGGAACGAGTATTGTGGAAACGTCACCTCCAATTGGAGGGCAGAATGTCAAATTGTTAAAAATGTTATCAGAACAGACAGATATGCATATTATTCCGTGCACGGGATGGAACATGACAAAACAGCTTTACGATGTGTTTCCGGATCATTTTGAAGAACAGCTGGCAAACCGATGGATCAAGGATTTTAAAGAAGGTCTGGATACCATAGATGATATTGTGATACGTCCGGGACACATCAAACTGCTGCTTGACAAGGGGAAATTGTCTGGTGCCGATAAGGCTATGCTGATTGCGGCGGTGAGAGCCAGCAAAGAGACAGGTATTCCTGTTCACTGCCATATCCTGGAGGCAGAGATGGTTCATGAAGTGATACAGGTCCTGGATGGGGTAAATGCAGATTACAATAAATTTCTTTGGGCGCATGCAGATCGGGATGCGAACAGAGAAACAGTGGAACTGGCAGCAAAAAAGGGTATGTGGATTGGTATTGATAATATAAGGAAGGGAACAAGTGCCCGGGAGTTTGAGCTGTTAAACTATATTATATCACTTAATTACAGCCATAAGGTGCTTCTGTCCCAGGATTACGACTTCTATTCAGAGGGGAAAGAGTCCCTGGAACATCATCCCTGTACATCCATCTTTGATGAATTTATTCCCTATTGCACTGCCAACGGAATGAGCCGGCAGGAATTAATCCGCATGATGACAGAGAACCCTGCTAATTTCTATGATGTGGATAAGATATGAAATGGTAAGTGAGGATGCTTCGATGTATAAGTTATTTATATTAACAGGTAAGATTGTTCTTTTGGCTTTAATGGCTATTCTTTCATTATGTTTTATATCTGGAATTTGCCAGGCTCTCATCATGGTATGAGTCATATAAGCGTTACACAACAATAAAAAATCAACCGGTACAATCAGCCAAACGGTTGATTTTTTTATTGTTGTAATCCCGTATGATATCCGTAGCAAACAAAAAGGAGATAAATGTTATGGATCATCTAATGACAGTCAGCAATTTGAAAAAGAGTTTTAAAGATCATATTGTTTTAAAAGGAATCAGTTTTGAGATACGCCGGGGAGAGGTGCTGTGTTTTTTAGGTCCCAATGGAGCGGGAAAAAGTACTACCATTAACATTCTCACCGCTGTACTTGGAAGTGATGAGGGGGAGATTCGCTTTAAGGGTGATAGAATCAGTAAGAAACTGCGAAGCTACAAACAGTCCATTGGTATTGTCCCTCAGGATATAGCGCTTTATGAAGAATTAAGCGCAGAAAGCAACTTAAGATTTTTTGCTTCTCTTTACGGACTTTATGGCAGCAGACTGAACGATGCCGTAGAGGAGGCACTTCTCTTTGCTGGTTTGCAGGACCGCAGAAAGGATAAGGTGAAGACATTCTCAGGGGGAATGAAGAGGCGTCTTAATATTGCATGTGCCATCACCCACCACCCGGAGCTGGTCATTATGGATGAACCCACAGTTGGAATTGATCCACAAAGCCGGAATCATATTCTTTCTTCCATTAAAAAGCTTCAGAATCAGGGAATGACAGTTATTTATACGACTCATTACATGGAAGAAGTGGAAGTGATCTCTTCCAGGATCATCATTATGGATCATGGAACCATTCTTGCTGAAGGGACCAAAGAGAGTTTGAAAGAGGATATTCAGAATGAAAAGAGATACATCATAGAGGTGGAGGAAAACGGAACCATGGGACATGATGAATTTTTTTCTGTGGAAGGTGTTAAGTCTGTAAAAATTGATGGTAATACGTTTGAGATCACATCTCTAAAAGGAGTAGAAAATCTTGACCGGATTATCGCCCTGTTAAGTGATCACGGTGAAAAAATACGCAATATTACAAGTGAAGCAGCAAGTCTTGAGATAGTTTTCTTAAAGCTGACAGGACGTAAGCTGCGCGACTGAGAGAGGAGAGTTTCCATGCGTCGTTTTATAACAATTTTAAAAATGGATCTGGTTAATTTATTTAAAAATCCGGTTCTGGTAGGGTATAACACTGTTTTTGCAGGTCTGTTAATATTGATTCTCGGTTATTTGTGCGAAGGGGATTATTCAGAGAGTAAGACAGCCTATCAGTACTATACCGTTTCTCTTATTGTCTATGGCATGTTAAATGGGGCAATGACTGCTTCAAACTGTTTTATGGAACGGGATATCAAGCGGGCCAACCTTCGGATTATTTATTCTCCTGTGGGGAGTTTCTGCGTTTATTTTTCCAAAATGGTAGCTTCCTTTCTTTTTAATTATGTCCTGCATACATCACTGCTGCTGGTTTTGTGTCCGCTTCTTCATGTGAGCCTTGGAAGCAATCCGGTGTTTTTTGTTCTTTTAATGGCGCCAGTAGAATTAGCGGCATCTGCTTTTGGAATCTTTTTTTGCTGTGTGTTCCATTGTGAAGAAACCACCAGCACATTGCTGAGTACCGTAATTAATCTGCTTTGTTTTTTGGGAGGTACGTTTTTCTCACTTGACGGAATGGGAAGCCTGATGGCCTTTATTACGAAAATATCACCGGTAAGATGGCTCAATGAAGCTTTCTTTACCTTGTCCTGTGATAGCAGTCTGAGATATTTCTGGCCGGTATTTATTACTGCGCTGGTGCTCTCTGTACTGCTGACATCAGGATGTAAATTATGTTTCAGAACGGAGGATTATATATGAGAACCTTTTTCACTACCATTAAAAATATTTATGAGCGGACGATTCCCCGCCTGTCTATGTTTATTTTATTAACAGCATTTACCCTTGCCTCCATGGTGCTGGCAGTTCATCTGACGGGTGTACAACAGGTGAGAGGTCATATTGTTTTGGTAACAGACAAATCCGCGGAGGAAATACCAAAAGGTTCTAAAGAATTTGATATGGTTGTTTCAGCAGTAAAGCCCCCTGTTTCTGCACTGGTAGAGAAGAAATATGATGCTTTTGTGA
Organism: Paenibacillaceae bacterium; assembly: GCA_015057715.1. Taxonomy (GTDB): domain Bacteria; phylum Bacillota; class Clostridia; order Lachnospirales; family Lachnospiraceae; genus Lacrimispora. The sequence goes on from SVDS01000023.1 coordinate 37,934, forward strand.
CAATTGGCAAAGATGGTAATTATGAGATCGAAACACTCCGCAATGATGATTATAAAAATATGATTGAAGCAATGCTGCGTAATCCGGACGCCCCCCTGAAAGGGAGTAGAACCACCCGTGGTGTTGGCGCTAATATAATTGGATTTATGATGATGTTTCTTTTAATGGAGGTTTTTGCAAATCTGTTTGCTTTTGCAGATGACAAAGAGCAGGGACAGCTGCGTCGGATCACAGCAGCGCCCGTTTCTTTTGGCGGTTATCTTGGGGCTCACTGCATTTTCTGCCTTTCCATGCTTCTGCCTGAATATATACTGCTTATTTTATTAAAATTTTTGGGATTTAACATTGGTTTTACACTATTGCAGTACGCAGGTCTGATTTTGGTAATGAGCTTTTTTGGTATTTCCTTCGCCCTGCTGTTAAATACACTGATCAGTAAACCAGATAATGCTTCCATGCTTGGCAGATCCATTGTCGTCTTATCATCCATGCTTGCAGGAACTTTTTATTTCTTTGGTAAAAAGAATATAGTATTAGATACAATCATTAAATTACTGCCTCAAAAGCAGTTGATGGATTTTGTTGAATACCTGGAACGAGGGGAGGCATGGCATCACAGCTTTAGCATTGTATATGTGATCGCTTTTTCTATGGTTTTATTTATGATTTCCTGTGCCAGTTTACGGATGAAATATATAAAAAGGGTATGAATGCGAGACATTTCTTGTCAAAGCGGACGACCTGGATTACAATAATAGGAACAAATACATGACAGGTGAATAAAAAATGGAGCATTCCTCAGACATATTACTTCTTACTACAAAAATAAAAATACCGGCCCCCCGGAAAAATTACATCGTGCGTCAGAGGTTATTTGAACAGCTTTCTAAGTGTGGGGATATGAGTATTATTTTTTTAAGCGGCGGTGCCGGTACAGGCAAAACAACTCTGCTTTCATCCTTTATACAAGAGAAGAAACTGAAAAATATATGCTGGCTGTCACTGGATTCTACCAACACCAATGTGTATTCCTTCTGGCTATATTTTACAGCAGCAATCAGTCCTTTTTTAAAGGATGAAGGAAGTCTTTTTAATTTGTTAAGAACAAATCCGGATACCAAGTATATGGAGAATCTGCTGATTCCCCTGATTAACCAGCTGTGGGGCGATGAGGAATATTACATGGTGCTTGATGATGTCCAATACATTGGCGATGAGGCACTTATTAAAACCTTTGAGTTTTTTATTGAAGCAATGCCAGCCAATTTTCATTTTTTCATGCTGTCACGGGAGGACCCACCTGTCTATTTAGGTCCGCTGGCGGTATCCGGCCGTTTGCTGTTTATTGACGGGAAACAAATGCAGCTGACCACGGAAGAAGGGATTGCTTTTCTGAAAGATACGATGAGGCTGGCAGACAGCGAGGAGGAGCTGAATCAGTTAAATCATTATGCGGAAGGCTGGATCGGAGGTCTGCAGCTTGCGGCAGCAGCAAAGGCAGCCGGTAAATATTCCGGGCAGCTGCTGCGTGCGGGAGGAGGAATTGCTTCTCAGTATCTGACTCGTGAGATCATTGGTGCTCTTACGAAACAGGAGCAGGAGTTTTTAATTAAAACAGGATATCTTTCCTATTTTGATGCGGAGATTTGCCAAAAGCTGTTTAAAAACCTTACTAAACAGGATTTTAACCAGCTGATGGAACGATTTATGGAAAAAAATCTATTCATCATCTGCCTGGATGAGCAGAACGGAATTTATCGTTACCACAACATTTTATCGGAATACTTAAAGCAGCAGTTTTTCTGTCTCCCAGATGAGCAAAGAGCAGAATGTTACAAAATAACGGCAGAAGCATTTGAAAAAAGAGAAGATTATGAGGAAGCTTTACAGGAACACTGTGAGGCAGGTAATTATAATGAAGTCCTTCGTATCACCAAATTAATGGAAGGCAGGATAGAAGCCTGGAGTTATCTTGACCGTGTTCCCATAGAGCTGTTATTTCAGGATGCAGATCTTGCTGCCCAGTGCTTTCTTTATAATCTGGGCAATATTAATACAGAACGATGCCATGATATTTATGAAAAATTCAAAGAACTCTATCAGGATTCAGACTTATTTCGTTTTGTTGACTTTGCTCAAATCTATTTTACCACCAAAGACGGAATTTTGCCCCAGTGTCCTGCGCTGACCCAGGAGCAAATGGAACAAATTCCGTTTGGACCTGTAATGAAAGGGGTCCTGCTCATTGAAAATGCTGGTGCATTACTGGACCGTATGAAATATGAGGAAGCGGAAGCCTGCATCTTAAAGGGGATTAAGATTGCTGCCGATTTAAATTCATTTATCGGCTTTTTCGCTTATAATCAGCTGAGTCAGGTTTACGAAGAAATGGGACGGCTGAATGACTGCTTTCCCTGCTATGCCAAATCCAAAGAGATAATGAAAACAGTCAATGGGTTAATGGGAATTGATACCAACTATTATTTCGGACTGGCAGGCGTTTATATACGCAGAATGGAACTGGATCAGGCAAAGAATGTGTTGGAACAAGTCGGGCAGATACTTACTGAGCGCCATATACATGCGGATATTACTGATATGACATTGGCCTATCACATAGCTGAAATGAAGTTCCTGTGCGGTGAAAATGATACAGCTGTTACTTATGTAGAAGGGATTTTATCGGAATATCCCAACTATAGTGTACTCTCGCTGGGACGTTTGCTCTATGAGCTTGCCTGTATTGACAGGCTATCGGAAGATCTGTCTGAACGCTTTTTAAATGAGCTGGAAGATTCAAAGAAATACAGGCAGCAGCCGTTTATGAAACTGCTTCGTGCCCGAATCCTGTTTCAGCGCGGCGAAACTGAAGTGGCTTTTAAAGAAACCGAAGACATACTGGCGGCTTCCCGTCTCCATCATAATAAGCTTCGTCTTGCAGAAGCTGACATACTGAAAATAGTGATGCTATCCCGAATACCGAAGAAAGAAGGGGGCCAGCGGGAAATCAATAATCTTCTGGTTGAAGCGATTCATTATTCGCATAAAGACCGGATTCTTATGCCGTTTTACCTAGACCGGGTTACACTGTTGCCTTTGATGAAGGAATTATATGAGAAAACAGCAGGAAAACAATTATTAAGTCCTGAGGAGGTCTCATTCTTAAGTGACATTATAGTGATCTGTGGAGGGCAGACCTTTAAGGAAAGCAGTACGGAGATGCTGTCCGCCCGTGAACAGGAGGTATTAAGCCAGCTGTCTCTTGGAATCACCAATCGGGAGATTGCTAAGAACCTCTGTATCTCCCAGGCAACGGTGAAGACTCATGTACTCAGTATCTTTGGAAAACTTGGTGTTTCCTCCCGTATGATGGCCGTAGAAAAGGGGAGGAAAGATGGAATTATATAATCGCTATATTAGTACTTGCAAAAACAGTTTTTTTAAAGTAGAATGAAAACAATATTTTTGAGAGGGAATAAACTATGAATACATTTTACATGAACAGCTTAAGACGCAGAGATAGACGTAAACTCTTGTAACTGATGCAAAGTACACTCGCATGGTTGCAGGATTGATACGTCTTGTTTCTGTGCGGTTCATAGTTTATAGCAGAACCGTAATCGTTTCAGCATATGCTGATCTGTTGCGGTTCTTTTTTTATTATTTTATAGAAAATGAAGATATGGAGGTCAACTATGAAAGAAGAAATCTGCAAATGGATTGCAAAAAGTCTGGAGAATGTAAGTGAACAGGAGGTGTTAATGGTTATAGAAATACCTCCGGATGACAAAATGGGAGATTTTGCACTTCCATGCTTTTCTTTTGCGAAAGTAATGCATAAAAGTCCAGCCTGGATTGCACAAGAGCTGAAAGCCTCTATGGAGGAAGTACAGGCGGAACTGGGGATTGAAAAATCAGAGGCGGTGAATGGATACCTGAATTTATTTATGAAACGTGATCAATACGTAAAGTACTGGATTAATAAATTGAAAAGCCCAGATTTCGGACTTATAAAGACCGGAACAGGCAAAACCATCTGTATGGATTATTCCTCCCCCAATATAGCAAAAAATTTTCATGTGGGACATTTACGTACTACAGTCATTGGCAATTCCCTGTATCATATTTATGAAAAACTGGGATTTCACGTTGTCCGCATCAATCATTTAGGCGATTGGGGAACCCAGTTTGGAAAGCTGATTGTGGCATATAAAAAGTGGAGTGATGAAGAAAACGTAAAAGAAAAGGGAATAGAGGAATTACTTCGGATTTATGTAAAATTTAATATAGAGGCAGAAAAAGATCCTGAATTGCTTTGCCAGGCCAGAAACTGGTTTGTAAAGATGGAGCAAAACGATGAGGAGGCGATTGGAATATGGAACTGGTTTAAGGAGATTAGTTTAAAGGAATATTCCCGTGTGTATGATCTGCTGGGGATTAGCTTTGATTCTTATGCCGGCGAAAGCTTTTATCGGGATAAAGTGCCTGCTTTAGTAGAAGAACTGAAAAGCAAAGGGTTGTTAAAGAAGAGCCAGGGAGCCGATATTGTTGATTTGTCAGAATTTGATATGCCGCCATGTCTTATAACCAAAAGCGATGGCAGTTCCATCTATCATTCCAGGGATATAGCTGCTATTTTATATCGGAAGGAAACGTATCACTTTGACCGTTGTATCTATGTAACAGGATTGGAGCAGAGCTTGCATTTTAAGCAGGTATTTAAAGCAATTGAAGTAATGGGATACAACTGGGCAGATACTCTGATTCATGTTCCTTATGGCTTGGTAAGCCTGGAAGGAGCAAAATTGTCTACCCGCAGCGGCAACATTATATATGCAGAGGATATCCTAAATGAATCTATTGAACGTGCATTACAAGCAATTCAGGAGAAAAATCCGGATTTAAAAGAGAAAGAACAGGCGGCTGAAAAAATAGGAATTGGCGCAGTTATTTTTCATGATTTGTTTAATCAGAGAATAAAAAACGTTGATTTTTCCTGGGAAGCTGTCTTAAGCTTTGATGGAACTACAGGCCCTTACGTTCAGTATACCTATGCTCGAGCCAAAAGCATAATGAGAAAAAATAGTAAGGAAGCCAATTATGAGAACATTGATTTTCATGCATTGACGGAAGACATGGGTTACGCACTGATCAAAGCACTTTCCGGTTATGAGGAAGCCGTAAAAAAGGCGGCTGAGCGTTATGAACCTTCTGTTATTGCAAGATATTTAGTAACAGTCGCTGTGGCATTTAATAAGTTTTATCACGAATGTCCAATTTTACAGGCAGAAGAGAGCACAAAGCAGGCAAGGATTGTTCTGACAGATCTGGCTCAACGCGTCATTTTGGATGCCTGTGGTCTGCTTGGCATGGCATGTCCTGAAGAAATGTAAGAATATAGGAGCAGAACTCAAATTACGTGGTATAATCAGGAAAAAGAGCATATACAAATATAGGAAGTCCGATGGAAGGAAAATTATAAGGTGACGGCAATGAAGGAATCACATGTCCGGTATAAAGTTGAAGCGTGGGACAGCTTACAGCAACTGTTTCAAATTAAGAAGATAAATGATCATATTTTACATTTCCTTGCATCATTTGATGGTAAATTAGATATGATCCGGCTGCAGAAATCGGTTGATCTGTCAGCAGAAGC